>DAIQND010000009.1:0-15993 GCA_036788555.1 Solirubrobacteraceae bacterium | reverse complement strand
TCGGCATTGACCGACCCGAGGGTCGCGCTGCCGGCCCGGTCGAGGACCTGGCCGATGTCGTCGCGCGGTTTCCGTCGCATCCGGGCGCGCCGCTCGTCAAGCCGCTGATCGAGACGACGCAGGCGCCGACCCGCTCAGGGTTCGAGGACGAGTTCCTGGCGTTCTGCGCGCGCTACGGCTTGCCGACACCGCTGATCAACACGGTTATTGCCGGCCACGAGGTCGACGCGCTGTTCGTCGAGGAGCGGGTGATCGTCGAACTCGATAGCTGGCCGTGGCACTCGAGCCGCGTGTCGTTCGAGGACGACCGCAACCGCGACGTCGACACGCTGCTCGTCGACCTGGTGACGATCCGGCTGACCGACGAGCGCTTTACGCAGCGGCCTGCGGAGGAGGCGGAGCGGCTGCATGCGATCCTCGCGCGGCGCCGGCGAGAGGCTGCGTAGACTGCCCGCCCGTGCCAGCGGCGCGGACCAATCCCGAGATCACGGCGGCGAACTCCGCTGGCGTCCTGAACGGCTCATTCCCGGGCGACCTCGGGGTCGAGCTGCTGGAGATCGAGGATGACAGCGTGCGGGCGAGGCTGGCGATCGACCGCCGGCACCTCCACCCCGGAGGCTACGTTCACGGGGGGGTTTGGGTGGCATTCGCAGATACCGTCGCGGCGTGGGGAACGATGCGCAACCTGCCCATCGACGAGAACTTCACAACCGTCGAGCTGAAGGTCAACGTGTTCCGCGCCGCGGTGGCGGGGGATGAGCTGATCGGTGTCGGTGAGCCGCTCCACCGCGGCCGGCGGACTCAGGTCTGGGAGGTTCGCGTGAACAAGGGCGGGCGTCTGGCCGCCAACTTCGTGTGCACGCAGATGGTGCTGGGGGCCTAGCGCGCGGCGCAGGCGCTCAGCGCCGGAGCGGCTCGGGGCGCGGCTGGGCCTCGCCGTCGAGCTCGAGGTCGACCTTCTCGTTGTAGAAGCAGAGGAGGCCCGCGACGGTGATCGCGTCCGGGAGCGGATCGGGGTAGTACCAGATCAGATCCTCGACCACGGTTCCATCCCCCAGACGCACGGAGTGGTAGCCGGCCTCGCCCTTGTACGGGCAGATCGACGTGGTGTCGCTGGACTCGAGCTCGGCGAGCACGTCCTCACGCGGGAGGTACCAGCGGACCGGCAGGTTTGACTCAAACAGAGCGACCGCGCGGCTGCTTTCGGCCAGTGTCTCGCCGTGCAGCGACACCTTCACCCGCCGGCCCGACTTGCGGGTGTCGATCCGGTGGTACGGGTCGCGCGCGTGGCCGAACACCTCCTCGTCCTCCTCGAACCACCGATCGATCCGGTCCCAGTAGAACGCGATCAGGTCCTTGATCGGCGGCGCCCCTTCGAGCGGCTCCGGGTAGTACCAGGCGGCATTCTCGACGACGCGGTCGCCGACCTGGAGCGAGTAGTACGAGGCCTCGCCCTTCTTCGGACAGTGGGTGTGCTTGTCGGTCGGCGTGAGCAGATCGGTCCGCACGTCCGCCGGCGGGAAGTAGTAGATCGGCATCAGGCCGGACTCCTGGAGCAGCAGTGCGCGGCGGCTGTCGAGGACCGTCTCACCTGCAACTTGCGCGCGGATCCGCTTCGGCGTCGGCTCCAGGTACAGCGCGCTGCCCGCGGGAGGTGGGGTGAAGTTGAACTTCCCGGACGGCATCGGGCTGAGCGGCCCGGTGGCGGTCATCATGCCCATCGTCTCTGAGCCTACAGCCGAGCGAGGGCCACGAGGCAAGCATCCATGATCTGGAAGTTTTGCACTAGAAACCGGAGTATCTGGGTAGATGCATGCCACGACACTTCGCAAACCGCGCTCTGACGGCGCGATGAGAGCTCGGGCCGGCGAAGAATCCAGTGGATCGCCGGGTCGCCCGCAATCCGGACCTCCTTTCCCGGCGCGGTCGACTCGGCGGCCACTACCGGCCTTGGGGTGAGCCGCCCGGGCAGCTCACCCGGCCACGACGATGCCCAACCACACGATCGCCAGTGAGGTCAGGAAGATCGCGGCGTCGAGCACGTGCCAGGTTGGCCGGCGCAGGTGGACGGAGATCAGGATCACCACCAACGCCACCAGCCCCAGCTTGACGTCGAGCGTCGAGTCGCTCCAGCGGTGGTAGTGGCTGGCCATCGCCGAGCCGGTGGCGATCAGCACGAGAATCGCCGCCACCGTCCCGAAACCGAAGCGGCGGGCAGCCGCACGCATCGGAACGTCGCCTTCGCGCCCGCGCAGCACGGGCACGACGACCGCGGCCAACATCAACTGCCCGCCGAGGAAGAAGGCCATCGCCACCAGGTGCAGCCACAGGACCGCGTTCCAGACCGTCACGCCGGCCGATCCTGGCACACTGGCCGCCGCCATGAACTTCACATCCGAGGTGGTCGATGCGGCAGCGCCTGACCGGCGAGCGCTGGTCGAGCTAACCCGCGGCGGCGGGCGCCGCGAGTGGACCTTCGGCGAGGTGTCAGATCGCAGCGCGCGCCTGGCGGGGACGCTTCGGCGCCACGGGGTCGAGCGTGGCGACGTGGTTCTCACCCTGATCGGCAGCCGGCCCGAGTGGGTGCTGACGATGGTCGCCTGCTTCCGGATCGGCGCCGTCGCGCTGCCGTGCAATGAGCAGCTGCGCGCCAAGGACCTCCGCCTCCGCCTCGACGCGACGCGGCCGAAGCTGATCGTGGCCGATGAGCGAAACCTCGCGGAACTGAGCGCCGCAGCACCGAGCGCGACCGTCCTGACCGTTCCCGACGATGCGCTCTACGCGCAAGCGCCGGTGCCGGCCGTGGAGCTCGGGCCCACCGACCCGTGCCTGATCACGTTCACGAGCGGAACCACCGGTGAGCCCAAGGGCGTCATCCATGGGCATCGCTACCTGGCCGGCCAGCGCCTCCAGGCCGAACATTGGCTGGACGCCCGTCCCGGCGACCTGGTCTGGTGTACCGCCGCAAGCGGCTGGTCGAAGTCAGCCCGCAACGCGTTCATCGCGCCGTGGATCCGGGGCGCGAGCGCGCTGTTGCACGATGCACGCTTCGATCCGTTCGAGCGGCTCGAGATCCTCGCGGTCGAAGGCGTCAACGTGCTGTGCATGGCGCCGACCGAGTACCGGGTGATCGCCAAGCGCGCCACGCTGTCGCCCCTGCCGGAGCTGCGGACGCTGGTGGCGGCAGGGGAGGCGCTCAACCCTGAAGTCATCCGCGCCTTTCACGAAGCGCTGGGCATCGAGATCCGCGACGGCTACGGGCAGACCGAGACCGGTCAGCTGACGGCCAACCCGGTCGGGCGGCCGGTCCGGCCGGGCTCGATGGGGCTGCCGCTGCCGGGTGTCGACCTCCAGGTGCTCGACGGCGAGCTCGTCCTGGCCGACCCCACCACCGACCCGACCTTCTTCGTCGCGGAGCTCGGCGGCCCCACGGCGCCGGAGCGCCGTCCGTGGCACACCGGCGACCGGGTGCGGCAGGATGCGGACGGCTATCTGTACTTCGAGGGACGGGCCGACGACGTGATCATCTCAGCCGGGTACCGGATCGGACCGTTCGAGGTCGAGTCGGCGCTGGTATCCCACGCGTCGGTGGCCGAGGCGGCGGTCGTCGCGGCGCCAGACGAGGAGCGCGGGTCGGTCGTGCGGGCGGTGGTCGTTCTCCGCGACGGAGCGCAGGCAAGCGACCAGCTGGTCAGGGAGCTCCAGCAGCACGTGCGTGAGCAGACGGCGCCCTACAAATACCCGCGGATCGTCGAGTTCGCGCCCGAGCTGCCGAAGACCGCCAGCGGCAAGATCCGCCGGGCGCTGCTGCGCGCGGCGCGCTGAGCGGACGGCCGCCGGCCGGCGGCCGGCCGCCGACCGGTAGGGCCGCCCCGGGCCGGGGTAGGCTCGAACCAGCGTGAGTCGACCGGTGATAGGAATCTGCGCGGCGGTGACCCAGGCCCGCTGGAGGGTGTGGGACCAGCGCGCTGCGCTGCTCTCGCTGCCCTACCTCGCGGCGGTTCAGGACGCCGGCGGGATGGCGATCATGATCGCGCCGGACCCGCAGCTCGAGCTCGACCCGGACGAGATCCTCGACCTGCTCGACGGCCTGATCCTGGCCGGGGGCTCAGATATCGATCCGGCCAACTACGGCGCG
The DNA here is from genome assembly GCA_036788555.1 of Solirubrobacteraceae bacterium. GTDB lineage: Bacteria > Actinomycetota > Thermoleophilia > Solirubrobacterales > Solirubrobacteraceae > Palsa-465. The sequence continues at coordinate 11,855 of DAIQND010000009.1, read as the reverse complement.
GAGCGTCAGCCCGAGACGTCGGACACGGTTCCGGAGCGTGACAGCTTTGAGCTGGCGCTGGCGCGGCGAGCATGGGAGCGCGACCTGCCGGTTCTGGGGATCTGTCGCGGCATGCAGCTGATCAACGTCTCCCGCGGCGGCACGCTGATCCAGCATCTGCCGGCCGCGCTCGGACATGGCGAGCACTGCCGGGTCCTGGGCAGCTTTGACGACTCAGATCACGACGTGCGCCTGCACCCCGGTTCGCTGGCTGCTCGGGCCGCGGGCGAGCAGGTGCACGTGACGAAGTCACACCACCACCAGGCGATCGCGCGGCTCGGTGAGGGCCTGCGGATCGTGGGGCGAGCCACGCTCGATGACCTCCCGGAAGCCATCGAGGCGCCGAGCCGCCGGTTTGTGCTTGGCGTGCAGTGGCACCCCGAGGTCGACCCCAGCAGCCGAGTGGTGGCGGCCCTCGTGGAGGAGGCGTGCGACTATCGAAACGAGCGCGCGCAGGACGAGCCGGAGCCGGCGGGCCGGGGCTTGGAGGCGGTTGGCGCCTACCGGACGGCGCGCGGCTCGGCGTAGCCGGCGTTTCGGATCGCGTCGCGGACGCGGTCGGCGTGGGCCTGCCCCCGGGTCTCGAGCACCAGCTGAACCGCCGTCTCGCGCACGTGGAGGTCGAGGCCCTCGCGGATGTGGATGACGTCGATCAGGTTGGCCCCCTGCTCGCCGACCTGAGCTAGCAGCCGGGCCAGCGATCCGGGCCGGTCAGGCACCCGGGCCAGGAGCACCAGGCGCCGCCCGGCCTGGCTCTCATGGCGGCGAACCACCTGGCCGAGCAGACCCGTGTCGACGTTGCCGCCGGACAGGATCGCCACGGTCGTCCCCTCGGACGGTAACGTCACTGTTCCCGCCAGCAGCGCCGCCACGCCAACCGCGCCGGCGCCCTCGACCACGAGCTTTGAGCGTTCGAGCAGGAACACCATTGCCTCACCGACGTCATCCTCGGGGACGGTCACGACATCGTCCACCCAGCGCTTGACCAGCGACAGCGTCAGACCCCCCGGCCGCTTGACCGCGATGCCGTCGGCGATCGTCAGCGAGGAGCCATCGGTGACCGGCTCGCCGGCCTTCAGCGAGGCGGGAAACGGCGCGCACGTGGCCACCTGCACCCCGATCATTCGCACCTGGGGGCGCTCGGACTTCACGGCGATCGCCACGCCGCTCGAAAGTCCACCCCCTCCGAGCGGGACGAGGACGCTGGAGATATCTGGAACCTGCCGCAGTAGCTCGAGCCCCAGCGTGCCCTGACCAGCGACCACATCCGGATCGTCGAACGGATGCACGAACGCCAGCCGCTTCTGCTCAGCCCGCTCGTGCGCGGCGGCCAGGGACTCCTCGATGGTCGAGCCGAGCAGGTGGACGGCGGCGCCCAGCGCCCGGGCCGCCTCGACCTTCGAGATCGGCGCCGTCTGCGGCATGAACACCTCGCACCGCACGCCACGGGCGCGCGCGGCGTACGCCAGCGCCTGGCCGTGGTTGCCGGCGCTGGCGGTGACCACCCCACTCGCGCAGCCATCGCCCAGCGCGGCGAGTTTGGCCAGCGCGCCCCGGAGCTTGAAGGACCCGGTCCGCTGGAGGTTCTCGGCCTTGAGTGCCACCGTCGCCCCGGTACGCGAGCTGAGGGTGGCCGAACTGACGACGGGTGTCTCGCGCACGACCGCGGCTACCTGATCGGTCGCCCGGCGGATGTCCTCGACGGTTACCTGCGACTGACCTGGGAGCGTCTCAGTCAGGGATCGCCACCACCGCGTCGATCTCGACCTTGGCGCCACGCGGCAGCGCCGCGACGCCGATCGCCACTCGCGCGGGGGGGTCAGACTCGAAGAACGACTCGTAGACCTCGTTGATGGCGCCGAACGCCGCCATCTCCGTGGTGTAGATGGTCAGCCGGACCGCGTCGCCCAACGTGGCTCCGGCCGCGTTGCAGACCGCGGCGAGGTTCTCGAGGCAGCGGCCGGTCTGGTCTGCCACCGAGCCTGCGACCAGGTCGCCGGTGCGGGGGTCAAGCGGGATCTGGCCTGAGCAGAACAGCAGGTTCCCGGTCCGCACCGCGTGAACGTAGGGTCCGATCGCGGCGGGAGCGTCGGGGGCGTTGATCGAATCGCGCTGCGCGGGCATGGGTGAAGCCTATTGCGCCGCGCGCCGCGTGGGTAGCAGGGCTAGCCTCCCCGCGTGGGTAGCGGGGGTAGCCTCAGGCTGGATGCCCAACCGGCTCGCCCACGAGAGCTCGCCCTACCTGCTTCAGCATCGGGACAACCCGGTTGAGTGGTTTCCCTGGGGGGAGGAGGCCGTCACGCGGGCGCGGGAGCTCGACCGGCCGCTGCTCGTCTCGATCGGCTACTCGGCGTGCCACTGGTGCCACGTGATGGCGCACGAGTCGTTCGAGGATCCGGAGACCGCGGCGCTGATGAACGAGCGGTTCGTGCCCGTGAAGGTTGATCGCGAGGAGCGCCCGGACGTGGACGCGATGTGCATGGAGGCCTGCCAGGCGATGACCGGCCGCGGAGGCTGGCCTCTGAACGCGTTTCTGACCCCCGAGCTCGTCCCGTTCTATGCCGGCACCTACTTTCCCCGGCAGCCAGCGCACGGCATGGCCAGCTGGCGGATGGTGCTCGAGGCCGTGGCCGACGCCTGGGAGCAGCGGCGCGAGCAGATCCGCACCCAGGGGGCGGAGATCCTGCGCTCGCTGGGCTCGAGCACGCAGCTGCAGGCCTCAACCGAACCGCTCCGCGAGGAGCTGGTGGCAAACGCGGTGAGCGCGCTGCGCGCCTCCTACGACGCCAGCCACGGCGGGTTCGGCGGCGCGCCCAAGTTCCCCTCGGCCAGCGCGATCGAGTTCCTCCTGGCCCGCGGCGAGCGCGACATGTCGCTGAGCACGCTGGCGGCGATGGCGCGCGGCGGGATCTACGACCAGCTCGGCGGCGGATTTGCCCGCTACAGCGTCGACGCCAGCTGGACCATCCCGCATTTCGAGAAGATGCTCTACGACAACGCGCTGCTCGCGCGGGCGTACCTGCATGGCTGGCAGGTATCGGGCGCCCCGCTGTTCGAGCGCGTGTGCCGCGAGACGCTCGACTGGGCGCTGCGTGAGATGCGCGGCCCCGAGGGCGGCTTCTGCGCCGCCCTGGACGCGGACTCGGAGGGGGTCGAGGGGAAGTTCTACGTCTGGACGACGAGCGAACTGCGCGATGTCCTGGGGCCGCCGCTGGCCGAGGAGGCGATCGCCTACTTCGGCGCCAGCGAGCGCGGCAACTTCGAGCACGGGCTGAACGTCTTGGAGGCTCGCGGGCCCGAGCCGGCAGGGCTCGAGGAGATCAGGCGGCGGTTGCTCGAGGTCCGAGCCGGTCGTGTGCGCCCGGGCCTCGATGACAAGCGCCTGACCGCTTGGAACGCGCTGATGGTCTCGGCCCTGGCCGCCGCTGGAGCTGTGCTCGAGGAGCCGCGCTACACCGACGCCGCGGTCGCCTGTGCCTCGTTCATCCTCTCCGAGCTCCACGACGGCGACGGCCGGCTGCTGCGCACCTGGAAGGACGGCCGGGGACGAATCGGCGCCTATCTGGAAGATCACGCGTTCCTGCTCGAGGCGTTGATCACGCTCTATGAGAGCACCTTCGAGACCCGCTGGTACCACGAGGCGGTGCGGGTCGCCGACGTGCTGATCGAGCGCTTCGGCGATTCACAGCGGGGAGGCTTCTTCACCACCGCCGCCGACCAGGACGAGCTGCCGGTCCGCCGCAAGGACCTCGAGGACTCGCCGGTTCCGTCCGGGAACTCGGCTGCGGCGTACGCGCTGCTGCGGCTGGCACGGCTCTCAGGCGACATGCGATACGAGGACGAGGCCGTGGGCGTCCTGCGGTTGCTGTCCCCGCTGGCCGGCCGCTACCCGCTGGCCTTCTCGCATCTGCTGCGCGCCGCTGACTTCCACGTCTCGCCCGTGCGGGAAGTGGCGATCGTGGGGCCGCCAGACGAGGCCGAGCGGCTGCTGCGGGTGGTCCGCGGCGCTCTGCGTCCCCACCTCGTGCTGGCCGGAAGCTTCGGTGGTGGGCCGGGCAACGGCGTGCCGTTGCTCGAGGGGCGCCGGGCGATCGACGGCCACGCCACCGCATATGTCTGCGAACACTTCGTGTGCGGAGCACCGGTGAGCACGCCCGAGGGCCTCGCGGCGGCCCTCTGAGTCCCTACGACATCCGTCCAAGGAACATGTTTTCGGTTAACCCAGCCGTTACTCGGTATACTTCGTTCCTCGAAAACCCAGGGGTCGCGGGTGCGGATCGTCGTCGCTCGCATGGGCAGAAATCAAGGAGGATCAATGTCCCGACGCGTTCTGATTGGCCTGATCATGGCGGCTTGCGCCGCGGCGTTCGCAGCACTGCCGACGGGTTCGGCACTGGCGGGAAATACCAATGCCGGCGATGCCTGGGTGGACAACGTCGGTCAGCCGCCGGGACCGGGGCACGAGATGGATCCTCATCTCGCCTGCCAGGACATCAACCTGTGGGGCGCCGGGATGGCCGACCCCTCGGGCTCCTACACGATCTACGGCTGGCCTCCTTCGGGTAGCCAGGAGCAGGTCTACTCGGCCAGCTGGACCTACGACCAGTCGACCGGCGGCTCGCAGGTGATGAGCGTGATCCCGGTCAAGACCCTGATCGAGAATGCGGTCGCCAACGGCGACGCGCCGCGCAACTCGCAGGGGTTCCATTTCAAGCTTGCCCTCTCACAGGATCCGTCGAAGTACAAGACCTTCTGGGTCGACTGCCAGCTTCCGAGCATCCGGACGACCGCGGCATCGGCGACGGTCGGCCAGCCGATTCACGACGTGGCTGTCCTCAGCGGCGGCGATAACCCGACGGGGACGATCAGCTGGAACGTCTACGCCGCCAGCGACACCGCCTGCTCGCATCCGCTGAACTCGAGCGCGCTGAGCGTTCCGGTCAGCGGCAGCGGCACCTATACCTCACCTTCCTTCTCCGCCGGCGTCGGCAGCTACCAATGGGTGGCGACCTACTCGGGCGACGCTGGAAACCTGACGGTGTCCACGGCCTGTAACGACCCGAACGAGCAGTCCACGGTGGGACCGGCGGTGCTGAAGATCTCCACCGCCGCCAGCTCCGGGACGATCGGCGGCCCGGTCGCGGACGTAGCGGTCTTGAGCGGAGGCTTCAATCCCACCGGGACGATCAGCTGGAACGTCTACGCCTTGAGCGACAAGCATTGCTCGACGCCGCTGAACGCCAGCGCCCTGAGCGTTCCGGTCAGCGGTGACGGCACCTATACCTCGCCCGACTTCACTCCTGCAGCGCCGGGCGTCTATCAATGGGTGGCGAGCTACTCGGGCGACAGCAACAACGCCCCCGCGAAGTCGGCCTGCTCCGACACCAACGAGCAGTCGACGGTTTCACAGGCGGCTCCCGGCATCTCCACCTTGGCGAGCTCGGGAACGGTCGGCCAGCCGGTCCACGATGTGGCGACGCTGACCGGCGGGTATCTCCCGAAGGGAACGATCAGCTGGAACGTGTATGCGGCCGCCGACACCGCCTGCTCGACGCCGCTGAACAAGACACCGCTGACGGACGCCGTCAACGGTGCCGGCAGCTACACCTCGCCGGATTTCACCCCGGCGACCGCGGGGTCCTACCAGTGGGTCGCGACCTACTCCGGGGACGCCAACAACACCTCGGCTTCGACCGCGTGCAACGACCCGAACGAGCAGTCGACGATGTCGCAGGCGACGCCGGCGATCTCGACCAGCGCGAGCTCGGCGATGGTCGGCCAGCCGATCCACGACGTGGCGTACCTGACGGGCGGTGATGCACCAGCGGGTGCGATCACCTGGACCATCTACAGCGCGAGCGACACCGCCTGCAAGACCCCGCTGGGGACCGTCAGCGGCATGGTCAACGGTGACGGGACCTACACCTCGCCGGACTTCGCCGCCGGCGCGGGGAGCTACCAGTGGGTCGCCACCTATACGGGCGATGCGAACAACGCCGCGGTGTCGACGGCGTGCAACGACCCGAACGAGCAATCGACGGTGCAGGTGCCGCCCGCGCCGGCGATCTCGCTGGTCAAGCTCGAGCGCATCGGGAGCTCCGGCTCGTTCACGCACGGGCCGGTCACCGGGAACCCCGGCGACACGATCGACTACCAGATGACGGTCGTCAACACCGGCAACACGACGCTCGTGATCAGCTTCAGCGATCCACGCTGCGACGCCGGCACGCTGTCGGCGCCGACCGTGCTGAGCGGCACGTTCGACCCTGCGACGAGCACCCTGTCGGCGGGCGGAGGGCTTCAGTACACGTGCTCGCACGTGCTGAGCGCGGCCGACGCCCCGGCGTACACCAACACCGCCTCGGTCAGCGGGCGGCCGCCGACCGGGTCGCCGGTGAGCGCCACCGACAGCGTCGTGGCCAACGTCACGACGCCAGGGATCCACGTGGTCAAGCTCCAGCGCGACGGAACCTCCGGAGCGTTCACGACCTCGACGATCACGGCCAAGGTCGGTGACACGATCGAGTACGAGATTCAGGTGACGAACACCGGAACCTCGCCGCTGACGCTCAGCTTGAGCGATCCGCTGTGCAACGCCGGCACGATCGGCGGGCCGACGGCGCTCAGCGGAACCCTGACCGGCAGCGTCCTGTCGCCCGGCGGGAGCGCGCAGTACACCTGCTCGCACGTGCTGCGCGGGGACGATGCCTCGCCGTTCACCAACACCGCGACGGTCACCGGTCAGCCCCCCACCGGGCCGCCGGTCGCCGGGACCGCCAGCGTGACCGCGAACAAGCAGGCGGTTCAGTCGAAGAAGATCCTCCGCTGTGCCCGCGGCAAGGTCAAGAAGACCAAGCGGGTCCACGGCAAGAAGGTCGTCGTGTGCGTGCCGAAGAAGAAGTCGGTGCACGCCGTCGTGATCCGGCGTCGGGTGCGGCCGCCGCAGTTCACGGGCTAGAGAGCGGGAGCGGCGGCCGAGGTCAACCGCATCTTCGGAGGCTGAACCGTGGACGACCTCTACCGCGAGAACATCCTCGACCACTACAAGCACCCGCACAACTGGAGCCCGCCGGCCCCGGCGATCGAGGCCCCGGACCTCGAGTTTCATGACCTCAATCCGCTGTGCGGGGACGAGCTGACGGTCCAGCTGGCGGTCGACGGGGAGGGACGAATCGAGGACGTGCGGTTCTCCGGGCACGGATGTGCGATCTCACAGGCGGCCGCCTCGATGGCGTCCGACGAGGTCAAGGGGATGCGGGTTCAGGACCTGCTCACGCTGGACCGCTCGTTCGTGCTCGACCTGCTGGGGATCGACATCTCGGCGACGCGGATGAAGTGCGCGCTGCTGTCGCTGAAGGTGCTCAAGAGCGCCTCGCTCGGGCAGTCCGTCGAGTGGGAGCCCGAGGCGCCGCAGAGCGACGCCAACGCGGCCTGATCAGCGGCGGGGCGCGAGAGAGAGCGGGGGCGCGCGGCGGCGAGAGCGCCGGCGACCCAGCCGGGGCGATCCAAATCCGATCAGTTCGCTAGGATTTAGGGCGTGCCCGAAGTGATCGAAGTCTGCCCTGTTGCCGCGCTCAAGCCCGGAGAGGTCCGCCTGGTGGAGTGGGAGGACCTGGAGATCGGCGTGTTCAACTGCGCCGGCACCTTCTACGCGATCGAGGATCGCTGCTCGCACGACAACGGGCCGCTGGCGGAGGGGGAATTCGACGAATCCCAGTGCACCGTCGAGTGCCCGCGCCACGGATCGCTGTTCGATCTAAAGACCGGGCAGCCGAAAACTTTGCCCGCATATGTTCCGGTGGACACCTTTGCGGTGATCATCGAGGATGAGACGATCAAGCTGGAGGTGGAGTAGTGGCCACTACCGAGACGCACATTCCCGAGGCGCCGGTCCTCACCGAGAACGAGGAGCTGGCGCAGATCAATGCCGATTACACCGAGCGCTTCGGCTTCCATGACGCCGAGAACTACCTCTACAAGGCGCCCAAGGGCCTGAGCCGCGAGATCGTCGAGAAGATCTCCGAGTTCAAGTCAGAGCCGCAGTGGATGCGTGAGTTCCGCCTGAAGGCCCTCGACCACTTCCTGGCCCGGCCTCAACCGACGTGGGGCTCGCCGCTGCTGGCGGAGGTCGACTACGACAACATCCACTACTTCGTCCGCGCCTCCGAGAAGCCCGGCCGCTCCTGGGATGACGTCCCCGCCGACGTCAAGAGGACGTTTGACCGGCTCGGGATCCCCGAGGCGGAGCGGAAGTTCCTGGCCGGGGTGGGCGCTCAGTACGAGTCCGAGGTCGTGTACCACCAGGTCCGCGAGGACCTCGAGAAGCAGGGCGTGATCTTCGTCGACATGGACACCGGGCTGCGCGAGCACGAGGACATCGTGCGCAAGTACTTCGCCACGGTGATCCCGCCCAACGACAACAAGCTCGCCGCGCTCAACTCCGCGGTGTGGTCGGGTGGCTCGTTCGTCTACGTCCCGGAGGGCGTCCACGTCGAGATGCCGCTGCAGGCCTACTTCCGGATCAACACCGAGAACATGGGCCAGTTCGAGCGGACGCTGATCATCGCCGAGCCCGGGTCATACGTGCACTACGTGGAGGGCTGCACCGCGCCGACGTACTCGAGCTCGAGCCTGCACTCAGCGGTGGTCGAGCTGATCGCCCAGCCCGGCGCCCGGATCCGCTACACGACGGTCCAGAACTGGTCGACCAACGTGTTCAACCTGGTGACCAAGCGCGCCGTGGCCCACGAGGACGCGACCGTCGAATGGGTGGATTGCAACCTGGGCTCGCAGCTGACGATGAAGTATCCGTCGGTGTACCTCCTCGGCGAGCGCGCTCATGGCGAGATCCTGTCGATCGCGTTCGCCGGCAAGGGGCAGCACCAGGACGCGGGCGGCAAGATCATCCACGCGGCGCCAAACACCACGTCGAACATCTTCGCCAAGTCGATCTCCAAGGACGGCGGCCGCGGCTCCTACCGCGGGCTGCTGGAGATCGCCAAGGGCGCGCACGGCGCGCGGTCGAAGGTGGTGTGCGACGCGCTGCTCCTGGACGAGCGCTCGCGCTCTGACACCTATCCGACGATCCGCATCAGCGAGGACGATGTCAACGTCGGCCACGAGGCGACGGTGTCGAAGGTCGGCGAGGATCAGCTGTTCTACCTGATGTCCCACGGCATTCCCGAGGACGAGGCGTCGAAGCTGATCGTCAACGGGTTCATCGAGCCGATCACCAAGGAGCTCCCGATGGAGTACGCGGTGGAGATGAACCGGCTGATCGAGCTTCAGATGGAGGGCTCGATTGGCTAGCGGCGGCTCGGCCACGCTTCTGGCCGAGCGCCGGGAGCAGGCTGAGCGGCTGGCCACCGAGCTCGAGCTCCCGCAGTTCAAGGGGCGCCCCGGCTGGGAGTTCACCGACATCACCGGCCTCGAGCTCGAGCGGCTTGAGCCGGCGGCCGACGCTCCGGTGGCCCCCGAGGTGCCGCGGCTGTTCGAGTTGAGCCAGGCCACCGAGCTGCCGGCGGGCGTCGTGGTCTCGACGATCGATGCCGCCGCCGAGACCCATCCGGAGCTGATCGAGCGCCATCTGGGCTCGATCGTCACCGCCGAGGACCTGTTCGTGGCCCGCAACGGAGCCCGCTTCAAGGGCGGCGCGTTCGTATACGTACCGAGCGGCGTGGCGGTGGAGCAGCCCATCGTTCTCACCGCGACCCATTCGGACGGCGGCACCGAGCTGGACCGCCGCACGCTGGTCGTGCTCGAGGCGGGGGCTCGGGCCGAGGTGTGGGAGCAGTACCTGTCCGGCGCCCCCGACCTCGACGGCGTGTTCAACGTGGTCACCGAGCTGGCGGTCGGCGATGACGCTCGCCTGCGCTACGTGTGCGGCCAGGCGCTGTCAGAGCGGACCTGGATCTTCGGGGCCCAGCGAGCCGAGGTGGCGCGCGACGGCTACCTGGACTGGGTGGCGCTCGGCTTCGGGTCGGCCAACGGCCGCGTCCGGATGGAGACCAAGCTCGGGGGCGAGGGAGCCGAGGCCCGGGTCACCGGCGCCTACGCCACCCACGGCCGCCAGCACATCGACTTCGACACCACCCAGGAGCACGCGGCTCCGCACACCACCTCGGATCTGGCCTTCCGCGGCGTCCTCGCCGGTCGCTCGACCGCGGTCTGGAAGGGCAACATCATCGTCGACCCCGGGGCGCAGAAGACCGACGCCTTCCAGGAGTCGCGCAACCTGCTGATCTCCAAGCGGGCCCACGCCGACGCGATCCCCGGCCTCGAGATCCAGGCCAACGATGTTCGCTGCACGCACGCCGCGGCGGTGGCCCAGGTCGATCCTGAGCAGCTGTTCTATCTGCGCTCGCGCGGCCTGCGCGAGGAGGTCGCCAAGCGCCTGGTGATCGAGGGCTTCCTGGCCGCGCTGGTGGAGCGGTTTGAGCCCGGGCTTGTCCGCGAGCAGCTGGCCGAAGCCCTCGAGCGGCGCCTGGCGCTGGTTCTCGGGGAGTAGCTGGACGTTTGGTCTAGCCGGCGACTGGACGAACGTTCGATTTAAGCCGCCATCGGCTAATGCCGATATCAAGCTGACACGGACGATCGACCGTCCGGCCCAGTGCCGGACGAGCGACCGAACGAGGTAAAAGACGTGGGCGAAACGGCTTTTGCACCGGCCACGAGCAGCATGGCCGACCACGTTCCCCGGCACCGGCCGCGGATGCGACACCGGGTCGGGGGCCTCGTTCGGTCCTATGCCCCCAGCGACTCCAGGTCGTCCTGATCGAGCTCCAGCTGGACCGCCTGGAGGTTCTCCTCGAAGTGGGCGATCGAGCTGGTACCGGGGATCGGCAGGGTCACCGGCGAGTGCTGGAGGAGCCAGGCCAGTGCCACCTGGGCCGCAGTGGCGTCGTGCTTGCGAGCCACCTCGTCAAGCGCCCCGCCGGGCTTTGCCAGCTCGCCGACCGCGAGCGGGAAGTAGGGCAGGAACCCGATCTGGCTTTGCTCGCACTCCTGCAGCACCTCCTCGGAGGCCCGGCTTGACAGGTTGTAGCGGTTCTGGACCGAAACGATCGTCGCGATCTGCCGGGCCCGCTCGAGCTGCTCCCCGGAGACGTTCGAGACCCCGATGTGGCGGATCTTGCCTTCGTCCTGCAGCTCGGCCAGGGCGGCGACCGAGTCCTCGATCGGCACCTGCGGGTCGACGGTGTGAAGCTGGTAGAGGTCGATCCGCTCCAGGCGCAAGCGCCGCAACGAACCCTCGCAGCAGCGCTTGAGCCGCTCGGGCCGGCACGCGGGCTCCCAGCGTCCCGGTCCCGGCCGCTCGAAGCCGCCCTTGGTGGCGATCACGAGCTCCTCGGGGTATGGATAAAGCGCTTCGGCGATCAGGTCCTCGGATACCGCCGGGCCGTAGGAATCGGCGGTGTCGATCAGGTTGACGCCGGCGTCGACCACGCGCCTAAGCAGCTCACGGGCTGCTCTCGGATCCTCGGGCTCGCTCCAGACACCCTCGCCGGTGATCCGCATCGCTCCGAAGCCGAGGCGGCCGACCCCCAGATCGCCGCCGAGCATGAAGGTGTCGCCGACGGTCATGGGTTCGTTGGGTTATACGGGAGTTGCGGTCCGGTGATGGGGTTGCGGGTGTAGGTCTCGCCCGGGGGCACGCGCGAGAGCCCGGTCCAGGTGGTGCCCTGATCGCCGGGGTTGTGCGCATTGGTGGCGAGTGAGCGGCCCTGCGGGTCGCCATAGTTGAGCTTGGCGGGGTAGCCGTGCTGGGCGACCTCGCAGTCGGCGTTGCCCTGGCTGTCGATCGCCGCGGAATACGC
>DAIQND010000008.1:0-28316 GCA_036788555.1 Solirubrobacteraceae bacterium | reverse complement strand
GGTGATCCTGTCCGGCGGCAACCTCGATCCCGAGCGCTTCGCTCAGCTGCTCTCGGGCTAGGGCCGCGCCTGGCCGCTGTACTCCTCGTTCGGCAGCATGTTGGTGGCCATCGCCATCCGGTTGGTCATGTTGTACATGGCGGCGATCTCGGCGACGTCCCACGCCTCCTCGAGGCTCAGCCCGACGTCGAGCAGGCACTGAAGGTCGGCGCGGGTGAGCTCGCGCGGGTGCAGCGTGAGCTTCTCGGCGTAGGCGCAGATCGCGCTCTGGCGCTCGTCGAGCTCGGCCCGGTGCCAGTCATAGGAGATCCGCTCGCCACGCACCGGGTCACCCAGCTCGTCGCGCAGCGCGGCACCGTGCGCCACCAGGCAGTAGAGGCAGCCGTTGGCGGCGCTCACCACGACCGCGATCATCTCACGGTCGGCGGCGCTCAGGCGCTCGGTCGCCACGTGGAGCTGGCGGTAGTGCGAGAACCAGGCGCTGAGGCGCTGCGGGCGGAACGCGTAGACCCGGAACACGTTCGGAACGAACCCCAGCCGCTCGCGCGCCTTGGCGAACAGGCCCCGGAGGTCCGGCGGGAGCTCTGACTCCTCAGGGACCGGGAACCAGGAGCCGGTCCCGGCGTCGGTGTCGCGGCGGGCGGTCAGTGCAGCAGCCGGACGAGGCTCGGGATTGGTCGGACCATCGGAAGCGGGCCATCGGCGACGAAGCGGCTTCCGCTCCAGCGGTAGACGACGCTGAGCGGGATCAGCGAGGGGCAGCACGCGGGGTCGTTGGGCGCGTAGTTGGAGTAGGTGACGCGGAACGTCCCCCCGTGCAGCGGCTGGACGTCGAGGACGTCCATGTTGTCGAGCGGTGAGTCCCAGCCGACGAAGCGTTTGTCGTGCCAGAAGAACACGAGCTGGCCGTCGCCGTCGGTGCTCGGGAGAACCGTTCCCACCTCGGCGGTGAATGCCCCGCTTCCCCCATCGGACACGGTGGTCAGCTGACCCGAGGGATAGAAGTGCTCGAAGCCCTCCTGGACCAGGACCGTACGCCACATGACGAGGGCGATCTGGTTGGGCGAGGGCATGCGCGCACTCGCGTCAAGGCCGGCCGGCGCGATGGCAAACCCCACCGAGCCCGCGACGACCAGGCCGGCGATGCCTACGCCGGCACGAATCAGCCGCCTACCGAAGAGCTTGGAAATCGCCTACGGCGCCGGCCGGGTGGAGTCGACGTCGGTGGAGGAGGCAACCGAAGTCGTGGAGGCGGTCAGCTCGAGCCGCTCCGGCTCCTCGTCTTTCCCCGAGCCACCAGTGAGCGAATCCTTGAATTCGCGCAGGCCATGACCCAGCTGAGGCAGCCGCTTGGGCCCGAAGACGAGCAGCACGATGACGAGCACGACGATCGTGTCGGTGAGTGGGTTTCGGAACATGGTGAGCTAGGTTACTCCTCGCGCAACGCCGGTTGAAGGCCTTGGGCGAGCAGGTGCCAGGCGGCCGTGGCCGCCGCGATCGCCGCCAGCGCTCCGCCGACCACGGCCACCGCGCTGAAGATCCCGAAGCTCGTGGCCAGCGCGCCGGCGATGATCGTCGAGATCGCCACGCCGCCGTACAGGCAGGTGATGAACGCCGCCGTCACCTCCCCGCGGCGCTCGTGCGGGGCCAGCAGGTTGACGTCCTTCTGGGCTCCGAACAGCGCGAACCCCTGGCCGAACCCGGCGAGCAGCGGCGCCGCCAGGACAGCCGCCAGTGAGTGCAGCGGGAAGGCCACGATCAGCAGCGCCACCCCGGCGATCAGCGAGACCAGACCGTACGGCTGCGCCCGGCCCGGTTCGAGGTCGATCCGGAGCAGGAGCAGCTGGGCGGCCGTCGCGGCAGCCAGCATCAGGGCGGCGATCGCGCCGAGCAGGGCCAGGTTGGAGGTGTGGAGCAACTTCCCGGCGTAGGACGGGACCACCGAGAGGAACAAGCCTCCCACCGACCAAACGACGGCGCCGCTGAGCCCCGCCCGAGCGAACCGCCCGCGAACCGCCGCCGGCACCGAGGGACGCTGCGGGCGCCAGGTGCCCTTGCGCCGTACCGGGTCCTCCGCCCACAGCACCCCGAGGAGCGCGAGCGCGAGGCAGCCGATCCCCACCAGGTAGCAGAGCACGAGCCGGTCCGGGGCCCAGGCGGCGAGCATCCCCGCCAGCAGCGGCCCGGCGCCGGAGCCTCCGGTGTTGCCGATGACGATCGCGACGGCGGCCCGGCCGTGGTGGCCGCCCGGCTCGAGCTCGACCAGCGCCGCGGCCGCGGCGGCGGTCATCAGCCCGGTCGCCAATCCCTGGCTGGCCCGGGCGGCGAACAGCCAGGGGGTGCCGTCGGCGAGCGCGAACAACCCCAGGCTGACCGCTCCGCCCACCAGCCCGGCGGCCATCACCCGCCGGCGCCCGAGCTGATCGGAGAGCTGGCCGAAGATAAGCAGCGACGGCATCAAAACGAGCGCGTAGACGGCGAAGATCAGCGTCAGCTCGATGGTTGAGAATCCGAAGCGCTGGCGGTACACGGCATACAGCGGGGTCGCCAGGTTCGACGCCAGCAGCATCACGAACAGCGCGCCCGCGACGAGCCGGAACGACCTGCGGGAGGCCGGGAGCACGGCGGGTTGAGCGTCGGAGCGGACGGAGTTCAGGCGACCGCCACCTGCTGCGGCACCGGCGCCTCGCGCCAGGCGCCGAGGATCTCCTGCACCGACGGCGTCACCCCGAACATCACGTTGATCGTCTCGGCGGTCACCCGCTTGACCTCGGCTGAGGCGCCGCCGGTGAGCTCGGGCGGGAAGACGACGTAGTAGCCGTTGAAGTAGGCGTGGCGGGCGCTCGAGTCGACGCAGCCGTGGGTGACCAGTCCGGAGAGGATCACCGTCTTGACGCCCCAGGCGCGCAGCGTCAGGTCGAGCTCGGTGTCGTAGAAGGCGTCGAAGCGGTGCTTGATCACCTCTGGCTCGCCGGGCCGCGGCTCGAGCCCGGCGTAGAACCGGCTGGCCGGGTCCTCGCTCTGGCAGTAGAGGCGGCTCCCGTGGCGGTGCAGCCGTTCGTGCATCGGATCGTTCATGTGCCGGCGGTCATAGATCGCGCGCACGTGCACGATCCGGACGCCGTGCCGCCGGGCGTGCTCTAGGAACTCGGCGATGCGGGCGGCCACCGCCTGCGTCTCGCTCGTGTCCTGGCCGAGCTCCCCCCAGAACCCGTCCTGGGCGATGAACTCGTGCTGGCAGTCGATCACGATCACCGCCGTGTGCGCCGGCGCCACCTTCTCCTCCAGCGTGGTCAGGATCTGGCGTCCGTCGATCTCGATCATCAATCCACCTCGATCAGTTCTTCGTAGCGCTCTCGGAAGGCCCGCCCCGCCTGCTCGAAGCATGCCATCGGCGGCGAGACGAGGCCGAACCCGATCATTCCGGCGCCGGGTTCACGGTGCAGCATGACGATGTCGATCACCGGCCGGATGCCGGTGGCGAGCACCTTCAGGAGGTCGACCCCCACCGGGGCGCCGCGATCCTCCAGCGCGGGAACCCGGTAGCGCGGGTGCTGATCCCCCAGGGCGATCGACGCGGTGGCCGCGTGGATCTCACGCGCCCGCGCCTGGTCGACACCGAGCGCCGGCCACAGCGCCGGCGCGGCGGGCAGGACCGACGCCCCGAGGCCCGCGCACTCCACCAGCAGCGAGTCACCGCAGGCGGGGGCGGCCTGGTCGGCGGTGAACGGTTCGGGCACCGGGCCCTCCGGGGTCTCGGCGGGAGCGACGAACCACCGCTCGCCGAGGCCGGAGACCTTCACGCCGCAGGCATCTCCGTTGGCTCCCACGGCCGTGATCAGGCTCGAGCCCTCGATCCCGTGCGCGGCATCGAGCATCAGCTTGCTCGCGGCGAGCGAGACGGCGACGAAGAACTGCGGGTTGCCGCGCAGGAAGGCGAACAGCTGATCCTGGAGGCTGCCGGCGATGCCCGCCCGCGCCAGGCCGGGGGCCAGGCGCTCGGCCAGCATCGAGGTGGCGGCGGCGTTGCGGTTGTGGATCTCGTCGCCGCGGCGCAGCGCTTCGGCGATGATCTCATCGCAGTCGATCCCGTCCAGCGCCGCGAGCGCTGCATCGAGCGCGGGCCCCGCCTCGTCCCGGAGCCAGCGCAACCGCTCGAACACGTCCTCGCCCGTCATGCCGAGGATCAGCGTCCGCCCGAACCCCTCCATCAGGAAATGGAAGGCGCGCCGGCCACTCGTCTGATCCTCGACGATCGCCACCGGGGTGGAGGCGGTGATCGCCCCGGCTCCGCCGGCCATCGCACCGTGGTCCTGCGCGGCGGCGAGCTCGGCGTCGGAGAACTCGATCCCCTCGAGCTCGGCAGCTCCCCGCAGCGCCGCGGCGAGCGGCCCGGCCAGCGAGTCGCGATTGGTCGGGGGCGCGGCGTGGAGGATCATCTCGGGGCGCATTCCCGGCACCACCTCGATCGCCGGCCTCACCCCGACGAGCCTCGGGCGGCAGCCGATCATCTGCTCGAGTGCGCGCTGGTTGGCGGCGGCGACGTCCACCGATTCAGCCTCTCATCCCGCCGGCCGGCGATCAAGCTCCGGTATGTCATCGGCCACGTCGCCGGCGGCGACGAATATGATCGCGCGCCGATGGCCACTCCATTCACCGAGGAGGGCGTAGAGCGAGCGGCGGCGGCGCTGTGGCAGGCCTGGACCTCCGGTCAGCCGCTCGAGGCACTGCCGGCGGATCTCCGTCCCGCCGATCTCGACGCCGGCTACACGATCCAGCGAGCGCTCGACGATCTCGCCGGAGCGCCCGCCGGGTGGAAGATCGCCGCCACCAGCCAGGCCGGTCAGAAGCATCTGGGAGCCAGCGGGCCGATGGTGGGGCGGATGTATGAGAGCCAGCGCCGTGCCTCGGGGACAACGCTGTCGGTGCGCGCAATGCGGATGCGCTCCGCCGAGCCGGAGTTTGCCTTCGTCCTCGGCGAGGACCTGCACGCGGGGGAGAACCCGCTCGGGGTCGAGGAGGTGCTGGCCGCCGTCGACTCGCTCGTGCTGGCGGTCGAGGTGCCCGATTCACGGTATGTCGACTTCACCTCGGTGGGCGTGGCCTCGCTGGCCGCGGACGCCATGTGCGGCGGACACTTCATCACCGGCCCCACGATCTCCGACTGGCGCTCGCTCGACCTGCCCAGCCAGCCGGCCCGGCTGCTCTGCGGCGGCGAGGAGCGCTCGGCGGGCAACGGATCGAGCGTGATGGGCGATCCGCGGGAGGCGCTCGCCTGGATGGCCAACGAGGTGCTGGGGCGGGGGTGGCCGTTGCGCGCCGGCGAGATCGTGATCACGGGCGCGGCCTCTTCGCCCATTGGGGTGCAGGCCGGCGACCGGCTGCAGGCGGTGTTCGACGGCCTCGGGACGGTCGAGGTCGAGTTCGTGGAATGACGCAGATCGGGTGGATCGGCACCGGTGTCATGGGGGCGCCGATGGCCGGGCATCTGCTCGAGGCCGGACACCGGCTCCGGGTCTTCAACCGCACGCGCGATCGCGCGAGCGCCCTCCTCGAGGCCGGCGCGGCCTGGGCCGAGTCGCCCGCCGAGGTGGCGGCGGGGGCCGAGGTCGTGTTCCTGATGCTGGGCTATCCCGACGACGTGCGCGAGACGGTGCTCGGCGAAGGAGGCCTGCTGGCGGCGATGCAGCCCGGCTCGCTCCTGATCGACATGACGACCAGCGTCCCCACCCTGGCCGCCGAGATCGCCGCCGCTGGCGCCGAGCGCGACGTGGCCGCGCTCGACGCGCCGGTGTCGGGCGGCGACGTGGGAGCTCGTAACGCCGCGCTGGTGATCATGGTCGGCGGCGAGCAGCGCGCCTTCGAGCGGGCTCTGCCGCTGCTGGACGTGCTCGGCCGGAAAGTCACCCGGCACGGCGGCCCGGGGTCCGGGCAGCACACCAAGATGATGAACCAGATCGCGATCGCCGCGGGGATGATCGGGGTGTGCGAGGCGCTCCTCTACGCCCACCGGGCGGGGCTCGACGTCGAGCAGGCGCTCGAGACGATCAAGGACGGCGCGGCCGGATCGTGGTCGCTGTCGAACTACGGACCGCGGCTGCTGAAGGGAGACCTCGCACCCGGTTTCAAGATCGATCACTTCCTCAAGGACCTGGGGATCGCGCTGGCCGAGGCGCGGCGGATGAACCTCGCGCTTCCGGGCACCGGGCTGGCCGAGCAGCTCTATCTGGCCGCGCGCAGCCAGGGACTCGGCGCCAACGGGACCCAGGCGCTGGCCCTCGCTCTGGCGCGGCTGTCGGGCGATGAGTGGCCGCGTCAGCCGGGTTGATCGAACCTGGCGCTGACCCGGCGGACGGCCTCGCGCGCCTCGGCCCCGAGGCGCCGCACGACCTCGCCGGCCGGCTCCTCGCGGGCGAGCAGGCGAGCCTGGCCGGCCCACAGGCTGACCGCCTCGCGGTCGCCGCGCTCGCGCGCGGCGGCGCGCAGCGGAGCGGTCAGGTAGTGCACATCCGGGTACGCCGCCGGGGCCGAGGCGCTGTGCTCGCCGAGGAACCGGTTGACGACGCCGCGCGCGCGGCGGCCGGTGAACGCCCGGGTGAACGCCGTGACACCCGGTCCGGAGATCGCCTGCCTCTGGACCGGGGACGTCCCCGCCTCGGGAGTCAGCATCAGCGCCGTGCCGATCTGGGCGGCGAGTGCCCCGGCGCACAGCACCGCCGCCACCCCCTGGCCGTCCGCGATCCCGCCCGCCGCGATCAGCGGCAGCGGGGTCCGGTGGGCGATCAGCCGCAGCGCCGCGAGCAGCCCCAGATCCTCACGCCCGTCGGCGTCGACAAAGGTGCCCCGGTGCGCTCCCGCCTCAGCTCCCTGGACGACGAGCGCATCGGCCCCCACCGCCTGCGCCTGAGCCGCCTCGTCGGGCTCGGTGACCGTCACCCACACGGCGGCGCCCGCCTCGTGCAGGCGGTCCACGTCCCGGCTGGAGGGACACCCGAAGGTGAAGGAGACGATCCGCACCCGCTCGCCCGTGACGACCTCGAGCTTTGCCTCCAGCGCGTCGTCGTCGTGGCGCGGCGTGCCGAGGCTCACCCCGAAGCGTTCGGCCTCGCCCTGGAGCCGCGCGGCGTAGCGCTCCAGGGAGCCCCGGTCCGCCGCGGCGGGCGGCGCGAACAGGTTGACGCCGAACGCCTCGCCGGTCAGCGAGCGAAGCCGTTGGATCGACTCCCCCAGCGCATCGGGAGTCAGGTATCCGGCGGCCAGGAAGCCGAGGCCGCCCGCCTCGGCGACGGCCGCGGCGAGCTCCACGGTGGAGACCCCGCCGGCCATCGGCGCCTGCACGATCGGCTCCCGAAGCTTGCTCACGTCCATTGACAAGCGTCCTCAGCCGTAGAAGAGTGCACCGGCGCCGCGCCCGAGGGGCCAGGGGACGCCATGAGCGTGGGGCGATCGCGTTCGGGCAACAGTCAAGAGAAAGGAACCAGATGGCGGTTCGGCATATTTTCCTTTGGCGCGTGGGCGAGGGCAACGATCCCGACCAGATCGTCGAGCTGCTCAACACCCTGCCCAGCCGGTGTCCGGGGATCGTGGGCTGGGAGATCGGCCGCAACCAGGCGCTGCCCAATGAGAACGGCGATCCCTGGGACGGGGCGCTGATCTCCGAGCACGAGTCCTGGGAGGCCCTCGAGGCGTACTCGCAGCACCCCTACCACAACGAGGTCGTGGGCAAGGTGGTGCCAATGATGTCCGGGCGCGCGGTCGTCGACTTCGAGCTGGGTGGGGCATGATGTCGGTCCGGTCCGCGGTCGAGGTGGCCACGAGCCCGTGGGGGCCCGAGGACCAGTGCGGCGCGCTGAATCGCATGACACCAGCCTCCCAGGCCGAGGTGCTGGCCCGGGCCGACGGCTCGCGCGTCTATGACCTGAGCGTCGACTTCTTCGTCGGCATGCCGAGCTTCCAGGCGGCGGGCGATCCCGCCTACCAGATCTTCATGTCGCACACGCCCGGCGGGACGGTGGTGGACGACCTCAACGGGGCCGGCCGGGAGATCAACTCCAACGTGTGCTATTCGGGCGACGTGATCTTCATGTACACGCATACGGGAACGCACATCGACGCGCTCTGCCACTTCGGCATCGGCGGGATGGCCTACAACAACGTACGCGTCGATGAGGCGCTTGGCAGCCGTCACTGGCACCGCAACGGCGCCGAGCAGCTGCCGCCGATCATCGCCCGCGGCGTGCTGCTGGACATCGCCGCCCTGAAGGGCGTCGAGTGCCTGCCGGATTCCTACGCCATCACGCCCGAGGACTGCCAGCGGGCCGCCGATCGCCAGGGCGTGTCGCTCGGCGAGGGTGACGTGGCGCTGGTGCGCACCGGTCGCATGGCCTACTGGCCCGACGGCTCACGCGTGATGGGCAACCCGCCGGGGATGGGCCTCGAGGCTGCCCGCTGGATCACCGCCCAGGGGATCATCGCGATCGGCGCCGACCAGGAATGCGTCGAGGTGGCGCCGTCAGAGCATGAGGACAACTGGCTACCCGGGCACTGCCACTTCCTGGCCGCAGCGGGCGTCCCGATGATGGAGCTGCTCAACCTCGAGGACCTTGCCCGCGACGGCGTCCACGAGCTCTGCTTCATCGGCGCACCGATCCGCCTGCGCGGCGCCACCGGCACCCCGCTCCGGCCGCTGGCCATGCCGCTCAGATGACCGGGCGCGAGATTCAGCTCGGGGTGTTCCTATCCGGGCAGCACCCCCCGGAGGTATCGCCGGCCGCGGCGGTGCGGGCGCACCTCGAGCAGGTGGAGGTGGCGCGCGAGGTCGGGCTCGCCTCGGTCTGGGCAGGGCAGCATTTCCTCTCGCACCCCTTCCAGATGTTCCAGAACGTCCCCCTGCTGGCGCGGATGGCCGCCGCCGCCGAGGGGATGACGGTGGGGACGGCGATCCTGCTGCTCACACTCCTGAACCCGGTCGAGGTGGCCGAGAACGCGGCGACGCTGTCGGCGATCGCCGACGGGAACTTCGTCCTCGGAGTCGGCTTCGGCTACCGGCCGGTCGAAAACGCCGCCTTCGGCGTCTCGCGAGTCCCCGCGGGCGAGCGCGCGACGCTGTTCGAAGCCAAGCTGGACGCGGTCCTGCGGCTGCTCAGGGGCGAGTCGGTGAGCGCGGCCGGCGAGGGGTTCGAGCTCTCAGAGGCGCGGCTGGCCCTGCTCCCCGAGGCCCCGCCGCCGGTCTGGATCGCCGCCAACAGCGACCGGGCGGTGCGCCGCGCGGCGCGGCTGGGCGACGCGTGGTTCGTCAACCCCCACACGCGGCTCGACGAGCTCGAGCGACAGATGCGGCTCTACCTCCAGGAGCGCGAGGCGTCCGGCCTGCCCCTCGGCCCGGTCCAGCCGGTCCTCAAGGAGGTGTGCGTGGCGGCCAGCGACGAGGCGGCGCTCGAGATCGCCCGGCCCTACCTGAAGAGCAAGTACGACGCCTACGTCGAATGGGGGCAGAGCGACGTGCTCCCGCGCGGCGACACCCTGCGCCGTGAGTTCGCCGAGCTGACCGCGGGCGGCCGGTTCGTGCTCGGGTCCCCCGAGACGTGCGCCTCGATCCTCGTCGAGCACGTCGAGCGGCTCGGAGCCGACCACTTCGTCTGCCGCCTCCAGTGGCCGGGGATGCCCCAGCGCGACGTCCTGCGCTCGATGCGGCTGCTCGCCCAGGAGGTGCTCCCGGAGGTCCGGGCGCGCTGCGGTCAGGCGGCCGCGGACAGGTGACCCGGCTCGCCGGCCAGCGGGCGGTGATCACGGGCGCCGTGTCGGGGATCGGCCGGGCGATCGCCGAGCGGTTCGTGGCCGAGGGCGCTCGGGTCGCGCTGATCGATCTGGAGGCGGAGGCGCTCGAGCGCGCGCGGGTTGAGCTCGGACCCGGAGCGGTGCTCGGACGCACCGCCGACGTGTCGAAGGGCCCGGATGCCGAGCGCGCGATCGCCGCCGCCGCCGAAGCCCTGGGCGGAATCGACGCGCTGGTCAACAACGCCGGGATACCGATGGTGGGAGCGGTGCACGAGCTGTCGGAGCCTGATTGGGACCGCGCGCTGGCGGTCGATCTGAAGAGCGTCTACCTGATGTCGCGCGCCGCCTGGCCCCACCTGCGCTCCGCCGCCGCAGAGTCGCCTGAGAAGACTGCATCCATCACCAGCACGGCGTCGATCGCCGGCATCTGGGCAACCTCGGCTCAGGCCGCCTACGCGGCCGCCAAGGCTGGCGTGATCATGCTGACCAAGTGCATGGCCCTCGACGGTGCCCGGGAGCGGATCCGTGCCAACGCGGTGGCTCCGGGCTTCGTGCAGACACCGATGCTCGAGCGGTTTCTCGCTGCCCAGGAGGACCCCGAGTCCGCCCGCGCCGGCGTCACCGTCCTGCATCCGCTGGGGCGGCTCGGGGACCCGAAGGACATCGCCGAGGCGTTCGTCTACCTCGCGGCTGACGCGGCTCGCTGGGTCACCGGGACGACGGTGTCTGTCGACGGCGGTCTGACCGCGGGAATCGCGCCCCGGTGAAGCGCGACCAGCCGCTGCGAATCGCGATCATCGGAACCGGCGCCACCGGATCGATCTACGCCGGGCTACTGGCCGACGCCGGTCACCGCGTGTGGGCGATCGACGCCTGGCGCGAGCACGTGGAGGCAATTCGAGAGCGGGGGCTGCGCGTGAGCGGGGCCAGCGGCGATCGGGTCGCCTGGCCAGCCGCGAGGAGCGATCCGCGCGAGGTCGGACAGGTGGACCTGGTGGTGATCGCTACCAAGGCGGGCGATGTCGAGTCGGCGGCCTACAGCGCCCTGCCGCTGCTGGGGCCCGATACCGTCGTGCTCCCGATCCAGAACGGGCTCGGCAGCCGCGACCGGGTGGCCGCCATCGTCGGGGCCGAGCGCGTGCTCACCGGAGTGATCGGCGGCTTCGGAGCGTCGATCGTCGCACCCGGACACGTCCACCATCACGGCATGGAGCTCGTCCGCTTCGGTGAGCCCGGCGGAGCGGTCAGCGAACGGGTCGAGGTCGTGGCCGCGGCCTGGCGGCGCGCCGGGTTCACGGTGCACACCTACGACGATGTCGAGCGGTTGGTGTGGGAGAAGCTGATCTGCAACGTGGCCTTCAGCGGCACCTGCGCCGTGACCGGGATGACGATCGGCGACGTGCTCGACGACCCCGATGCATGGCAGGCCGCCTCCGCCTGCGCTTCCGAGGCCGACGCCGTGGCCAGGGCCAGGGGAGTCGCGCTTCCCTTCTCGGACCCGATCGAGTGGGTGCGCGAGTTTGGGCGGGCGATCCCCGGCGCGCGCCCGTCGATGCTGCTCGACGTGCTGGCAGGACGCCCCACCGAGATCGACGTGATCAACGGCGCGATCCCGCGGCTCGCGGCTGAGCTTGGTGTGGAGGCGCCCGTCAATCGCACCATCACCGCGCTGGTGCACGCGCTGGAGCGCGGCGGCAGGGCGCCGCTGCCTCCCCAGGGCGGCAGTTAGTCCTCGGCCAGCACCTCGCGCGCCAGCCGGAACGCCTCGACGCCCGCCGGGACGCCGGCATAGATCGTGAGCTGGATCAGCGCATCCTTGATCTCCTCGCGTGTGCAGCCGTTTCGCAGCGCACCGCGCAGGTGGAGCTTGAACTCGGCCGCCCGGCCGAGCGCCCCTAGCATCACCAGGTTCAACAGACTGCGATCCCGGCGGGTGAGCGCACTCCGGCCCCAGGCGGCTCCCCAGCAGTATTCGGTGACCAGCCGCTGGAAATCCGCCGTGAAGTCATCCGCCTGCGCGAGGCTTGCGTCCACGTATTCGCGGCCGAGAACCTCGCGCCGGATCTCCAGCCCTGTCTCGTACAGCTCGTCGTTCATGCCTCTCCTTCGGTCGTCGACGCTATTGGACGTAGGACGCTGACGCGAATCGGCTGCCGGAACGTCCATCCGTCCGGCCTCGACTCGGCGCTGCGGTGGAAACGCTGCTCAAGCTCCTCCCGCAGGGCGTCAAACCGGTCCGCCCGGCGCGCATCGGTCAGCACCATGCGTTCGCGGAAGGCGCCGAAGTCGCGGTAGCGGACCGGCGCCTCGTACTCGAGCTCCTCGCCCAGCCGCAATCCCACGCGCGCGGCGTCACGCAGCGCGCGCTGCGCCGCCGCTCGCACCTCAAACTCGTCGTCGATGCTGCGCACGAGCTCGAAGTAGGCGCCCTCGGCCAGCGGCTCCTGGACATACACGAGGCCCCCTGCGCGCAGCACGCGATGCGCCTCGCCCAGCGCGCGCGTCAGAGCCGCGGTCGGAACGTGATGCAGGCTGTTGAGGAATGTCACCGCGTCGGCGCACCGGTCGGGCAACGGAAGCTCCTGCGCCCAACCGATCTTGTACTGCTCGCGCCTGCCGGCCCGGGCGCTGGCGCGGGCCACCGCCGTCTCCGACGGATCGACACCGATCACCTGCGCGCCCTCCTCGGCGAGACGGCGGGTCAGGCTCCCGTCGCCGCAGCCGACGTCGACGAGCGTCGCCGCCGACAGCGGCAGGCGTTCGCGCAGAACCTCGAGGTGCGTCCGCTGCGGTCGCATCCGGGCGCTACTGCGTCGTCATCCCGCCATCGACCGGCAGCACCGCGCCGGTCAGGAACGGCGGGGCCTCGGCGAGCAGCCACGCGGCGAACTGGGCGATCTCGTTCGGATGCCCGTAGCGACCCATGGGAATTCGCTCGACGAACGACGACGGATCGCCGCCGGCCGACGCGACCGCGGTCGCGATGTCATGCATCATCCGCGTGTCGGTTGGCCCTGGCGCCAGCGCGTTGACCCGGATCCACGGTGCCTCCTCGAGCGCCGCGGTGCGGGAAAGACCGACGACCGCGTGCTTGCTGGCACAGTAGGCGCCGAGGTTGGCCACGCCCCGCAGTCCCGCCTGCGATGCCGTATTGAGGATCGCACCACCGCCCCCGGCGCGCATCGCGGGGATCACGTGCTGGAGGCCCAGGAACACGCCGCGCAGGTTGACCCCGAGCGTTCGCTCGAAGTCCTCGAGCGGATACTCGGTGATCGGCGCGATCCGACCCTCGTAGCCGGCGTTGTTGAAGAATGCGGCGGGGTACCCGTATCGCTCCACGCACGCCTGCGCGTATGCGGCCGCCACCGCGGGATCGCCCACATCACCGGTGAACTCGGACGCCTCGCCTCCGGCGGAGGAGATCGCCGCCACGGTCTCCGCCGCCCGGTCACCGTCAAGATCGACGACTAGGACCGCGAAGCCGCGCTGGGCGAGCTGCCGCGCCGTGGCGGCGCCTATTCCGCCGCCGCCTCCGGTGACGATCGCCGCACGAAGCAGGTTCACGCCGCCACCGGCGCAAAACCGCCGGCTTTGTATGTCTGACCGGGCAGCTCCTTGCCGAGCGCCTCGGCCAGCCACGCCGCGGTGGCCAGCACGGCGCTCAGATCGATCCCGGTCCGGTAGCCCATCCCGTGCAACAGATAGACGAGATCCTCGGTGGCGATGTTCCCGGTCGCCCGCGGCGCGAACGGACAGCCGCCGGCGCCGCCGCACGAAGCGTCGAGCAGGCGCACGCCGGCTTCGACCGCCGCCAGCGCGTTGGCAAATCCGGTGTTGCGCGTGTTGTGGAAGTGGCAACCGACCTTGGCGCCCAGGGCGCTGACGCCGCTGACCAGCTCGCGCACCTGCGACGGGACCCCGACTCCGATCGTGTCCGCCAGCACGATCTCGTCCGGCCCGTGCGCGTGAATCCGCCTGGCCAGCTCGAGCACGCGCTGCGGCTCCACCCGCCCCTCGAAGGGACAGCCGAACGAAGCGCCGATCGTGACGGTCACCCGCAGGCCGTCCTCGCGCGCGCGATCGACCAGTCGCGTGGCCAGACCCGAGGCGCGCTCGAGCGTCATTCCCTGGTTGCGCTCGCAGAAGGTGTCGGTGGCGGGGAACGCGTAGTGCACCTCGTCGACGCCGGCGGCCAGGGCCCGGTCATAGCCGCGCTCGTTGACCACCAGCCCGGCGAAGATCGTGTCTCCGCCGCGGTCGAGCCCCGCGACGACCTCCTCGGCGCCCGCCATCTGCGGGACCAGCTCGGGGTTGACGAAACTGACGGCCTCGACGCGGGGCAGGCCGGCCGCGGCGAGCTGGTTGCACAGCTCGGCGCGGGTCTCCGGCGGCAGCGACCGCGGGTCGTTCTGCAGGCCGTCGCGCGGCCCGACGTCGCAGATCGCGATCAGCTCAGCCTCTTGGCTCATCGGACGCCCGCCGCCCGCCCCACAACCAGCTTCGTATGCAACTGCACACGAACAACCCTAGTATGCCGTTGAGGCGAACTCAACACCTCCGGAGACAGATCGGACGATGGATAGGCTGCGCGGAAAGGCGGCGTTGGTAACCGGCGGCGGTTCCGGCATCGGTCGCTCGATCGCGCAGCGGTTCGCCGAGGAGGGCGCGGTGGTGATGGTGGCCGATCTGCGGGGTCAGGCGGCGGCCGAGACCGCGGAGATGATCGGGGGGAACGGTCGCGTCGCCTCGGTCGAGGTGGACGTCACCAGCGCCAGCGCCGTGCAGAGAGCCCTGGCCCGGACCGAGGATGAACTCGGCGGCCTCGACGTCGTCGTCAACAACGCGGGGATCACGATCGTCGGCAGCGTCGAGGAGCTGAGCGAGGAGCAGTGGGACCAGGAGCTGTCGATCAACCTGAAGAGCGTTTACGTGGTCTCGCGGGCGGCCTGGCCGCGGCTGCGTGAGCGTGGCGGCGGCGCAATCGTCTCGACGGCGTCGATCGCCGGGCTGTGGGCGATCCCCGACGATGCCGCCTACTGCGCCTCGAAGGCCGCGGTGATCATGTTGACCAAGTGCATGGCGCTCGACGGCGCCCGCGATGGGATCCGCGTCAACTGCGTGTGTCCGGGCTTCGTCCGGACGCCGATGATCGACGGCTATTTTGCCGATCAGCCTGACCCCGAGGCCGCCCGCCGGTTCGCCACCGGGCTGCATCCGCTCGGCCGTCTGGGCGAGCCGGTCGACATCGCCGAGGCGTTCGTGTACCTCGCCTCCGACGAGGCCCGCTGGGTCAGCGGCACCGCGCTGGTGGTCGACGGTGGCCTCACGTCCGGCATCTGGAGTCCCGAGGAGGCTGCATGACGGAAGCCGAACTCGTCAGCTACGACGAGCTGCGCGCCGGCGTGCGCGAGCTCTGCGCCCGCTTCCCCGATGAGTACTGGCGCCGGATCGATCGCGAGGAGGCCTACCCGCAGGAGTTCGTCGACGCGTTGACCGAGGTCGGCTGGCTGGCCGCCTTGATCCCCGCCGAATATGGCGGGTCGGGGCTGACGATCTCCCACGGCTCGGTGATCATGGAGGAGATCAACCGCTCGGGGGCCAACGGAGGCGCGTGCCACGCCCAGATGTACATCATGGGGACGCTGCTGCGCCACGGCTCGGAGGAGCAGAAGCGCGAGTGGCTCCCGCGGATCGCCTCGGGAGAGTTGCGCCTTCAGGCCTTCGGGGTCACCGAGCCCGACGCCGGGCTGGACACGCTGCGGATCCGGACGCGCGCCAGGCGCGACGGGGACCGCTACCTGGTCAACGGCCAGAAGATCTGGACCTCGCGCGCGCTCCAGAGCGACCTGATGCTGCTGCTCGCGCGGACCAACGAGCCGGACGACGAGCACCCCCGGTGGTGGGGGCTCTCGACCTTCCTGGTCGACCTGCGCGCCGCCTCGGGCGAGCAGGTCCGGATCCAGCCGATCGAGACGATGCTGAACCACAACACCACCGAGGTGTTCATCGACGGCCTCGAGGTCCCGGAGGCCAACCGGATCGGCGAGGAGGGAATGGGCTTCCGCTACATCCTCGACGGGATGAACGCCGAGCGGATTCTGATCGCCGCCGAATGCATCGGCGACGGGCGCTGGTTCATCGACCGGGCTGTCGCCCACGCGAAGCAGCGGGTCGTGTTCGGGCGGCCCATCGGACAAAATCAGGGGGTCGCCTTCCCGATCGCCTGGGCCCACGCGCGGATCGAGGCGGCTGACCTGATGCGCTGGCGTGCCGCCGAGCTCTACGAGCGCGGCGCGAGCGCGGCCGCGGAGGCCAACATGGCCAAGCTGCTGGCCGCCGACGCCTCATGGCAGGCGGCCAACGCGTGCCTCGACACCCACGGTGGGTTCGGCTTCGCCCGCGAGTTCGACGTCGAGCGCAAGTTCCGCGAGACCAGGCTCTACCAGGTCGCGCCGGTCACGACGAACATGATCCTGTCGTTTCTGGCCCAGAACGTGCTGGGTCTCCCCCGCTCCTACTGACCCGGCCTCCCCCGCTCCTACTGGGGGAAGCGCTCGAAGAGCCGGCGGGCGATCAGCAGCTGCTGGATCTCGTTCGATCCCTCGCCGAGGATCAGCACCGGCGCGTCGCGGTACAGGCGCTCGATCGGGTACTCCTGCGAGTAGCCGTAGCCGCCGTGGATCCGCATCGCCTCCAGCGCGGCCTCCTCGGCGACCTCGGTGGCGAACAGCTTCGCCATCCCCGCCTCCAGGTCGGCGCGCTCGCCGCTGTCCTTGCGCCGGGCGGCGTCGAGCATCAGCAGCTCGCCGGCGCGGATCTTGGTGGCCATGTTGGCGATCTTGGCCTGGATCAGCTGATGGTTGGCGATGGGTTTGCCGAAGGTCTCACGTTCACGTGCGTAGCGGACCGCGTTCTCGAGCGCGGACTGCGCGATCCCGAGGCCGCGGGCGGCCACGTTCACCCGCCCCAGCTCGATCCCGGCCATGAACTGCTTGAAGCCCTGGCCGATCTGGTCCTCGCCGCCGAGCACGCTGCCGGCCGGCAGCCGGAAGCCGTCGAACACCAGCTCGATCGACTCCACCCCCTTGTAGCCGAGCTTCTTGAGCGGCGCCGAGATCGTCAGCCCGGGGAGCTTGGACGCGCCCGGCTCCTTCTCGATGATGAACGCAGTCATCCCGGCGTGGCGCGGCTGGGCCGCGGGGTCGGTGACCGCCAGCAGCATCACGATCCCCGCACGCAGGCCGTTCGTCACCCACATCTTCTGCCCGTTGATCACGAACTCATCGCCGTCGCGCACGGCGCGGGTGCGAATCGCCTGCACGTCGGAGCCGGCGTGGGGTTCGGTCATCGAAAAGGCCGATCTCACCTCTCCGCGGGCCATCCGGGGCAGCAGGCGCTGACGCTGCTCCCCGGTGCCGAACGTCTTGATCATGAACGAGCCCATGAAGTGGGTGTTGAGGACGCCTGAGAGCGAGATCCAACCCCGCGAGAGTTCCTTGACGATCAGCGCATAGGTGGTGAGATCCAACCCCAGGCCACCGAACTCCTCGGGGATCGTCGTGCCGAACAGCCCCAGCTCCTTCATCGTCTCGATCAGCGGGGCCGGAAACTCGTCGGCGTGGTCGTATCGCGAGACACTCGGGAGCACGTCGCGATCGACGAACGCGCGGATCGTCCGCAGGATCTCGGTCTGCTCGTTGCTGAGCTCCACCGTGGCACTCATACCGCGGCAGCGCTTTCCCGCAAGCCAGCTCGCGAGAGCAGGCCGAAGGCCCCGAGCTCCTCGCTGCGATCGAGATTCATGATCGCGTGCTCGAGCGCGTCGACGTCGGTCTCGGACAGCGCCAGGGCGGCGTTGGCGCGGAACTTCTCCCGCACCTCGGCTGAAGTCATCGGGTTCTCGGGGCCGCCGCGCTGGTAGGGGAGCTCGGCCTCGAGCTGGCGGCCGTCCCGGGTCCGGATGCGCACGCCGCCCGGCAGCGCCTTCGGGAAGGTCTCGTAGTCCTTGATCTCGTAGCGCACCTTCGAGGCCAGCTCGAGGACCTCGCGATCGGCGATCGCCTGATCCGTATAGGTGGAGACATCGACCTTGCCGCGGAGCAGCAGCGCCGCGATCGAGTACGGAAGGCTGAACTTCGCCTCGTACTCGGTGCGCGGGTGATGCTTGTCGGCCAGCGGCTCGAGCACCAGCGAGACGCCGGCCTCGGTGCTGATCGCCACGATCTCCTCGACCTCCTCGACCGCAATCGGCGTCTGCGCGATCGCCTGCGCGGTGGCGTCGAGCGAGGCGTGGATGTAATGGCAGGCGGGATAGGGCTTGAACGCGATGCGCGGTGTCTCCCACCGCTCACCGAGGTCATCGACGATCGCCGCTGTGTCGATGTCGTCGCGCTCGACAAACGCGCGGTAGAGGCCGAAGCGTCCCTCGATCACCGAGGACGGTCCGGTGGCGCCGTGCGCCGCCAGGCGCGAGGCGATGATTCCAGCGTGCGCCGCCCACCCCGGATGCAGCCGCTTGGTCGACGATCCGTCGGCCAGGTACTCGAGCAGGCCGGAGGCCATGCTGCCGGCGATCCCCAGCGCGTTGGTCGTGGTGGTGGGATCCAGGCCGTAGAGCCGCGACGCCGCCGCCGTCGCTCCGAACACGCCGCACACCGAGGTCGGGTGAAATCCGCGGGCATGAAATGCCGATCCGACCGCCATGCCCAGGCGAGTCACCACCTCGTTGCCGAGCAGCACTGCCGTCAGGAGCTCGCTTCCGTCCACCGCCTCTGACTGGGCGACCGCCAGCGCGGCCGGAACGACCGCGACGCTGACGTGAGCGATCGCGCCGGTATGGGTGTCGTCGTAGTCCAGCGCGTGACAGGTGACGCCGTTGGCGAGTGCCGCATCGGCCGCGGGGAGACCGCCGCTGACCCCGATCGCGGTGGCGGGGCCGCTGACCCCCGTCTCGGTCATGGCCTCGCGCGCGGCGGGTGCCACATCGAGCGCATGGGCGGCCAGGCCACAGCCCAGCACGTCGAGCATGTGCAGCTTGGCTGCCTCCACCACCTCGTCGGGAACCGCGTCGAGGGTGAGCGATGAGCCAAAGGCGGCGAAGCGTTGTGCGACGGTGTCCATGATGTTTCCTCTCAGACGGTCCAGGCAGTGTCGGTGCCGGGAAACCGGTTGGTGACCTCGGGCGCGGAGCGCTTGTAGACCATGAAGGTCCGCTGGAACTCGATGACGACCTCACGGCGCTGATTGATGCCCCGGCAGCGGACGCCGACGATCCCAACGCTGGGACGGGAGCTCGACTCGCGCTTGGACAGCACCTCGGTCTCAGCCCACAGGGTGTCGCCCACGTAGACCGGGTTGGGGAGCTTGATGTCCGTCCAAGACAGGTTTGCGGTGGCGTTCTCGCTGGTGTCCGGGACGCTCATCCCGGTGACCAGCGCCAGCGTGAACGTGCTGTTGACGAGCGCGCGGCCGAAGCGGGTTCCGGCGGCGAACTCGTTGTTGAAGTGGACCTGGTTGGTGTTCAGCGTCAGGCAGGTGAACCAGACGTTGTCGGTCTCGGTGATCGTGCGGCCGAGCCGGCTCTGGAAAACATCCCCGATCTCGAAGTCCTCATAGAAGCGACCCTGCCAGACCTTGGGGGCGGCCTGCGGCTCTATCGCCATGCGAGCTCCAATCTGGGTAGCGGATTCGTTATATGTCAGACATCAGCCTATGTCAACTCGCAGCGGCGGGTTGGCGGCATTTCGGCAGCTTGACAGCGCTGATGTCCGGCATAAGAATGGCCCGTCTCGCCAGCACGCCCTGGGGTGCGCCGATGCGAGTCTCACTCAAGCCAAAGGAGAGCCACGTGAAGGCGGTGCGGATCCATCAGTTCGGCGGTCGCGACGTGCTTCACGTGGAGGATGTCTCCGACCCCGAGCCGGGGCCGGGGCACGTGCGGATCAAGGTCGACGTGTGCGCCCTGAACCACGTCGACGTCGACATCCGTGAGGGCATCTCGCGGTTCGACATCACCTTTCCCCACATCCTCGGGCTCGAGCCGGTGGGGCGGATCGACCGCCTCGGCGAGGGCGTGGACAGCTTCCAGGTCGGTGACCGGGTGATGCCCTACCTGCTCGGCGGAGATGTGTTTATCGGCGTCGGCGGCCCCGGCGGGTTCGCCGACTACGTGACCGCGCCGACCAAGCAGCTCGTGCGAGTGCCGGAGGCGATCGACGATGAGCAGGCGGGCGCGCTGCAGATCGCGTTCGGCACGGCGTGGCACATGCTTTTCGGGCGGGGTGGACTGCGGATCGGGGAGACGGTCCTGATCAACTCGGTCTCGAGCGGGATCGGCTCGGCCGCCGTC
Source organism: Solirubrobacteraceae bacterium (assembly GCA_036788555.1). GTDB lineage: Bacteria > Actinomycetota > Thermoleophilia > Solirubrobacterales > Solirubrobacteraceae > Palsa-465. The sequence continues at coordinate 8,191 of DAIQND010000008.1, read as the reverse complement.
CAGCTGGCCAAGCTGGCCGGGGCGTTCGTGATCGGGACCTCGAGCTCTGAGGGCAAGCTCGAGCAGGCGATCGAGAACGGCATGGACGTCGGCATCGACTACACGTCCGAGGACGTTCCGGCCCGGGTGATGGAGCTCACCAGCGGCCGCGGCGTCGACCTGGTGTTCGAGCACGTGGGCGGCGAGTCCTTCCAGCGCGCGCTCGACTCCCTCTCGAGCGACGGTCGGCTCGTCACCTGCGGCGCCCACGCCGGGGAGGTGGTGCCGTTCGATGTGATCCCGTTCTTCCGGGCGCAGCACACGATCATCGGTTCGTTCGTTTACGATCGCGAGGAGCTCGACAAGGTGGTCGACTTCGCGGCGCGGGGGCTGCTCAAGCCGCTGGTGGCGAAGACGTTTCCGCTGAGCGAGGCCCAGGCCGCCTTCGAGCTGCTGGAGAGCCGTGAATTCTTCGGAAAGATCCTCCTCCGTCCCTAGGGACATGCCGTACATACGACCTGAGTCTGGAGAAAGTCATGAAACGCCTCGGAGTTGACGTCGGCGGGACCTTCACCGACCTCATCTATGCCGACGATGAGACCGGGAACATCCTGATCCACAAGCTCGCCTCCACGCCTGATGACCCATCGCGCGGGACCGTGCAGGGGATCGAGGAGCTGACCGAGCAGGCGGGGGTGACGCCGGCCGACCTCGACCAGGTCTTCCACGGCACCACGATCGCCACCAACATCGTGATCGAGCACAACGGCGCGACCGTCGGGATGATCACCACCGAGGGCTATCGGGACATCCTCCATATCGCCCGCCACAAGAAGCCGCTCAACTTCTCCAACTACCAGGACCTGCCCTGGCAGCGCTATCCGCTCGCGCGCCGGCGCTACCGGCTGACCGTTCCCGAGCGGATCACCGCCGAGGGCGAGGTGCTCGTCCCGCTCGACGAGCAGCGGGCACGCGAGCAGGTCCGCCGGCTCAAGGAGATGGGGGTCGAGGCGGTGGCCGTCTGCTTCCTCTTCTCGTTCCTGAACCCCGAGCACGAGCAGCGGGTGGCCGACATCGTCCGGGAGGAGTTCCCGGAGGCGTTCCTGTCGGTTTCCTCTGAGGTGCTGCCGCAGTATCGCGAGTACGAGCGCTTCTCGACGGTGGCGCTGAACGCCTTCGTCGGTCCCAAGGTGGCGGGCTACGTGCGGCGTCTGGAGGACGAGCTGCGGGGCATGGGCGTGCGGACCGGTGTTCACCTTATGACCTCGGCCAGCGGCGTCGTCACCGCCCAGGGCGCGATCGACCGTCCCGTGAACCTGCTCATGTCGGGTCCGGTGGCCGGTGTGGTCGGCGGCATCTGGGTCGGCCGCCAGGCCGGGTTCGAGAACGTGATCACGCTCGACGTCGGTGGCACGTCCGCCGACATCGGCCTCTCGCAGGGCGGCAAGCTCCGCATGAAGCACCTGCTCGACACGCGGGTCGGTCCCTACCAGGCGATGATCCCGATGGTTGACGTGGACACGATCGGCGCCGGCGGCGGCTCGATCGCCTACGTCGACGGCGGCGGGATCTTCCGCTCGGGCCCGCGCTCGGCTGGAGCCGTGCCTGGGCCCGCTGCCTACGGCCGCGGCGGCGAGGAGCCGACCGCCACCGACGCGATGGTCAACCTCGGATGGCTGCAGCCGGAGAACTTTCTCGGCGGCGCGATGGAGTTGCGGACGGACCTGGCTCGCGAGGCGTTCGCTCCGCTGGCCGAGCGGCTGGGCATGAGCGTCGAGGAGGCGTCGATGGGCGCGATCCAGATCGCCAGCCACTCGATGGTCCAGTCGATCGAGGAGAACTCGGTGCGCAAGGGATACGACCCGCGCGACTTCGCCCTGGTCGCCGAAGGCGGGGCGGGACCGATGTTCGCCGCCAGCCTGGCCGCCGAGGTGGGCACGCCGGCGGTGATCGTGCCGCCCTATCCGGGAGTGACGGCGGCGCTCGGGCTGCTCGTCACCGATTCGGTCTACGAGTACGTCACGACCACCTACCAGCGCATGTCGCAGCTGAACGCTAAGGAGCTCCAGGCCCGCTTCGAGGAGCTCGAGGAGCAGGCGCGCACCCAGCTTGAACAGGACGGGATCCCCTCCGACCGGTGCGTCATCCAGCGTGTCGCCGACTGCCGCTACCTCGGCCAGGGATACGAGCTGCGGGTGGACGCGGGATCCGGCCAAATCGACGATCGCTGGGCGGTCAAGCTGGCCGCGGACTTCCACGATGCCCACGAGCGCGAGTACTCGCGTCGCTTCGAGGAGTCAGACATCGAGATCCCCAACATCCGCGTCCGCGGCATCGGGATGATCTCGCCGCTGCACCCGCGAGAGGTGGGCCGCGGTGGCGATTCGCCGGCCGCCGCGCTCAGCCACGAGCGCGAGGCCTGGTTCCGCGTCGAGGGCGAGCTCCGCGAGCTGCCGACGAAGTTCTACAACCGCGAGCAGCTCGCCGCCGGCAACCGCATCGATGGTCCCGCGGTGATCAATCAATACGACACGACGACGGTGATCCCGCCGGGACTGACGGCCGAGATCGACCGCTACGGGAACATCGTGATCTGGATCGAGCAACGGGCACGCGCAGCCGCGGTCGGAGCCACCGACGTGGCGGCCGCCTCCTGACCGCCACGCCAGCAGAGAAAGCGAGGACGAACCATGTCGATCGTGACCTATGAGGTGGGACGCTCCCCGGGACCTCCCGAGCGCGAGCGCGTCGACGTCGATCCGATCACCATGCGTGTGCTCGGCGGCGCCTTCCACGCCGTGGCCAAGGAGATGGCCGGCGTTCTGTTCCGGATGTCCTACAGCTCGATCATCCGCGAGTCCGAGGACCTGGGAGCGGGGCTGTTCGACGCCCAGGGGCGGGAGCTCTGCGAGTCGGACTCCACGCCGATGCACATCGGCTCGCTGCCCTGGTACATCCGTGGCTTCCTCGATCGCCTGGACGGCGACATCGAGGAGGGCGACGTGATCGTCCACAACCACCCGTACCTCGGCGCCTCCCACAGCCCCGACGTGGCCGTGGCGGTCCCCATCTTCCACGACGGCGAGCTGCTCGGGTTCGCCGCGGTGACCGCTCACGTGCTCGACGTCGGCGGGTCGTTCCCGGGCATCAACGCAGACGCGTTTGACGTCTATGCCGAGGCGAAGCTCTACAACGGCCTGCGCTGGTATCGCCGCGGCGAGCTGAATCTCGACGTCGACCGGATGATCTTCGACAACGTCCGCACCGAGACGATGAACCGCGGCGACATGAACGCGATGATGGCGGCCTGCCAGCTCGGCCGTGAGCGGTTCCTGCGGCTGGTCGAGCGCTACGGCACCGAGACGGTGATGAGCGCGGCCTACGGGTGGATGGATTACTCAGAGCAGATGCTGCGCGAGCAGATCGCCAAGATCCCCGACGGCGAGTACGTGGCTCCCACCGCCTGGCTCGACGATGACGCCCGCAACCGCGGCAAGCGGCTCCGGGTCGAGACCAAGGTGATCGTCGAGGGCGACAGCATCACGATCGATGTGAGCGGCTCCGAGGCGGAGGTGCCGACCGGCTTCAACGTGCCGTTCGAGGGGTCGCTCTTGGTGGGCGCCTACTACGCGGTGCGCACCTTGCTGCTCGACGAGGTCACCTTTCCCGAGCACGTCCCGCAGAACGACGGCGTGTTCCGGCCGGTCGAGGTGATTGCGCCCAAGGGGACGATCTTCAATCCGAATTTCCCCCGCGCCTGCTTCTCGCGCTTCTGCCAGGTGCAGCGGGTGGTCGACAACACGATCCTGGCGCTGGCCGACCAGCTGCCCCAGCAGGTCACGGCGGGCAACTCGGCCGGCATTCACTTCTGCGCGTACTCGGGCTTTCAGCCGGAGACCGGCGAGTACTGGCTCTACCTCGAGGTCAACGAGGGCGCCTACGGCGGCCGCTACGGCAAGGACGCGATGGACTCGGTCGACAACCTGATGGCCAACACCCGCAACAACCCCATCGAGGAGCTCGACCTCCGTTTCCCGGTGCGCTGCGACCAGTACGAGCTCCGCCCCGAGCCGGCGGCCCCCGGACGGTGGCGCGGCGGCGTGGGGATCATCCGGCGCAATCGGTTCCTGGTCGACGGCACCTACTCATGCGAGGGCGACCGGCAGTCCGATCCGCCCCGCGGCATCTTCGGCGGCTGGGACGGCCTGACCGCCTCATGCCGCAAGAACCCCGACACCGAGCGCGAGGAGTACCTGGAGGCGAAGGTCACCGGCGTGCCCTTCAGCGCCGGCGACTACATCGAGTTCCGCGAGCCCAACGCCGGCGGCTACGGCGATCCGCTCGACCGCGACCCGGCGCAGGTTCGCGACGACGTGCTCGACGACTTCACCACGATCGAGCTCGCCCGCGACGCCTACGGGGTCATCTTCAAGGACGAGCGGTCATTGGAGATCGATGCCGAGGCGACGGAGCGCCGGCGCGCCGAGCTGCGCTCGCAGCGCAACGGCGACGGCTCGCTGAACGAGCTGTTCTCCCGCGAGGCCGGCCGTCTGATCCCGTCGGCGAGCCCCGTCTCGGAGGCCGGCAACCGGGCCTTTGGGCTGAGCTGAGCGCGTGAGCGCGGCGGACGGCGGCTCGATCGCGCAGACACGCGAGCGGATCGTAGGCGGCGAGCTCTCCCCGGTCGCCTTGGCGGAGGCGCACCTGGAGCGGATCGAGCGCTCGGACCCCGAGCTCAACGTGTTTCGCAGCGTCTCGCGCGAGCTGGCGCTCGAGCAGGCGGGGCGGATCGAGGAGGCGACACGGCGCGGCGATCCGCTCGGGCCGCTGGCCGGCATCCCGCTCGCGCTCAAGGACAACATCGAGGTGGCGGGCGTCCCGATGACGGCCGGTACTCCGTACATGGGTGACGCGGTGCCCGCGGGCGATGCGCCCGTCTGGCAGCGACTGCGCGCCGCCGGGGCGGTGCTGCTCGGCAAGCTCCACATGTCCGAGTGGGCGATCGGCGCGACTACGCAGAACATCCACTACGGGCCGGCACACAACCCGTGGGATCCCGCCCGGGTGACGGGCGGGTCATCCGGCGGCTCCGGCGCCGCGCTCGCCGCCGGGATGGCGATCGCCACGCTGGGTTCCGACACGGGTGGTTCGGTACGGGTTCCGGCGGCGCTGTGCGGAGTCTGCGGGCTGCGGGGGACGGCGGGGCGCGTGAGTAACCGCGGATCGGTTCCGGTGGCCTGGACCTTCGACGCGATCTGCCCGATGGCGCGCTCGGCCGCCGACCTCGCCGAGCTGCTGGCGGTGATCGCCGGCTACGACGCGGAGGATCCGGCCTCGGCCGACGCCCCGGTCGACGACTACGTCGGCGCGCTGGCGGCGGGCGCCGACGCGCTGCGGATCGGGCTGCTCGGCGGTGATTGGCTGGACGGGCTGACGCGCGAGGTGAGCGACGCCGTCCACGCTGCGGCCGCCGCTTTCGAGCAGGTGGGGGCGACCGTCGAGGAGGTCGAGCTGCCGGGCCGCGGCGCGGCGTTCGACCAGACCGCCGAGCTGGTGCTCGCCGAGGCGGCGGCGTTTCATCGCCGACGGCTGGAGGAGCAGCCGGAGATCTTCGCCCCCGACGTGGTCCCCCGCCTGCGGCGCGGCGCGGCGATCTCCGCCCGCCAATACGGCTACGGCCGCCAGCAACAGCGGATCTGGCGGCGGCGGGTGCTGGACGCGCTCGCCGACCGTGACCTGCTGCTGTGCGCCGGCTGCCCGATTCCCGCGCCCCGCATCGACGAGAGCGACCCACTCGAGACGACGGCCGTCCTCACGCGTGTGATCTCACCATGGGTGCTGTCGCGCACACCGGTCATGTCGATCCCCGCCGGCTTCTCCAAGGGGCTGCCGATCGGAATCCAGTTGATCGCGCGCCCGTTCGCCGAGGCGACGCTGCTGGGCGCCGCCCACGCCTACCAGCAGGTGACCACCTGGCACCTGCAGCGCCCGCCAGAGTTTCCGGCGGTGCAGGCGGGCTGAGGTTGGGGGCGCTCGAGTTCGAGCCTCGGCCGCCGTGCCGGGAACCCCTCTACGCCGGGGCCTCCAGCGGCGACTCCGCAGGCGCCCCGCTCGCCCCGAACGTCCCCTCCGCCCGCAGCGCCGCGATCTGCTCGGGCGAGTACCCGCAGAGCTCCTGGAGCACCTCCTCGGTGTGCTCGCCGCGGTAGGGCCCGCGGCTCAGCGGGTTGGGCTCGCCACTCAAGCGCAACGGCGAGGCGACCTGCCGGACCGTGCCCAGCCGTGGATGCTCGAACTCGACGATGTCACCCCGCGCGACCGCCTGCTTGTCCTCCAGCGCCTCGCCCACCTCGTACACGGGGCCGTTGGGGACTCCGGCGCGCGTCAGGATCTCCAGCCACTCGGCGGTGGGCCGCTCGCGAAACGCAGCGCGGAGGATCGGCAGGAGCTCCTCTCGGTTCTCGTTGCGCCCTGCAAAGTCGGCGAAGCGGGGGTCGTCCAGGAGGTCCTCGCGCTCGAGGGCGACGCACAGGTGCTCCCAGAACTTCTGCTTGGCGCACGCGATCGTCAGCCAGCCGTCGGCGGTCTGGAGTGCCTGGAAGGGGACAATCGAGGGATGGGCGGACTCCGGCATCCGCCGCGGCACGTAGCCGGCCGATGCCGTCCAGGTGCCGACGTAGACGAGCTCGTGCAGCGCCGTCTCGTACAGCGAGATGTCGCAGTCGCAGCCGACCCCGTCGCGCCGCGCGCGCCAGAGCCCGCTGAGCAGGGCGATCGCCGAGACGTAGCCACCGGAGAGGTCGACCAGCGACAGTCCGCTCTTGGTTGGCGGGCCGTCGGGATCGCCGGTCAGGCTCATCCATCCCGCCATCGCCTGCATGATGTAGTCGTAGCCCGCCTCGCTGGCGCGTGGCCCGCTCATCCCGAATCCCGACAGCGAGCAGCACACGATCCTCGGGTTGACCTCCCGCAGGTCCTCATAGGTGAGCCGCAGCTTGCCTGGCTGGTCTCCTCGCAGGTTCGAGTAGACGGCGTCGGCCTTCGCCACGAGCGCCTCGAACACCTCCCGGCCCCGGGGCGAGCGCAGGTCCAGCGAGACGCTCTTCTTGTTGCGGTTGAACGTCTCGAAGAACAGCGAGTCCTCGTCGCTCTGGTAGGGCGGGACATAGCGCCCGACGTCCCCGCGCGAGACAGGATCCTCGATCTTGATCACCTCGGCCCCCAGGTCCGACAGCTGCAGCGTCGCCCACGGCCCCGCGCCGTACTGCTCGACAGCGATGATCCGGACGTCGGCGAGCGGTGGCGTCATAGGTGCTCCTTCCGGCTGTGTTGCGGAGGTCGGACTTTTCTCGTTTCTACCTCTCGCGCGGGGTCGTGTCAACTGGCGCCACCCGCCCGTCGCGCCGGCTTCGACCGGCTCCGTCGCCCGCTAGCTCCGGTCGCTCAAGAGGTTTGAGAGATCCTCGTCGAGGACAATCTCCCCACGACTCTCGCGGCTGGGCTGTGATGTCTGACATATACTCCGCCGATCTGAACCGGCGAGAGGAGGGTGGATGGCGGCCGACTTCATCGAGGTCAACGGTGCACGGCTGTGGTACGAGATCACGGGTGAAGGCGAACCGGTGCTCCAGATCCATGGTGCCGGGTTCGGGCACTTCAACTTCGGCCCGGTGACGCCGCTGCTGAGCCGCGAGTTTCGCTGCATCGACTACGACCAGCGTGGCTATGGGCAGTCCGAGAAGCCCGAGCAGCACTACGACCTGGAGGTCTGGGCGGATGACGGCGTCGGCTTGCTCGACGCGCTCGGCATCGAGAAGGCGCACATCCACGGAACCTCGATGGGCGGGATGGTCGCCACGGTGCTGGCCGGAAAGTACCCCGGCCGCGTCCAGTCGGTCGTGATCAACTGCGCCGCCGCCAAGCTTGGCTTCTCCGGACGCCTGGTGTTCAAGAACTGGATCGATTTGATCAAGCTCGAGGGTGTGGGCAGCCGGATCCTGGCCGAGCTGATCTCCTGGCAGTGCCTCTCCAAGGCCTATATGGAGACACCGGAGGGACAGGCCGGGGTGGACACGATCCAGCAGATCCTGCGTGACTCGAACGTCCCCTACGTGATGATCGCCGCCTGCGAGGCGATGAACGCGATGGACAACCGCGAATGGGTCAGGAAGATCACCGCGCCGGCGAAGCACACCCAGTACCAGTCCTGCCA
>DAIQND010000007.1:0-30907 GCA_036788555.1 Solirubrobacteraceae bacterium | reverse complement strand
ACGACGGTCGAGGTGGGAACCGTGCTGGCGCGGATCTCGACCGCCGGCGGCTCCGATTCAACCCTCGACGATGCACCTCCCGTCGAAGAGATGGAGTCCGCGGCCGCTGAACCCGACGCCGTCTCGCCCGACACCACCGCGCCGGACCCGACGAAGGCGCAGGCCGTCCAGGCGCAGCCGGCTCAGGCGCAGCAGGCTCAGGCGCCGCCGGCCTCCTCGGGGAACGGCGCCTCCGCCCCCGCCCGCCGCTACTCCCCGGTGGTCCAGCGAATCGCCTCCGAGCACGGCGTCGACCTCGATCAGGTGCCCGGCACCGGGCGCGGGGGCCGGGTCCGCAAGCAGGACGTGCTGGCGTTCGTCGAGGCGGGCGGAAACGGCGCGGGGGTCGAGGAGCCACCTCTGCACATCGAGAGCCCGTACCGGCCCGACCCGGCTCCGGCCGCCGCTCCCCCCGCTCCCCCCGCGACCGGTGCCACCGTCTCCGACGCCACCGCCGTTCCGTCCCAGCTCTCGCGCATGCGCCGGCAGATCGGCGAGCACATGAAGCGCTCGCTCGAAACCGCGGCGACCTGCACCACCTGGATCGAGGTCGACATGTCACGGGTCGAGATGGCACGCGCGCGTCTCGGCGTCACCGCGCTGGCCTTCGTCGCCCGGGCCTCGATCGAGGCGCTGCGGGAGTTCCCCGCGCTCAACGCGTGGCTGGAGGGCGAGCGCTACACGCAACATCAGGGCGTGAACCTCGGGATCGCCGTCTCCCTCGGTGAGGATGGGCTGATCGTACCCGTGGTTCACGGCGCCCACGAGCTCTCCGAGGAGGGTCTGGCCGCGCGGATCCGCGACGTTGCCCGCCGCGCCCGCGCCCGGCAGCTGTCGCCCGACGAGGTGCGGGGCGGCACCTTCACGATCACCAACCCGGGTCAGTACGGGTCAATCATGGCCACGCCGATCATCAACCAGCCCCAGGTCGCGATCCTCGACTTCGAGGCCGTGATCAAGCGGCCGGTGGTGGTGACGGACGCCGACGGCAACGACTCGATCGCCATCCGGCCGATGACGATCCTCGGTTTGAGCTGGGACCATCGCGCGCTCGACGGCGCGATGTCCGCTCAGTTCCTAGCCGCGATGAAGCGGCGGCTGGAGGGCGCGGCTGCCTCGTAGGGCGCTGCCGCGTCCCAGGGCGCTGTCGTAGCGTAGGGCGCCGGCCGGTCGCAGGGCGCGGCCGGGTCGCGGGGCGCTGCCGGGTCGCGGGGCGCTGCCGGGTCGCGGGGCGCGGCCGGGTCGCGGGGCGCGGCCGGGTCGCGGGGCGCGGTCGGGTCGCGGGGCGCGGCCGGCGACAGCCACCCCGCCTCGAGCGTGTCACCGCGCCCCGCCAACCCGCCGCGGGCCGCGTAGGACGGCTCCGGCGCGTCGTAGCATCAGTGGAGTGAAACGAGCGGAGCTCTGGGTGTGCCATCTGGGCACGATCGAATACCGCGAGGCGTTCGCCCTGCAGGAGCGGATCCGCGCGGCCCGCCAGCAGGATGAGCTGCCCGACGTGCTCCTGACGCTCGAGCACTGGCCGGTCTATACGCGCGGTCGCCGCTCGCGTCCGGGGGAGCTGCCGATGGGCGAGGAGTGGTACCGCACGCAGGGCATTGACATCGTCGAGACCGATCGCGGCGGCAAGATCACCTACCACGGTCCCGGGCAGCTGGTCGGCTATCCGATCGTCCGCATCGACGACGTCATCGCGTATGTCCGGACGCTGGAGCGAGCGCTGGTGGCGGCGCTCGCGCAGGAGGGCGTCGCTGCGAGGGCACGTCCCGAGGACGGCCCCGACTACACCGGCGTGTGGGTCCAGGACCGCAAGGTCGCCTCGATCGGTGTTCACGTGGCGCGCGGTGTGACCACGCACGGGTTTGCCGTCAACGTCGAGAACGACCTGCAGCCGTTTTCCTGGATCGTGCCCTGCGGGCTGGACGGCGTCCAGATGACCTCGCTGATCAAGGAAACGGGCCGTGGCGCCGGGCAGCTGCGCTGCTTTCGCCGCCGGGCGGCCTACCAGCTCGCCGAGGCGCTTGACCGCCGGCAGCGACTCGTCAGCCTCACGCGGCTTGAATCTGCCGGCCTACCAGCGCCAGCAGCGTCGGCTCCAGCTCCCGCGGCCTCCGCGTAACCTGCCGCCAGGTTGTGCGGATCGGCGTCCAGCCGGCGACAATCGCCCGCTGATCCCGCCGCGGGTCGCGCTCGCGCGCCTGGTGGGTTCCGTGGACTCGCCTCCCGTCGGTCTCCACGATCACCCGCTGTTCGAACCAGACGAAGTCGGCCTGGATCATCGTCCCGCCGTCGCCGAGGTCGATCCAGCGATTGACGCTGGGAGCAGGCAGCCCGAGGCGCCGGCAGAGGGCCAGGAACGCCTCCTCCAAAACGCTCCAGGTCCCGGTGCTCCCGACGTAGTGCTCCTCGAGGACCGACTTCACCGCGCGCGCCGCCGGGCGCGTGGGGTTGCGCGCGATCTGGTCCTCGAGCGCCCGCAGGTTGAACACCCCCATGATCTCGCCCTGATCGTAGCCTCGCTCGAGCCCCCGCCGATCGACGACCTCTGCGATGTCGAACATCGTCCGGGCGATGCTCGTGCAGGGGATGCCGTCGACACTCGTCACGTCTGCCTCGGCCAGCGTCGTGGAACGATGGATGTCGATGCCGGCGTGCTTGCGTCCGGAGCGCCCGGGGACGGTGACGTCGACCTTCGCGCGGGCGGTTCGGCGGAGGTCGTGGAGCGCCGCGGCAGTGCGGTGCGAGAGCACGGCGCCGGGGCCGCAGGCGAGCACCGCCGCCATCCACCAGCCCTTCCCTGTGAGAAGCGTCGGGGGAACCAGCGAATAGACGCCGGTATAGATGCGGTGGAGGCGGGCCCGCTGGGCGCGTTTCCTTAGGCCCGCGCCGGTGATCCCAAGCTCGACCGCCTGCCACGCCGCGAACACCGCCTGCTGCCGGCCGGCCAACCCCGCCAGTGCTTCATCGAAGGGAGGCTGGCCGAAAGACGGGACACATGGTTGCGTTTTTCGGCCAGCCTCCGCCACGACCCGCATCGTGGCGGGCAAAACGTCAAACGTGGGTGACATATGTGCCGGGTGTGCAACGAAGTAGCCTCTTAAGCGTGGCCGAAAACGCCTCCGACAGCGCCCGCCCCAGACTGCAGCCCACGCGCTCGCGCGCGCACCCCGGCGGGATCGCCAACGTCCTCGAGATCCTGGGTCCGGAGGTTCAGCCGCACCGGGGGCGCAAGCCGCCGTGGTTCAAGGTCCCGGCCCCCGGGGGCCCTCGTTACCGCGAGCTACAGAAGCTGATCAGCGACGAGAACCTGCACACCGTCTGCCAGGAGGCCGCGTGCCCCAACATCGGCGAGTGCTGGCAGCGGGGAACCGCGACGTTCATGATCCTCGGGGACACGTGCACCCGTCGCTGCGGCTTCTGCAACGTCAAGACGGGCAAGCCGACGTGGAACGATCCGCTCGAACCGGCGCGGGTCGCCCGCAGCGTTTCCCGCATGGGCCTCCGCCACGCGGTGATCACGAGCGTCGACCGCGACGACCTGCCGGACTACGGCGCCTCGGCGTTCGTCGGCGTGATCCGGCAGATCCGCCGTCAGGCGCCGGGATGCAAGATCGAGGTGCTCACGCCTGATTTTCGCGGTGAGGAGATGCCGCTGGCGAAGGTCATCGCAGAACGACCCGACGTCTTCAACCACAACGTCGAGGTCGTGCCGCGGCTGTACCCGGTGGCCCGGCGCGGCTCGAAGTTCGACCGCTCCTGCCGCGTGCTGCGCACCGCCAAGGAGATGGGCGGCGAGGAGGTCGTGACCAAGTCGGGCCTGATGGTCGGGCTGGGCGAGAGCTTTGATGAGATGGTCGAGACGCTCGGGACGCTGCGAGAGCACCACGTCCAGGTGCTGACCATCGGCCAGTACCTGCGGCCCACCGAGCAGCACCTGCCGATCGTCCGCTACTGGCACCCGGACGAGTTCAAGGCGTTGGAGCGGGCGGCGTACGAGATCGGCTTCGAGCATGTGGCGGCTGGGCCGCTGGTGCGCAGCAGCTATCACGCCGACGAGCACGTCCGCCAGGAGTGGCCGGGCAGCGGCCCGCTCGCCGAGGCGTTCGGCCTGCCCGTGGCGCAGCCGTCGCCAGCGTGACACCTGCGCGGGCCTGACCCTCCGCGCACGGCCTGACCGTAAGCTCCGCAGCTCGTGATCCCGCTCAAGGACAACATCCCGACGGACCGATTTCCGTTCGTCACCGTCGGGCTGATCGTGATCAATTTCGTGGCCTACATCCTGGCGGTCAGACACGGGGGATCGTTCATCAGCGGCCCCGACATCCAGGAGGAGGTGAAGTACAGCCTGATCCCGTACGCGCTCACCCACGGCGACCACTGCGGGTTGACGCAGGTGGGCACGGCGAACGCGATCAGGTGCGTGCACGGCGCCTTGCCGAACACCCTCCCCGCCTGGGAGACGATCTTCACGGGGATGTTCATGCATGCTTCGATCATCCACATCGGCGGCAACATGCTGTTCCTGTGGATCTTCGGCAACAACGTCGAGGATGCGATGGGCTCGGTTAAGTACCTGCTCTTCTACCTGGCGGGCGGCGTGGCGGCGATGGGGCTCCAGGTCGCAATCTCGCCGAACGCGATCGTTCCCACGCTCGGCGCCTCGGGCGCGATCGCCGCGGTGCTCGGCGGCTATATCGTGCTGTATCCCCGGGCGCGCGTCCTGACTCTGGTGCTCATCATCTTCCTGTTCACCGTAATCGAGCTGCCGGCCTGGGTGATGCTTGGCGTGTGGTTCGCCGAGCAGGCAGTGTTCGGCGCCACCAATCTGACCACGCCGGCCGGGAGCAGCGGGGGCGTGGCTTATTTCGCGCACGTCGGGGGATTTGTGTTCGGGTTGCTGGCGGTCCGGTTGCTGGCCAGGCGGCGCAAACAGATCCGCAATCAGATTCCGGTGTACTGAGATGCGGCTGCTCGTATTTGCCTCCGCTCTGCTGTTCATCCTGGGCCTCGGGCTGCTCACCGTGCTCTACCTCAAGAGCAACGGCGTGACCGTGGTGGGGGTCCTCGGCGTGATCGTCCTGATCGTGTGCGGGGTCGGGGTCCTCGGCGCTCTGTTGCAGCCGCCGCGCCGGTGAGCTTCACGCCGCTCCAGGGAGGTCGCAGGCGTCGGCGCTCACGCCGCCGCACGCCGCGGACGAGCCAGCACCGGGCTCTCAGGGGGGCGGGGCTCGCGCTCCTGGCGGTGGTGGTCGCCGCCGGCGTTCTGCTGGGGCTGACCGCCGGGCGGGCGAGCGGGCCAACCCGGATCCTCATCCGCCGGACACGGCACACCGCGGCGAGCCAGGCGCCGGTGCGCAGCCCGTACGGCATCGTCTCCGCGCCCGCAGCCGAGCGCGTGAGCGTGAGCTTCAGGCGAGGTCTGAAGAGCGGGCTGCTGTTCGACGTTCAGACCGGCCGGGTGCTGTGGCAGCTAAATCCGGAGCAGGTCCTGCCGATCGCGAGCCTGACCAAGATGATGACCGCGCTGATCGTGGTCGCGCACTCGCTGCCGAGCGACCAGGTGCTGATCACGCCCCAGGCGGTGCACTTCACCGGATCGGGCATCGGGCTGCTGCCGCTCGGCAAGCATGTCTCCGAGCTCGCGCTGCTCTACGGGCTGCTGCTCCCGTCGGGCAACGACGCGGCGATCGCGCTCGCTCAGCACGTGGCCGGATCAACCGACGGGCTGATCGCGATGATGAACGCGCGGGCGCAGTCGCTCAGGCTGAGCTGCACCCACTTCACGACCGTGTCCGGGATCATCGACCAGGGCAACCATTCGTGTGCCGCCGACCTGGCGCTGATGGCGCATGACGTCCTCGAGCAGCCGCTCCTGGCCAAGATCGTCGCCAGCCGGAGCGCGATTCTCCCCTTCCCGATCAAGGGCGGAAAGCTCTACCTCTATAACAACAACCCGCTGCTGATCCTCGGCTACCCGGGAACCGATGGCGTAAAGACCGGCTACACGACGGCGTCCGGTCCGTGCCTGGTGGCAACTGCGCGGCGGGGAGCGACATGGCTGGGAGTGGTGCTGCTGCACTCGACCAATACGGTGACCCAGGCCGAGCGGCTGTTGAACGTGGGCTTCGCGAAGCTCCACGGCGCGGCGTAGCCGCCGCCGATCAGGCCCGCTTGTCGACCGCCACCCAGGTCTCCTGCAGGAGATCCGAGCCGGCGACGATCGTGAACGCGGCGGCGATCGTCCGCGCAAGCCGCGGGTCGCGCAGGTAGGTGGCAAGCAGGCCGGTGCCGACCCATTGCCCAAGGCAGTACGGACAGACCACGAGCTCGCCGATTGCGTGGCGAAGGCCAGTGCCGCGCGGCTCCTCCGACACCTCGCCCGGCCGCTCGGACTCGCCCTGCAGGCGCGTGAACGGCGCGCGCACGAACGCCATGATCCGGTCCTTGGCGATCAGCCGGCTGAGCTTGTAGGTCCCTACCGACAGCAGCACGAGGTCGCCGGGAGGGAATCGCTCCGGCAGCGGGCGCCCGGACCGACGCTGGGCGATGGCAAACGCCAGGACCGACCCGTTGAACACGCCGACCAGAACGGCATGCCCGCCGAGGGCCACGTCCTTGTCAGGTGAATAGGCCGGGAACCAGCGCACCGGCTGAGCCTACCCCCCGCCCAAGGAGGGAAAGCCCGCCGCGCCCGAGGAGGGAAAGCCCGCCGCGCCCGGGGAGGGGAAGCCCCGCTCTGGGAGCCGGAAGCCTGCTCACGAGCGGGGAAGCCCGGCCGCGCGAGCGGAAACCCCCGACGCCCGCCGAAGCGAACCGCCGAAGCGACGGAGCGACGGCCCTCAAATCACGCTGACGTTATGGGGATTACGGCCGCCCTAACAATCGTGTTTCGACGCTGCGTGTGGGGGCATCTGGGGAACATCACCTTCAGCTCTATTCGACCCACGGGAAGGGCGCAATGTCACCTGTTACTCACCAGACGATCAAGTTGAGCAAAGGCAAGCATGCCTCTCCGGACGACGGAGCATGCGTGATGGAACTGGCGTCGATGCTCGCCGGTGAGCCGTTCAGCGACCACCCCGCCTCGGTCTGCCCGGTGATCGGGTCGTTCCTGCGGGCGTACAACGACTCGATCGACGACGACCGCCGCCAGGATCTGTATGCCTACGCGGCGCAGGTGGTCGGCTCGCGGTCGTCGTTCAACGCGCAGCGCGACCGGGCGGAGATCCTGTCGGAGTGGGCGTTTGAGATGCAGCGTCGCCAGTGGACCAGCCGCTACCTGCCGCTGGCGCGGCTGCGGATGGCGAGCCTGCGGCGCCAGCCCTCGGCGCACGCGATCGGCACCTACGCCGTCCGGGCGATCCCCAAGCACACCGATGAGACCCACGCCGAGGTGCTCGCGTTGCTGGACCAGCTACTTGAGGTTGGGGTGCCTGCCCGCCCCACCGTGGCTCCGGAGGCCGCCCAGCAGCTGCCGCCGGCGCTACACCCCGTCGCCTGAAGATCACGCAGTACGAGCGGAGCGCCCGGCCGGCCCGGGCGCTCCGCGCCTGCGGCGCCAGGGCTACGCGTGCCCGCAAGGGCCACGGCTGCCGGGTCAGCGCGACGCTGTCAGCGCCCGGCGCTACGGCTGCCTGACGGCGAGCCCGGACTCTAGCTCGCCCTCGTGGGAGACCAGGATCGCGCCCTCGCCCGAGGTGTATGCCTCCTCCCCGTGCTGGACTACGTCCATCCCCAACGCTTCGCCCCGGTCATCGACGCGCAGCGGCATGACCAGCGCGAGCACGCGCAGGATCGCGTAGGTGGCGAGGAACGCGTAGGCGGGGCCTGCAGTCGCGGCCAGGGCCTGCCACAGCAGCTGTGAGGGGTGGCCGAAGACGAGCCCGTTGGCCACGCCGCTCCACGAATGCTGCGCGAAGAATCCGATGAAGAGGATACCGGTGAACCCGGCCGTGCCGTGGGCGGCCAGCACGTCCAGGGTCTCATCAAGGCGTGTACGGGGCCGCCAGACGATCAGCGCGTAGCTGGGGAACGCCGCGATCGCCCCCAGCGCCATCGCCAGCGTCGGCGAGACGAAGCCAGCCGCGGGCGTGATCCCAACGCAGCCGACGATGATCGCCGTGGCGGCGCCGATCGCCGTCACCCGGCCGCCGCGCAGCAGGTCGATCAGGAACCACACCACCAGCGTGCAGGCCGGGCACAGCAGCGTGTTCACGAATGCGAGCACGTCGGAGTGGCCGGTCGAATATCCGCTGCCGCCGTTGAAGCCGAACCACCCGAACCACAGCAGGCCGGCGCCGAGCAGCGCGTAGACGGCGTTGTGCGGCAAAAGCGCCTGGCGGCCGTAATCGCGCCGCGCGCCGACCACGCCGGCGGCGGCGAACGCCGAGAACCCGGAGCCCATCTCCACCGGCACACCTCCGGCGTAGTCGAGCGTGCCGTGGTGCTGGAGCCACCCCCCGCCCCAGACCCAGTGTGCCAGCACCGGATATACCAGCACCGACCACAGCACCATGAATACGAGGAAGGTGCCGTAGCGCATCCGCTCGACCACGGCACCGGAGATCAGCGCTGCGGTGATGATGCAGAAGGTCGCCTCGAAGGCCATGAACAGGAGGTGCGGGATCGCGGTGCCGGCACGCGGTGCGAATGTGACGCCCCGCAGGGCCACGTTGCCGAACCCGCCGATGAACCCGTTGCCCTTGCTGAAGGCGAGCGAATAGCCGATCAGCGCCCAGGCGACCGTGACCACGCCCAGCGCTCCGATGCTCATCATGAACGTGTTCAGCGTGTTCTTGGCACGGACCAGACCGGCGTAGAACAGCCCCAGCGCCGGCGTCATCATCAGCACGAGCGCGGTGGCCACCAGCATCCATGCCGTGTCGCCCGCGCTGATGTGGGCGGGGAGACTCGCGCCCAGCGAGGTCACGCGCTGACCGGCGTGACCGCGGCGGTATTCGTCTCGCCGGTCCGGATCCGCACCACGCGGTCCAGAGCGACCACGAAGATCTTGCCGTCGCCGACCTCGCCGGTGCGGGCGCCGTCGCAGATGGCGTCGATGGTCGGCTGCACGAACTCTTCGGAGACGGCGATCTCGAAGCGCACCTTCTCGGACAGTTCCATCTTCACCGTCGTCCCTCGATAGGTCTCGACCCGGTCGAGCTCGCCACCGTGACCCTGGACGCGGCTGATCGAGAGGCCCCGGACCTCGGCGCGATAGAGCGCCTCGAGGACGTCGTTGGCCCTCTCAGGCCGCACGATGGCGATAACCAGCTTCATCCGGGGTGGGGCGTGCGCGCGGGGCGGCGGACGCGCCCGAGGTGGAGCGTGCGCGCGGGGTGGCGGCAGGCGGGCCAACCGGCGCCCGCCGGGAGTCGGAGCGTTAGCTTTGCGCGCAGGGAGGTGCGAGAGGTACGGAACATGATGGCAGCGGCAGCGGTCGGCCTCGCGACGGCGCTGATGCTACCCGCCGCAGCCCAGGCGGCACCGGCCGGCTTCCGGGTCGGCGCGGCGGTGGCGAGGATCAACCCCAGCTATCCCGTGTACCTCGGCGGGTATGGCGGCGGGCAGCCGGGAGGCACGATCGCGCGTCACATCGATCCGCTGACCGGGCGGGCGGAGAACCTCACCGTGCGCGCGATCGCGATCGCGTCCGGGACCCAGGTGCTCGAGTTCGCCACGGTCGACACCCAGGGCTACTTCGCGGGCTATCAGGAGGGGCCCTACGGAATCTCCGATGTGCGCTCCGCGGTCGCGGCTTACCTGCGCAGCCACGGCGTACCGGCGGCGAGCTCAAGCGATGTGATCGTCTCCTCCGAGCACGAGCACGCCTCGCCGACGATCATCGGGATCTGGGGACCGCCCTCTCACCAGCTGGCCTACCTGCAGCAGGTGGCGGCCACGCTCACCGAGGTGCTCGAGCGCGCGTATGCAAGCGCGCGCCCGGCGAACATCAGCTGGGGCGAGGGCGACGCGCCGTGGGTCTCGGACCGGGTGATCGCGGAGGGCAACGCGTTTGAGGGCTGGCCCCGCGATGGATCGATCGGGACCCTGTGGGCCCGAGACGCCCACACCGGCCAGACGATCGCGCTGTACGCCTCCGAGCCCGGCTACCCGAACATCGTCTACGGCCCGGGGGACATGATCGAGCCCGACGGTACGGCGATCTCCGAGCTGGCCAGCGACTTCCCCGCCTACGCCGAGTCCTACATCGAGCAGCGACTCGGCGGGGTGGCGATCCTCACCCCCGGCACGCTCGGCAACCAGACCGGGCCACTTCAGACCGACAGCGTCCCCAGCCCCGACCTGCCGCCGCAGAACGGGCTTCGTCAGACCCGGGGCTTCGACGACGTGATCCATATGGGCGAGCTGATCGGGAACCTGGTCATCGGGTCGCTGGCTCGTAACCGGCCGATCAGCACCCCGCAGCTGAGCGCTGCCGAGCGCTACGTCCAGGCGCCGGTGACCAATCCCGCGCTCGTGGCGCTCGACGAGGGTAACGCCGTCGATGGCGAGTACCTGTTCGGGACGCTGACCGGCGGGCAGATCTATTCGGCCGACCGCTCGTTCAGCCCGCCCTACGGCAACGGGGCGCTGCTCGGTACCTGGGTGACCGGCTTCCGGATCGGGAACCTGCTGTTCCTGACCATGCCGGGGGAGTTCTTCCCCGAGATTCACGCCGCCTGGAAGCAAGGTATCCACGGGCCGCAGGGCGATTTCGTGGTCGGCGCGGCGCAGGACTTCCTCGGCTACGACTATCCGGCCTACGCCTACCCGTTCACGCTCGAGGGATCAGACGAGCACATCTTCAATCCCAGCCTGACACTCGGCGACCAGGTGGTCACCGCGGGTGAGCAGGACGCCCAGCAGCTCGGGTTCGGTGTCGACTTCACCTCCAACGCCGAGCTGACCGCGCTCCAGAACGACTACCTGCGGGCATTCCGGCCGGGCGTCCAGGAGCTCCCGTTCCCGAGCTCGGGGGATCTGGCCGCCGACGGGTCGGGCTTCACTCCGACGATCGAGGGCATCGCCCAGGCGGCGCGGGTTTCCTCCACCGGAGCGTGCGTGGCCGACCCGGCCGCGCCATGCCCGCTCCCGCCCGCGCCGGTGAGCGGCTTTCGCTGGAGCTTTGGCGACGGGAGCCGCGCCATCACGGCGCCGCAGGTATTCGCCCGGGCCTGGTTCTCCCCGTTCCTGCGCCACCGCTACTGCGCCGCCGGGACCTATCAGCTGACCGTCTCGGCCTCGGACGCGAGCGGGCAGAGCGACTCGATGACGCTTCCGATCCACGTCTACCCGGCGCTGAGGGTGAGCATCGTTCGCCGCGGCCGCCAGGCGACCGCGCGGGTGAGCGGAGGCGAGGGAACCGTCCTCACCTACAGCTGGCGCCTCCCGCATGGGCACGTCGCGTATACGCGCACGGTGAGCGCCGCGCCGGGCGCCCGGCTGGCCGTGACCGTGAGCGACGCCGCCGGCGGGATCGCGAGCGCGCCGACCGCCGGCCAGCCGCGGGGCGCCTGCGCCGCTGCCGGCAAACGGGTGCGCAAATCGCCCCGCGGGACCAGGCGCAGGAGGTCGGCGAGCTTCACCGGGTAGCCTCCCCGCCCGTGGCCAACATCGTCGGACAACGAATTCGCCGCCGCGAGGATCCGCGGCTGGTCACCGGGCAGGGGCAGTTCGTCGACGACCTGCGCCTCCCGGGGGCGTTGCACGCGACGTTCGTGCGCTCACCCTGGGCGCATGCGCGAATCACCGGAATCGATGGCTCGCAGGCCACCGCCCTCGACGGGGTCCAGGTGTTCACCGCCGCCGAGCTCGGCCTGGGCAAGCTGCCCCCACCGCCGTTCCTGACGCTCGAGGAGGAATGGCACCGTCCGTTTCTGGCCCTCGACAAGGTCCGCTTCGCGGGCGAAGCGGTTGCGGTGGTGTTGGCCGATAGCCGCGAGCGCTCGGTCGACGCGGCCGAGTTGGTGGCGGTCGACTACGAGCCGCTGCCGGTCGTGACCGACCCCGTGCGCGCCGCCGCGGGCGAGGTGCTGCTGTTCGACTCCGGCGAGACGAACGTCTGCTTCGACCGTCCGGCCTCGGCCAGCGACGACGAGCTGCTGGCGGGCTGTGAGGTGATCGTCGACGGCGTCCTGACCAGCCAGCGGATCTCGGCCTGCCCGATCGAGCCGCGGGCCACGGCGGTCCGGCGCGAGGAGGATGGCCGGCTGACCATGTGGATCTCGACCCAGACCCCGCATCAGGACAAGGGTGAGCTGGCGCGGATCCTCGGGCTCGAGGCCGACGCGGTGCGGGTGCTGGCGCCCGATGTCGGCGGCGGCTTCGGCAGCAAGGGGCTGTCGGTGGAGGACGCCGTCCTGGCCAAGCTGGCGCAGATCACCGGCCGGCCGGTGCGCTGGACCGAGACCCGCAGCGAGAACCTGACCACGATGGGCCACGGCCGGGGGATCCGGATCGAGTACCGGATCGGCGGCGGCCGCGACGGCACGATCAAGGCGCTGCGGCTCCGGCTGCTGGCGGACGCCGGGGCCTATCCGGGCCTCGGCGCCTTCCTGCCCAACCTGACGGCGCTGATGGGCTCGGGCGTCTACGCGATCCCCAGGATCGATGCGGAGGTCAGGGCCGTGGTCACGAACACGACGCCCACCGGCCCGGTGCGGGGCGCCGGCCGCCCCGAGGCCACCCAGGCGCTCGAGCGGGCGATCGATGTGTTCGCCGGCGAGCTGGGGCTGGATCCGGCCGAGGTCCGCCGCCGCAACTTCATCCCGGCCGACGCCTTCCCGTACACGACCGCCGCCGGAGCCACATACGACTCGGGGGAGTACGCCAAAGCGCTCGAGCTGGCGCTGGACGGGGCCGGCTACGAGCAGCTGCGCGCCGAGCAGACCCGCCGGCGCGAGCAGCATTCCCGCCGCCAGCTGGGAATCGGGCTCAGCACCTACGTGGAGATCACCAACGGGGTCTCCGAGAAGGAGTTCGGCGCCGTCGAGATCACCGCGGACGGCGGGGCGGTCGTGAAGACCGGATCCTTCTCGCACGGCCAGGGCCACGAGACGACCTTCGCCCAGATCGTGGCCGACCGCCTGGGGATCCCGTTCGAGCACGTCACCGTGATCAAGGGCGACACCGACCAGGTGGCGCGAGGCACCGGAACCTACGGGTCGAAGTCGGTCCAGATCGGCGGCCTTGCCGCCAGCCAGGCATCAGACCAGGTGGTCGAGCAGGGCAAGCGACTGGCCGCGGAAGAGCTCGAGGCCAGCGTGGAGGACATGGTGCTCGACCTCGAGGCGGGGCGCTTCCACGTCGCCGGCGCTCCCCAGTCCGGGCTGGCCTGGCCCGAGCTCGCCGCCCGCCTGGCCGAGCAGGGGCAGCTGTCTGAGCTGGCCGCGGCGGTCGACCTCGAGGAATCCCATCCGTCGTTCCCGTTCGGTGCGCATGTGGCGGTGGTCGAGGTCGATCTCGATACCGGCGCGGTGCTGCTCCGGCGGCTGGTCGCGCTCGATGACGCCGGGCGGATCATCAACCCGCTGCTCGCCGAGGGGCAGGTGCACGGCGGGGTGGCGGCGGGGATCGCCCAGGCGCTGTTCGAGGAGATCGCCTACGACGAGGAGGGCAATCCGGTCAACTCCAACCTGGTCAGCTACTGCATGCCGGCGGCGCCGGAGCTGCCGTCGTTCGAGCTCATCTCGATGGAGACTCCGACCCCGGTCAACCCGCTGGGCGCCAAGGGAATCGGCGAGGCCGGCACGATTGGTGCCACGCCCGCCGTGCAGAACGCGGTGATCGACGCCCTGGCGCCGTTCGGGGTCCGGCACATAGAGATGCCGCTGAGCTCCGAGCGGGTATGGCGGGCGCTGCGTGACGGCGCGGGGTAGGGGTCGGCGACCGCCCGGGCGCTGCGTGACGGCGGGGGGTCGCCAGGGATCGGCGACCGCGGCGGGCGCGGCGGGACGGCGGGGCGGGCCGCCAGGGGTCAGGGACCGCCTAAGCGCACGACGGCTCGCGGAGCGCCTGGGCGGCGAGCCTGAACCACACCGTCTTACCCTCTCCGGGCAGCGCGTCGTAGCCCCAAGCGTCGGAGAGCATCTCGATGATCTGCAGGCCGCGACCGGAAGGGTCGGTCGGGGCAGGATTTCGCGCCCTCGGCTCCCCGCCCCCGCAATCCCTCGCCTCCACGCGGACCTCGTCCTCGGTTCTGGTGATGGTCAGATCAAAGCCGCTGTCGGTGTGGCGGATGCAGTTGGAGGCCAGCTCGGAGACCATCAGCTCGACCGCATCGCGCACCTCCTGGGAGGCGCCCTGCAGCACCTCGCCGACAAACCTGCGGGCGGCGGTCACCGACGCGGCGCTATGCGCGAAGCTCCTGGTCTGCCTCATGGCCGCACCTGAAGCCTCTCGGCGAGTCCCATCCGCGCGATCACCCGCCGTAGCAACTCCGGTGGCTGCTGTATTTCGACCTCGGGAATGCGGTTCGCCCACCTCACCAGCAGGGCGATTG
This sequence comes from Solirubrobacteraceae bacterium, assembly GCA_036788555.1. Classification (GTDB taxonomy): domain Bacteria; phylum Actinomycetota; class Thermoleophilia; order Solirubrobacterales; family Solirubrobacteraceae; genus Palsa-465. Next base: position 16,365 of record DAIQND010000007.1, on the reverse strand, counting down.
CCGAGCTGTCGGCGAACGCCAGTTCGCTTGCTTCGACCAGCAGCCGAGCGGGGTTGCTCTCGAGCTTGGGATTGACCGCCGACTCGAGCTCGGGCGTGGTCATCATGTCCAGCTCACCCTCGAGCTTGACGACCAGCGTGCCGTCGTGGTCTTCGGAAACCTCGTAATTCAGTTCAGCCATCTGATCCCCGCGACCGCCGTGTCATCCGGCGCATCTTGCCGCAGGTTGTGCACGACGCGCGCAAGCAATTGTTCCAGCGGAACGTGATTCGCGCTGACCTGAGAGCGAAGCCGCTCGAGTCCCACCTCGATGCTCTCGCCGCGCCGCTCGACGAGACCGTCGGTGAACACCAGCAGCGTCGCGCCGGGTGGCGCGGACACCGTCCTTGACGAGTAGCTGACATCGCGATCGATCCCGACCGGCAGCCCGACCGGGGTGTCGACAAATTCGCTGTCGCCATCGCCGATCATCAGGGGCGGAAGATGCCCGGCGTTGGTGATCGTGACCTGCCGCGTCGGGGGGTCGACGACCGCGCAGAGGACCGTGGCCAGATGCCGGTCCTCGTAGACGCTGATCAGGCGCGAGAGCTTCGGCAGGAAGGCCGCCGGATCGTCGCCCTCGGCGGCGTAGGCGTGAATCGCGAAGCGAAGCGTCGCCATCGCGGTCGCGGCCGGCAGCCCCTTGCCCGACACGTCTCCGACCACGAGCAGGAGCCGGCCGTCTCGGAGCTCGATCGCGTCATACCAGTCTCCGCCGATGTCGACCCCCTCGGCGCCCGCTTCATAGGAGGCGCTGATCTGCAGTCCCGGGAGCTTGGGCAGCGAGGCGGGGAGCAGCGCGTGCTGAAGCGTCTGCGCGATCCCGCGTTGCTCCGCGTACAGCCGGCGATTCTCCTCGGCCGAGGCCTCGAGCTGGCGGGCCAGCCGCTCGGTGGCCCGGCGACGTTCGATCAGGATCACAGTCAACGTCGTCGCCGCGAGCGTGAGCAGGACGCCCGCGACGGCAATGATCCACGGCAGCTGCTGGGGGAGCGAGCCGGCCAGCGAGCGGCGGGATGACACGGTTACGGTCAGCACCGTGTCTCCAAAGCCCACTCTCACGGTGGCGTGCCGTCCCGGAAGCGGCAGCCGCCGGACACTCGCGATCAGCAGCTCGTCCCGCGCGGTGGAGCGGCCGAAATACACGGCGTAGTCCAGATCGTTGAACGCCGCGCCCTTCTGCGGCGGCGCGTAGCGACTGACCGGAATCGCGCCCTCGCCGTAGACGACGAACGGCCCGCTCTGCATCCCGGTGAACGCGTAGCCGAGGCGGGGGCTCGGGCCATGCAGGAGCCCGATCACGCTGAGCGTCGGCGAGGCGGCGGCACGCCGGAGAAATGCCGTCGTGTTGGCCCCGGAGCGGGGAAGCACCGGCGCGAGGCCGGCGACGGCAAGCGGTCCGTGCGCCGGGTTGCCGACCCGCCACAGCGACACCGACACGAACTGCCGCCCCTTGCCGAGCCCGATGTAGGGGGCGATGAACGCTTTGAACTTCGACACGTTGCCGCCGGTCGCGTCGGCGAGTGCCGCCGCCGAGGCAAGCGGAGTCTGGATGCTGGGCAGCGCCGCGATCAGCGCCGCGCCGGCGTCGTGAGCGCGGAGCTCGAGCAGCCGGTTCTCGTTGCGCGCGTAGTCACGCGCCGAGATCCAGGTCAGCGCGCCGGTCACCCCCAGCCCCACCACCGCCACCACGACGGCGGCCCAGAACGGCCAGCGGCGAGCGCCGGCGAAGCCGCCGCGGCTGGCCACGGCGTCTGCTTCGCCTGGCTCGCCCGCCGTTGGATCCGCGATCACGCGAGGCATGACGGGGCGAGCGTACTCGCTCGCCCGGCCGTGCACGCGGCACTACGCGTGCGCCGCCGCGGCCGCCTCGGCCTCGCGGGCGGCCTCCGCCGCAACCGCCAGCTCGCGCTCGCCCTGGCTGATGAACGTCTCACCGGTCCACGGGCCGGGCTTGGGGCGCGGCGCGCCGCCCGGGAAGGCCAGGCGCAGGATCGTCCGCTGCACGCTGCCCCACTGCTTCGAGAACGGCCCGGTGTTGTACGGCAGCCCGTACTTCTTGCAGATCTCGCGGACCCGGGGGGCGATCTCGCCATAGCGGCTCGAGGGCATATCGGGGTAGAGGTGGTGCTCGACCTGGTAGCCGAGGTTCCCGCTGATGATGTGGAACATCGGGCTGCCGTTGATGTTGGCGGCGCCGATCAGCTGGCGCACGTAGCGCCCACCGGGCGTCTCGTCGCGGACCTCATCCTGGTTGAACACGTAGGTCTGGTCGGGGAAGTGGCCGCAGAAGATGATCGCGTTTGACCACACGTTGCGCACGACGTTGGCCCACAGGTTGGCCTTCAGTGTGGCCGCGTAGGCCTGGCGGAAGTCGTCGAGGATCCGGGCGGACTCTGAAAGCTGTCCATCCGACGCACCGCGGACGCGGCGGACCAGACGGTCCTTGATCCCAAGGGCGCCGCCCCGGCGGCGACCCTTGACGATCGCCCGCACGCCGGCGCGCGCGCCGGCGGAGATCCCGGCGCTCAGCACCGGCCAGGCGATGTAGTCCTTCTGAATCTGCAGGCGTCCCTTCCCGGCGATCCCCTTGAGCTCCTCGCGCACCTGCTTCATCGATTTCTCGCCGGAGCGGATCGCGGTGAAGTCGAGGTCGTGCACGGCCACCCCCCACTCGAACAGGATCATCAGCAGGACGTTGTAGACCGGCTGGAGCAGGTAGACGGGATGCCACTTCTGGTGGGGGTCGATCCGCATGATCTCGTAGCCGAGGTCGCGGTCCTGGCCGAGGATGTTGGTGTAGGTGTGGTGGATGTAGTTGTGCGAGTGCTTCCAAGCCTCCTTGGTGGAAGCGGTGTCCCAGTCCCACACCTGCGAGTTGATCACCGGATCGTTCATCCAGTCCCACTGGCCGTGCATCACGTTGTGGCCGATCTCCATGTTCTCGAGGATCTTGGCCATCGACAGCGTGGCCATCCCGAGCCACCAGAGCGGCCGCAAGCGGCTGGCGAACAGCTCGGCGCGACCCATCAGCGCGAGCCGGCGCTGTAGCGCGATGATCCCGCGGATGTAGCGCGCGTCGCGGTCGCCCAGGTCGGCCTTGACCTCTTCGTGGAGCTGATCGAACTCGCGTCCGATCTCCTCGAGTTGCTCGTCCGACAGCGCCGCCAGCGGGTTGGGCGTGCCGTTGTGGTCGTGGGTCCGGTATCCGGTCGCCATGTCTCTCCTAGAGTTCGATTTCGATCGGCCCTTCCGGGGCGTTGATGCAGGTCCTTACCGTCTCGCCCTCCTGGCCGTTGACCTGCCCGTTGCGCAGGTCGCGGATCCTTCCCGAGCGCAGCGTCCCCACGCACGTGTGGCAGATGCCCTCACGGCAGCCGAACGGAAGCTCAAGCCCGGCCTCCTCGCCGCACACGAGGATCGGCTTGGTGCCGTCGGCCTCGACGACGCACTCGCTCTTGAGGAACTTGATCGTGCCGCCCTCGCCGGTCTCGCCGCCGCCGATCTTCGGCTGGAAGCGCTCCATGTGCAGATGCTCGAGCAGCCCCGCGCTCTCGAAGTGCTCGGTCAGCGCGTCGAGCATCGCGCCCGGCCCGGAGGCGAACGTCTCGCGCTCGCGCCAGTCGGGGCACAGCTCGTCGAGGTGCTCGGGCAGCAGGCGGCCCATGGTTCCGGTGTGCTGCTCGTGCAGCCGGAATCCGTCGAACGCGCGATCCATGTAGCGCAGCTCGCCGCCGAAGATCACGTCGTCGGGATTGCGGGCGGAGTGCAGCAGCACGACGTCCTCCATCGCGTCCTGGCGGGAGAGGCTGCGAAGCATGCTGATGATCGGCGTGATGCCGCTGCCGGCGCTGATGAACAGAAGCTTCTCCGGCAACGGGTCGGGGAGCACGAAGTCGCCCTCGACACCGCCGAGCGAGACGATCGCGCCGGGGCGTCCGCGGCGCACCAGGTACGGCGAGACGACGCCACCCTCGACCAGCTTGGGGGTGATGGAGATGCAGCCGTCGGGACGTCCGGGCTCGGAGGTCAGCGAGTACGCACGCCAGTGCCGCACGCCCTTGATGTCGACGCCGATGCGGCAGTACTGGCCGGCTTGATGGCCGTCCCAGCGGTAGCCGGGCTTGATCAGCACGGTGGCGGCGTCCTTGGTGACGTGATCGATCCGCTCGATTCGCCCGCGCAGCTCCCGCGTGGACCACAGCGGGTTGATCAGCGCCAGGTAGTCGTCGGGTAGCAGCGGCGTGCTGAACGCGCGGACCGCGCGCAGCGCCGCCGCCTGGAGCCGGGAAACCTTCGGTTTTGCGCCAATCTCAGCCATTCATCGCCCTCCTCTACGGGTAGTACCCGACGCCCCGGCGATCGTAACATCAAACAACGTGACATCATTTGGTGTCAAGATGGGAGCGGTTCTCTGCACGTCGGCCGGGGCGCTTGTCTGCACGTCAGTCGCGGCGTTGGGACGGAATGTGGACTATTTCAACACCTCGGCGCAGCTGGGGCGCTAGACGTCCAGCATCCAGCCGGGCGCGGAAGGCGCCCTCGGCGGGTTCGAGCACAGTCCGAGCCTCGATCTCCAGCCCGAGCTCGGCCGCGTGTCGACCCAGCGGCAGCTCACGCCCTCGGTATACACAAGCCATGGCAGGCTCGAGCGAGGTGGCGATCCCGGCCGCCGGCGCAGTCCACACGGTCGGGGATCTGGCGGCGCCGGATGCGCCGCGTGGCCTGGTCGTGTTCGCGCACGGCAGCGGCTCCTCACGGCGCAGCCCGCGCAACCGAGCGGTCGCCGAGGCGCTGCGCGAGCGCGGGCTAGCGACGCTTTTGCTCGACCTGCTCACCGAGACCGAGGACGCCGAGGGCGGCAAGGTGTTCGACATCGCGCTGCTGGCCGAGCGGCTGATCGGGGCCACGCGGTGGGCGGCCGAGCAGCCGGAGCTGAGGGCGCTCGCCACCGGCTACTTCGGCGCGAGCACCGGCGCGGCGGCGGCGCTCACGGCCGCGGCGGAGCTCGGCGAGAGGATCCGCGCCGTCGTCTCACGCGGCGGCCGCCCGGATCTGGCCGGGGAGCGGCTGGCGCACGTCACCGCGCCCACGCTGCTGATCGTCGGCGAGCGCGACGAGCTCGTGCTCGAGCTCAACCGGGAGGCCCAACGCCGGCTGGGCGGGCGGCCCGAGCTCGTGATCGTGCCCGGCGCGACCCATCTGTTCGCGGAGCCGGGCGCACTCGAACAGGTCGCCGCTCTCGCCGGCGATTGGCTCGAAGCGAACCTCACCCGCTGACCAGACCAAGCGGATGCAGTCGCGCCACCGGGGCGGCCGGCCCAGCCGCGCCACCGGGGCGGCCGGCCTGCTCGCGCCACCGGGGCGGCCGGCCCAGCCGCGTGCCACCGGCGCGGCCGGCCCGCTGGCTGTCGGGTCAGCCGGTTGGCGGCCAGTCAGCCGCTGAGAACCGCCCGCAGCGACTGCTTGAGCGAGCTCGAGGTGGCGAGCATCGCCGTCGGCTCGTAGCCGCAGTGGGCCATGCAGTTCTCGCAGCGCGGGTCGCGGCCGCGGCCGTACTTGCTCCAGTCGGTCGTCTCCAGCAGCTCGTGGTAGGTCTTGGCGTAGCCGTCGGCCATCAGGTAGCAGGGACGCTGCCAGCCGAACAGCGAGTAGCTGGGGATGCCCCACGGCGTGCACTCGAAGTCGACCTTGCCCTCGAGGAAGTCAAGGAACAGGGGCGAGTGGTTGAGCCGCCAGCGCTTGCGCCGCCCGCCGGAGAACGCCTCCTGGAAGAGCTCCTGCGTTTGCTTGACCCCGAGGAAGTGCTCCTGGTCAGGCGCCTTCTCGTAGGCGTAGGCGGGCGAGATCATCATCTGGTCGACCTTCAGCTCGTCGTTGAGGAAGTCGAGCACCGACTGGATCGTCTTGGGCGAGTCCTGGGTGAAGAAGGTGGTGTTGGTAGTCACCCGGAAGCCGGCCTTCTGCGCCGCCCGGATCGCCGAGACCGCCTTGTCGAACACCCCCTCACGACAGACGGAGTCATCGTGGCGCTCGCGCAGGCCGTCGATGTGGACGGCCCAGGCGAAGTACGGCGAGGGCCTGAAGCGCTCGAGCTTCTTCTCCATCAGGATCGCGTTGGTGCACAGGTAGACGAACTTCTTGCGCTTGAGCAGCCCGTCGACGATCTGGTCGATCTCCGGATGGATCAGCGGCTCACCGCCGGCGATCGAAACCATCGGCGCGCCGCACTCCTCGATCGCTCCGATCGCCTGATCGACCGGCATCCGCCGGCGCAGCACGTGCTCTGGATGCTGGATCTTGCCGCACCCCGCGCAGGCGAGGTTGCACTGGAACAGCGGCTCGAGCTCCACCAGCAGCGGAAACTTCTCGCGGCGACGGAGCTTCTGCTGGGCCACGTAGGCCCCCACGCGCACCGACTGTCTAAACGGGATTGCCATCAACTCACCTTCTTCGGTCTCAACTCGATAGGAAGCTTGAAATGAATGTCCTCGGTCGCCACCGTGCGCTCGGAGAGCGTCGCGCTGCCGAGTCCGTCCAGCGCCCGCACGACTCCTTCGACGAGCGACTCCGGCGCTGAGGCCCCTGCGGTAACGCCTACCCGCGAGACGTCGATCAGAAGCTCGGGCGGTATTTCTGACGCGTCCTCGACCAGCAGCGCCGCCGATCCGGCACGTTCGGCCACCTCGACCAGGCGCCGAGAGTTCGACGAGTTGGTCGATCCCACGACGAGCACGAGGTCGCATTCAGCGGCCAGCGCGCGCACCGCGTCCTGGCGGTTCTGGGTCGCGTAGCAGATGTCCGACGCCTTCGGCCCGACCAGCGACGGGAACCGCGCCCGCAGCGCATCGACCACCTCGGCGGTCTCATCGACGGCGAGCGTCGTCTGGGTCAGGTAGGCCACGCGCTCGGGATCCTCGATCCGCAGCGTGTCAACCTCCTGGGGGCCGGCGATCACGTGCGTGCGCTCGGGCGCCTCGCCGAACGTGCCCTCCACCTCCTCGTGGCCCTCGTGGCCGACCAGCACGATGTCAAAGCCCGAGCCCGCGAACCGGCGGGCCTCGGCATGCACCTTGGCCACCAGCGGACAGGTGGCGTCGATCACATTCAGTCCGCGGGCGGTGGCGTCGGCTCGCACGGCCGGCGAGACTCCGTGGGCGGAGAAGATCACCGTGGCGCCGGAGGGCACCTGGTCAAGCTCGTCCACGAACACCGCGCCGCGCTGCTCGAGGCCCGCGATCACGTGGGCGTTGTGGACGATCTGCTTGCGGACGTACACCGGCGCCCCCAGCTCGTCGAGCACCCGCTCCACCACCTCGACCGCCCGCTCGACCCCGGCGCAGGATGCGCGCGGCGAGGCCAGCACGACGTCGCGATGCCCGAGCGCCCGCGCCCACTCCTGCACCAGCGCGCACGCGCGGCGCAGCGCGCGGTAGGCGAGCGCGGCGCCGTAGACGGTGCGAAGCGGGCGATGCAGCTCGTGGCGGTCGGTGTCGACCACCACCCGCAGGGTGATCAGCGGCTGGCCCTGGGCGGCCGGCGCCAGCCAGGCCGACTCCATGTCGACCGCGATCGCGCCGGTCTGGCGCAGGGTCCGGCGCCGGTCGCGGCGCACCAGCCGCTGGCTCGAAGCGATCGGCCCGACGTGGACCTTGAGCCCGCCGCGGCGCAGGACGCCGGCCAGGATCGCGGGATCCGAGCAGGCGGTGGTGCCGGTGGGTCCCCGCACCTCGCTCGCCAGCACGACGTCGCCGGGCTGGAGCTCGGAGTCGAGCGCGCCGCAGAAGCCGGCGATCAGCACCGCGCTCCCGGCGCCGCGGCCGACCAGCTCGGCCGAGCGCGAGGCGCGCTTGGGCCCCATCCCGACGCGCTGGACCCTCGCCCACGGCGCTCCGGCGCGCACCGCCTTGGCCTCAAGCGACAGCGGCGCCAGCACCAGCAGGTCAAGCTCGCCGTCCACACGCGGTGCCGGTTGGGTCGTGCTCATGCCAGACCCTCTCTGACAAACGCATGGTGGCCATTGCCGTTGCTGAGCGCCGGTTCGTGCGCCGGCGCCGGCAGCGGCGCCGCCATTGCCGCCTCGGCGGCGGCTCGGCCGCTGCGTACGGCGCCCTCCATCGTCGCCGGCCAGCCGGTGGCGGTCCAGCTTCCGGCCAGCACCAGCCCCGGCAGCGGCGTCCGTACCGGCGGGCGCAGTGCCCGCGCCCCCGGCCCGGCGCGGAAGGTCGCCGAATGCTCGCGGGTGACGAAGAACGCCTCCACGCGGGCGCTGGCGGCCGCCGGAAACAGCTCGGCCATCGCCGGCAGGTAGCGGCCGCGCAGCTCCTCGACCGTCATCTCGAGCTCGGGGTCGGCGGCCGACAGCGAGACCACCAGGTACTGCCCGGCGTCGATCCCCGAGGTGTCGGTGCGGTCAAACACGAACTGAACCGGGGTTCGCACGCCGGCGGCAAACGGCAGGCTCATGACCCGCCGGTCGTAGACCACGTGCACGTTGACGATCGGCGAGCGGCCGAGCGCGGCCAGCGCGGCGCGGTCAACCCCGGCGCCCACCGGGAGCAGGCGCGCCGCACGGTCCGGCGGCACGGCCACGACGACGACGTCCGCCGACAGCGTCGGAGCGCCCGAGATCTCGACCCTGAAGCCGCCGGCCTCGCGCAGGATCGTGGTGGCTCCATGGCGCAGGCGCACCTCGACCCCCTGGCGCACCAGCGTGCCGCGTGCGGCCACGTCATGAATCTCCGACAGCGGCGCCTGGGCATAGCCGATGTCGCCGGCTGCGGTCTCGCGCAGCAGGCCAACCTGGAACACCTGCGCCGCCTGGGCCAGCGAGGCCTGCGTGGGTTCGAGGTTGAGCGTCGGGCGGACGATCAGCCCCCACAGCGTGTCGATCGCGTCGTCATCCTGGCCGTGCTCCCGCAGCCACTCGCCAAACGAGCGCTGATCGACCGCGGGGTCGTCGAAGTCGACCTTGCGCAGCGCCATCATCGCACGGGCGACGCTCACCCGCTGCGCACCGGTCAGGAGGCCGTAGCGCGCGAGCGCGCCGGACAGATGCAGGGGCGCCGGGAGGCTGGAGCGCCGCAGCGCGGCACGTCTGCCGCCGGGGGCGAGCACGGGGATCTCGAGCCGCGGCTGAAGCGTGACGAGATGGCTGGCGCCGATCTGCTCGAGCAGCTCGCGGTAGGCCGTGCAGCAGCGCAGGAACACGTGCTGGCCGTTGTCGGCCCGGATCCCGTCGCGCGTGAACGAGTAGGCCGCGCCGCCCAGGCGGCCGCGCGACTCGAGCAAGGTGACCGAGGCGCCGGCGCGGCTGCACTCAAGCGCGGCGGTCATGCCCGCCAGACCGCCGCCGATCACCGCCACGCGCCGCGCGCTCACCGCACACCTCCGGCGACCGCGGCGTCGGAGCGCGCGCCGGCGCCCGTCCGCGCGCCCATCAGGCTGCGGGCGGCCACCCACGTCTTCTCCCATGGGCCCAGCGAGACCCGCGTGTACAGGACCTGCGTGGGGTCGCGGAGGATTCGCTCGAGGATCGAGCGGTAGATCCCGGTCATCGCCAGCACGCAGGATGCGCTGCGGGCGTCGAGCTGCTCGAGAAGCCGCAGCCCGCTGTCAAACCACTCCTGAGCCCGCGCGGCCTCAAACGAGATCAGCTCGGCCAGGCGCTCGTTCGGCGCCGTGGCCAGCTCGTCGCATCCAAACCGCCGCAGATCCTCGGCCGGCAGGTAAACGCGGCCCCGTGCCTGATCCTCGCGAATGTCGCGCAGGATGTTGGTCAGCTGCATCGCCACGCCGAGCTCGTCCGCCAGCGCTGAGGCGTCGTTCGCCTGCCCCTCGGTGAAGATCGCCAGGCACAGCCGCCCGATCGATCCCGCCACCGCCCGGCAGTAGCCGACAAGCTCGTCGAAGGTCTCGTACCGCGCGCCGAGCACGTCGAGCTCGACCCCCTCGATCAACAGCTCGAGCGCCTCGACCGGCAGGTCGTAGCGCCAGCGGGCGTGGGCCAGCGCGACGATCACGGGGTCGACCTCCCCGGCGAACACATCCAGAGGGACCGCGCCCCAGCCGCTGCCGTCCGATAGCACCGCCAGGCGCCGACGCTCGTCGGCGAGGGCCGCCATCTGGAGCTCGCGGTCCTGCTGGTCATCGCCGATGTCGTCGACGCGGCGGGCGAACGCGTACACCGCGCTCATCGCCTGGCGCTTTGCCCGCGGCAGCAGCCGGATGCCGTAGTAGAAGTTGGCGGCGGCGCGGCGGGTGATCTGCTCGCAGGACTCATATGCGCGGTCGATCTCGATCGCCGGCGCGTTCATCGTCCCATCACCGCCTGAGCCCACCTGAAGGTAAACCAGGACTTGCCGGGGCGCGGATGCCCGCCCAGCACGTCATAGCCCGCGCGCTGCAGCGCGTCGAGCGCCGCACGCCCTCCGGCCACGAACCCCGCCACCGCCGCCCGCGGGCGAGCCGGGAGGCTGCGGACCAGCGGCGCGCCGGCGCTGAGCAGCCGACGGGCTCGCCCGGACTCGAACGCCAGCAGCTCGCGCACCGCCGGGCTGACGCCGGCCGCGCCGAGCTCCGACTCGCGACAGCCGAATCGCGCAAGGTCATCCTGCGGCAGGTAGACGCGCCCGCGCGCGTAGTCCTCGCCGACATCCTGGAGGTGCTCGGTCACCTGCAGCGCAGCGCACACCTGGTCGGACAGGGCGACCCGCTCGGGCGTCGCGGCGCCGAACACGTAGAGCACCAGCTCGCCGACCGGCGCGGCCGACAGCTGGCAGTAGCCCAGCAGTTCATCGAAGGTCGCGTAGCGGCTGACCAGCTGGTCGCGGCGGTTGGCTTCGATCAGCCGCCGAAAAGGTGCGTCTGGAAGTTGGCATCCGGCCACCGTCGGCGCCAGCGACCGCATCACCGGATGCTCGGGGCGAGCGCCCCGATAGATCCGGTCAAGGTCCGCCTCCAGCCACGCGAGCAGCTCACTGCGATCACCAGCGGCCTCGTCACCCAGATCGTCCACCAGCCGGGCAAACCCGTAGATCGACAGCAGGTGAGCGCGCTCGCGGCGGCCGAGCACGTAGCTGGCGACGGGAAAGTTCTCGTTGACCGCCTGGGCCATCACCGCCTGCTGTGACGGCACTGCGTCGGCGGTCCTCGGGGGTGATGCGGTGAGGGTCACCGCCCGCACCTCCCGAGCGCCATCAGCGGGAACACCAGCCGGTAGAGGTGGTAGTTGATGTAGAAGTCAGACGGAAAACCGGTGCCGGTGAACTGCGGCTCATCCCACGTCCCATCGGGCCGCTGGTTCTCCACCAGCCACTCGACGCCCCGGCGCACCGCCGCTGAGCGCTCGCCCGCCGCGTGCAGCGCCAGCAGCGCCCACGCCGTCTGCGAGGCGGTGCTCGGTCCCCGCCCGATCCAGCTCGGATCGTCGTAGGAGCGGGCGTCCTCGCCCCAGCCGCCGTCCTCGTTCTGATGGCGCTCGAGCCACACGACCGCGCGGCGCACCGAGAAGTGCTCGGGCGGGATCCCGATGGCGATCAACGCCGGAACCGCGGCGCCGGTCCCGTAGACATGGTTGACGCCCCAGCGCCCGAACCATGAGCCGTCGGGCTCCTGGTGGTTCAAAAGCCAGGCTGCGCCCCGGCGCGCCGGCTCACCGTCGCCCAGCCCGAGCGCCGCCAGCATCTCGACCGCGTGCGCGGTCACGTCGGCACTCGGCGGATCGATCACCTCGCCGAAGTCGCAGAACGGGATGTCGCGGATCAGCCACCGGCAGTTGTCGGCATCGAACGCTCCCCAGCCGCCGTCCGAGCTCTGCATGCCGAGGAGCCAGTCGGTACCGCGCTCGATCGCGATCCGCACGCGTGCCGGGTCGGGGTGATCGACTGCCCGCAGCGCCAGCACCACCTCGGCGGTGTCATCGACGTCCGGGTAGTTGACGTTGGCGAACTCAAACGCCCAGCCCCCGGGCTCGACGTCGGGGCGCCGCACCGCCCAGTCTCCGCGGCCGAGAACCTGCTCGCCGAGCAGCCACTCGGTCGCCCGGAGGATCGGCTCGCCGTCCGCCGGGCCGCTGTCGGCCAGCGCGATCAGCGCCAGCGCCGTGTCCCACACCGGTGACTGGCACGCCTCGAGCCGCCGCGTCTCGCCGTCGTCGATGGCAAAGCCCTCGAGGCCCTGCAGCCCGCGCTCGATCACGGGATGCTCGAGCGGATAGCCGCGCAGGGTGAGCGCGATCAGCGAGTACACCCACGGCGGCTGGATCCCGCCCCAGGACCCGTCGGCCTCCTGGCGGTCGACGATCCAGCGCTCCGCGCGCGCCAGCGCGTAGTCGCGCACGCGCTTCACGGGCCGCCGCTGGTAGACGCGCAGCAGCCGATCGAGGGCCAGCAGGCCGCGGCCGGCGAGGCTGTTCGCCCGGGGCGGGTGCCACGGCTCATCGTCGTAGAGCTCGTCGAGACCGAAGCCCAGCTGACGTTGGGGCCGGTAGGCCATCACCACCGACATCGCCACCACCGTCTGGCGCGCCCAGCAGGCGAAGTCGTAGACGTTCAGCGGGATCCACGGCGGCAGCAGCATCAGCTCGGGCGGCAGGGTCGGCACGCGGTCCCACGGCCACGCGCCGAACAGCGCGAGCCAGATATGCGTGAACACGCGGGCACGCTGGACGCCGCCGTGCCCACGGACCCAAGCCGCCGCCCTGCGCATGTGCCCGGCCCCCGGCTCGTCGCCGGCCAGCCGAAGCGCGACGTAGGCCTCGACCGTCGTCGACAGCTCGCCGGGCCCGTCGTGGAAGTTCGCCCAAGAGCCGTCGCTGCGCTGCTGGGAGCGGATCCAGCGCGCGCTCCGTTCGGTCAGCGCCGAGTCGCGGATCCCCAGGAACTCCCTGAGCAGCAGATCCTCGGCGTCCATCGAGACGTTGGTCTGAAGCTCGGCCTTCCACCAGCCGCGCTCGTCCTGGAGTGAGAGGAGGTGCTCGCGGGCGCGAGCGATCGCCTGCTCGATGCCGCGCGTGCCGCGGGCTCCGCGCCCGCGCCGCCGCGGCGCTGGCGCCTCGACCGACGTCTCAATGGCCTCGGTGGTGCCCATCGCCCTACGCGCCCGAACTCGCCGCTAGCTCGACCGCCCGCCGGCGACCAACTTCTCCGCGCGCGAGCGCCACCGTCACGTCCCCCGGCGTCGGAAGCGCCCCGAAGGACGGGATCGGCCGCCGGCCCTCGCCCAGGGCGGCGGCGAGCTCTCGCGGCAGCTCATCGGCGCTCCTGGCGACGCGTGCCAGCCCATGCGCGGCAGCCGCGTTCACGTTGTCGCGAATGTGGCCGATCAGAAATCCGTAGCACACCGTCGGACACCCACTTGCACGCGCCTCCTGGAGGGAACTGCCGGCTGTCGTCGTCACGAACGCGTCCGCCGCGCACAGCAGCTCGCGCATCTGCGTCGTGTATCCCAGCACCGACACCCGGTGATCGTAGCCATGACGCGATTGCAACGTACTGTGCAGCGCGGCGTTGCGTCCGGCCACCGCGATCACGTCGGTGTCCGGGAGCGTCACGCTGGCCTCGATCGCGCCGGTGATATCCCCGACCCCCCACCCTCCGCCCGATACGAGCACCAGCGGCCGCTCGGGCGCCAGCCCCAGCGCGCGGCGCGCATCCTCCCGCGACAGCGGCTCGAAGAACTCCGGGGCGATCAGCGGTCGCACGACCCGCGCCGAGCCGTGGCCGCCCAGCCGCTCGACGCTCGGCACCGCCTCCTCGTATGAGACCAGGTGGAGGTCCAGCCCGGGAAGGGCCCAGAAGTCATGGCCGCCGACCGGCCCCACAACCGCCGCCACGGGGCAGCGCAGCCGGCCCGACCGCCGCAGGCCCGCCAGCACCGGGTTCAGCACCGGATGGGTCGAGACCACCACGTCCGGCCGGTGCGGCGCGATTGCCCGCGCGAGCGCCCGGCCTCCGAGCGCGTACAGCGCCAGCTCGCCGAACCGCTTGGCCGGCTTCACGCCGGTGAACACCCGGTAGGCGAGCTCGTAGGACCACCCGACGCGGCCGAGGTGGAACCGGTAGCCGCGGCTGAGCGTGCCCGATAGCTTCGACCCCAGGACGCTGAAGTCACCCAGCAGCGTGACCGCCGCGACGTCTGGCCGGCTCTCGAGTTCGCGAACCAGCGCCCGGGCCATCACCGCGTGGCTCTCGCCGACGTCGGCGGAGACGACGAGAACCCGGACAGGATCATGCATCGCTGTTTGCGAGGCAGAGCGAGCGGCGGCGCGATCCACCGCCGTGGGACTCGACGGCGTCGTCATCAACCTCGCCTTTCCCCGGCATGGAGAACCTGAACCGAGGCACGTCCGCGGCCCGACATTTGGCTATTTTCCCAGTCCTGCCCGAACTGCAGAATCAGAGTGAGCTGGACGCCAGGCGGATCGTCATCGCCGGCGGCGACGGCTTCTGCGGCTGGCCGACCGCCCTGCATCTATCCAAGGCGGGGCACGAAGTGGTGGTGCTTGACAACTTCATCCGCCGCCGCTGGGATGAGGAGCTCGGCACCGCCTCGCTGGTGCCGATCGCCGAGCTCGAGGAGCGGGTGGCCACGTGGGAGGAGCTGAGCGGCCGGCGCCTTGGCGTAGAGCTGGGCGACCTCACCGACACCGAGTTCGTGTACGAGGCGGTGGAGCGGCTCAGGCCCGAGGTGATCGTGCACTTTGGCGAGCAGTCCTCCGCTCCCTACTCGATGGTCGACGCGGCGCACGCGGTCGCGACCCAGGTCAACAACGTCGTCGGGACGCTGAACCTGCTGTTTGCCGTCCGTGACCTCGTGCCCGACTGTCACCTCGTCAAGCTCGGCACGATGGGCGAGTACGGGACCCCCAACATCGACATCGAGGAGGGCTACCTGGAGGTGGAGCACAACGGCCGCCGCGATCGGCTCCCGTATCCGAAGCAGCCGGGTTCCTTCTACCACCTCTCCAAGGTCCACGACAGTCACAACATCCTGCTCGCATGCCGGATCTGGGGTCTGCGGTCGACCGACCTCAACCAGGGCGTCGTCTACAACGTCCAGACTCCCGACACGGCCGCCGACCCCCGGCTGGCCACGCGCTACGACTACGACTCCGTGTTCGGGACGGCGCTCAACCGCTTCTGCGTGCAGGCGGCGATGCAGCGCCCGATCACGGTCTACGGACACGGAGGGCAGACCCGCGGCCTCATCGACCTGCGCGACACGGTGCGCTGCATCGAGCTCGCGGTCGAGAACCCTGCGCCGCCCGGCGAGCTGCGGGTGTTCAACCAGTTCACCGAACAGTGGTCGGTGCGTTCGCTGGCCGAGCGGGTCCACCGGGTCGCCACGGCACGCGGCCTGGAGACGGAGATCGTGCATCTGGAGAACCCCCGCGTCGAGGCCGAGTCGCACTACTACAACGCGGCGCACTCATCGCTGCTCGATCTGGGACTCGAGCCCCATCTGCTGAGCGACGAGACGGTCGAGGCGATGATCGAGGTGGCCGTCGCCCACCGCGAGCGGGTCAAGTTCGAGACGACCGCGCCGGCGATCGACTGGAGGACCGGCGGCCCGCCCACGCTCCCACCGAGCGCCCCGGCCACGCGGGATGTGCTGGGCAGCACCGTGTGAGCGCCGTGTGACAGCATCCAGGTCATCTGGAACGGCCACCACGCAAACTCCCATGATCCTGAGATCGCCGAGCTGGTGTCATCCCGCGCCGGCGAGGCGATGCAGCTCAATCAGCGCCACCTCAACCCGAAGCTCGGGCGGGTGGTGCGCACCCTCGGGTTCGACCGCGAGTGGGTGCAGGGACGCGGCCCGTACCTGATCGACCGCGCCGGCGAGGAGTATCTGGACCTGCTCTCCGGCTACGGCGTGTTCTCGCTGGGCCGCAACCATCCCTACGTCAAGGAGCAGCTCCAGGCGGTGCTCGCGGCGGATACCCCGAGCCTTCCGCAGCTCGGCGTCTCCGCCCTGGCCGGCGTTCTGGGCGAGCAGCTGATCGCCCGCGCGCCCCGGTCGCTCGACGCTGTGCTGCTCACGAATTCCGGCACCGAATCGGTGGAGGCGGCGATCAAGCTGGCACGCGCGGCGACCGGGCGGGGCCGGATCATCTACTGCCACCGCGGCTTTCACGGGCTGAGCATGGGAGCGCTGTCGGTCAACGGCAACGAAGAGTTTCGGGAGCGCTTCGGGCCCTTTCTCCCCGGGTGCGACGCGGTCGCGTTCGGCGACCTCGACGCGCTCGAGCAGGAGTTGGCGCGGGGCGAGGTCGCGGCGTTCGTGGTCGAGCCCGTCCAAGGCAAGGGCGTGTATCTCGCACCC
>DAIQND010000006.1:0-31780 GCA_036788555.1 Solirubrobacteraceae bacterium | reverse complement strand
GCGTAGCGAAGCTCGTCCTCGGTGGGGCTGAAGTGCTGGTTGATCAGCTCGACCTGGCGCGGGTTGAAGGTCGACTTGGCGCTGAAGCCGAGACGGCGTGCCTGCACGATATCGGCCAGCAGGCCCTCCGGATCGTCGAGGTCCGGGAACACGCCGTCGATCGACAGCACCCTGGCCGCAGCGGCCGCGACGACGACCGCCGAGCGCGCGTAGACCAGCTCGGCCGCCTCACCCTCGCGCTTGGTCGCCAGGCCGATGTCGAGGGCATAGTCCTCCGCACCGAACATGATCGCCAGGACCCGCGGGTGGGCAGCCGCGATCTCCGGCGCGCGGAGCAGCCCGGCGGCGCTCTCGATCGCCGCGATGATCCGCACCGATCCGTCCGCATCCGCCCGCTCGAGCCAGGCCAGCACCGGGTCGAGGTCGGCTGCCGCCTCGACCTTCGGCACGCATACGGCCTCGAGCCCGGGGCCCACGATCGCCTCCATGTCGTCGCCGAACCACTGGCTGGCGACGGAGTTGACGCGGACGGTGCGCAGCGGTCCGGGTTTGGCGGCGCGCAGGACGGCGGCTATGTTCTCCCGCGCCGGCGCCTTGGCCTCGGGCACGACGCCGTCCTCCAGGTCAAAGAACACGCCGTCGGGGCCACCCGGCTCGTACACCTTCTCGAGGAACCGCGGCCGGTTTCCGGGGACGAACATCCAGGAGCGCAGCGGCCGGGTCACGCTCTCGGCCGCGCGAGCCGTCACAGCGCTCATCGCCGTCGCAGCTCCGCGGTCGCCGCCGCGTCGATCGACTCCCGCTCGAGATCGACCACGACCCCATACACCTCGCGGGCCTCCGCGGCGGAGATCACCTCGTCGAGCACGTCGCGCAGCACGCGCGCGGGATCACGCTCACGCGGATCACCGTAGCCCGCCGAATTGGCCGTGCGCAGCGAGATCACGTCGCCGGCGTCGAGGTGGTAGTTGGTCGACTTGGCCGGTATCCGTCGTTCGCTCGCGGTCCCTGGGTTGACGACGATCTCCCCCGGGACCCCGTCCTGCCCACCGAACACGCCGCGCGGGGGGCTGACACCGGAAGACCCGTCCCCCTCGCCGCTGAACAGCGTGTCGGTCAGGCACTGCCAGGTTCGGACCACACCCATCCCGCCTCTCCACTTGCCGGCTCCCGGCCCGGGCCGGAGCTCGTACTGCAGGCAGCGCATCGGGTTGCGCAGCTCGAGCTCCTCGATCGGGTTGTTGCGGGTGTTGGCCATCAGGCAGTCAACCGCGTCGAGCCCGTCCTGGTGAGGCCGCCCCCCGTAGCTGGTCTCGTTGACCTCGATGTAGACCCAGTATTCGTGCCCGCCCTCGACCAGGCCCGAGTAGGAGACGAAGAACGTGTGGCCGGCGCTCCCCGCGCACACCCGGTCCGGGAGCACTTCGGCCAGCGCCAGGTTCATCGAGTCGGCCATCTTCGCCACCTGGTTGATCCGCGCCGTGCACGCGGTCGGAAACTCGGGGTTGAAGATCGAACCCTGCGGCGCCACGACCTCGATCGCGCGGAAGATGCCGCTGTTCTGGGGGATCACCGTCGGGGTGGTGACCTCGTCGAGCAGGATCGAACGGATCATCGAGAACACGATCACCTGCGTAGAGCCCGAGAAAGGGCAGTTGTAGCCGGTCGGCACCTGCTGGTTTGACCCGGTCAGGTCGACGGTCAGCCGGTCGCCGGCGATCTCGATCGCCACCTCGACGCGCAGCGGCTCCCCGATGTGCTCGCCGTCATCGTCGAGCCACTGCGTGGGAGCGCGGTAGACGCCGTCGGGGGCCGCTGCGATCTCCGCCCGGATCTTGCGCTCCGAGTAGTCGAGCCAGTACTCACCCGCGCCGAATACGGTGTCGTAGCCGTACTTTTCGATCAGCTCCAAAAAGCGCGCCCGCCCGAGGCGCGAGGCGGCGATCAGGGCCTCGGTGTCGCCGCTGTTCAGCGTCGGCGTGCGCGTGTTGGCCCAGATGTGGCGCCACAGCTCCTCGTTGCGCTCGCCGCGGCTCTCGATCCGCAGCGCGGTGTAGTGATGTCCCTCGGCCCACACATCGACCGGGTGGACCATCAACCCCGGCGACATCCCGCCGAGATCGGCGAGGTGGCCGTTGGCACACGACCACGCGCACAGGCGCCGCTCGTGGAAGATCGGGATTGCCACGCACAGATCGGGCGTATGCGACGCGCCGAGATACGGGTCGTTGTGCAGGAACACATCGCCCTCGTGGATGTCATCGCCGACCACCGAGAGGATGCCCTCCAGATAGCCGGGAATCGACCCGACGTGCATCGGCGTCGTGTCGCTCTCGCAGAGCTCGGCGCCGTCGGGGAAGAAGATCCCGCAGCCGAGATCCTCCGATTCCCGGATGATGCTCGAGTAGGACATCCGGTAGAGCACCTGCGCCATCTGCGTGGCGATCGCCTTGAACGCCCCGCCGAGCACGCTCAGCGTGATCGGGTCGAGCTCCTGGTAGCGCCGCTCGCGATCGACCGCCGTGAGCTCGCTCATTGCGGCACCGTCAGCACGATGTTCCCGATCTCATCCACGCGGCCGTGGGTGCCCGGCGGCAGCAGCGTCGTCGAATCGGTCTGCTCGATGATCGCCGGCCCGGTGATCTCATCGCCCGCCCCCAGCCGGTCTCGGGCAAACACCGCCACCGGCATGCGCTGGGCCCGGCCGTCCACCGAGAACACTGCCTCGTGGTGCTCCTCGACCCGCGCGCGGGAGGGGTCCCCGGGCAGTGCCTCCACCGAAGGCCAGCGCAGCGCCGGCGTCCGGCCGATGCCAGTCACCCGCACGGTCACCAGCTGCACCCCGAGCTCGGAGAAGCGACCGAAGTACTCGCGCTCGTGGCGGGTCTCGAACGCCTCACGCACCGCCTCGGCCCACGAGCCATCCAACGGCCCGGCCGGCGCCGGCACCCGGAGCTCGTAGCCCTGCCCGGCGTAGCGGCAGTCGGCCCACCGCTCGAGCTCGGTCGCCCCGGCTTCGAAGCCGGCGTCGCGCAGGTGGTCGCGCACCGCCCGCTCGAGCTGCTCGTAGGTCTCGCCCAGAGCGGCGCTGTCCAGGCCGGAGAGGTCCTGCCACGCGGTGGCCGCGCGCTCGTAGCGCACGTCGGAGGCGAGCAGCCCCGCGGCCGCCGTGACGCCGGGGTGCGGGGGCACCACGACATGCGGGATCCCGATCGCCTGGGCGATCTCGACGGCATGAAGCGGTCCTGCGCCGCCCGTGGCCACGAGTACGAACTCGCGCGGGTCATAGCCCTTGCGCACCGAGTTGGTCTCGATCGCGTTGACCATGTTGTGGACCGTCACCGCCACCACGCCGAGCGCGGCGTCCTCGAGCCACACGCCCAGCGGCTCGGCGATCGAGGCCCGAAGCGCGTCGCTCGCCAGCTCGGGCTCGAGCGGCATCCGTCCCCCGAGCAGCGACTGCGGACGCAGCCGGCCGAGCACGACGTTCGCGTCGGTCACGGTCGCCTCGGTCCCGCCCCGGCCGTAGGCGGCCGGCCCCGGGTCGGCGCCCGCGCTGCTCGGGCCCACCCGGATCACCCGGCCGTCCTCGGCGGTGGCGATCGAGCCGCCTCCGGCTCCGATCGTCTCGATGTCGATCATCGGGACCATCACCGGGTAGCCGTCGATCGAGGAGTCGAGCAGATGCTTCATCCGCGCCTGGCCCTCCGGAGCGACGCAGATGTCCGCCGAGGTCCCCCCGACGTCGAGCGTGATCATGTTGGCGAAGCCGCTGCGCCGCGCCGCGTCGATCCCCCCGAGCAGCCCCGCCGCCGGCCCCGACAGCACCAGGTTG
The DNA here is from genome assembly GCA_036788555.1 of Solirubrobacteraceae bacterium. Lineage (GTDB taxonomy): Bacteria > Actinomycetota > Thermoleophilia > Solirubrobacterales > Solirubrobacteraceae > Palsa-465. Next base: position 27,945 of record DAIQND010000006.1, on the reverse strand, counting down.
ACCGGGAACAGGTGGCCCTCGTCAAACGTCGTCATCCCACCCGAGCTCTGCATCAGGTGCGGCGGGCGCTCAACCCCCGCCTGCTCGAGCGATTCACGCAGCCGGTTGAGGTACCGCCCCACCCGCGGGCCGATGTAGGCGTTGATCGCGGTCGTCGAGAAGCGCTCGTACTCGCGGTGCTGGGGGCTGACCTCACTGGAGACGGACACGAACGCCTCCGGGCAGATGCACTCGGCCAGCTCGCGCACCCGCCGCTCGTGGGCTGAGTTGGCAAATGAGCCGAGCAGGCAGACGGCCACCGATTCGACCGCCTGCCCGGCCAGGTAGCCGAGCTCGCGCCTCACCGCGTCCTCGTCGAGCGCAGTCAGCACGCTGCCGTCGACCAGCATCCGCTCGCCCACACAGCGCCGGTGCTGGCGCAGGACCAGCGGCCGCGACTGCTGCGGGATGTCCTGCATGATGCTGAAGTTGAACGGCTTGCGGTGGCGCGCGATGTGCAGAATGTCGCGGAAGCCCTCGGTGGTGATCATCCCCACGCGGGCACCGCTGCGCTCGAGGATCGTGTTCGTCCCCACGGTCGTGCCGTGCAGCAGTGCCGCCAGGCGGGACGGGTGGGTGTCGGCGAAGGCGCACACCTCGGCCACCCCCTGGGCGATGGCGATCGCCGGGTCTGCCGGCGTGGACGGCAGCTTGTGGACGTGGATCACCTGCGCGTCCTCGTCGTAGAGGATGAGATCGGTGAACGTGCCGCCCACGTCGACCCCCAGATGCAGCGCATGGCCGGTGGCCATCAGACCTCCCCATCTCCGTCCGGGCGGTTAGCGTGCCGCTGACCGAAGTCCCGAGACAGGAGAGAAGATGCCCCGAATCTGTGTGCTGGTGCCATTTGCCCTGGACGAGAACGGGCTCGCCAACCGCCGGCGCCAGCAGCGCTCGGTGAAGCTGAGCCCGGACGTGGAGCTCGAATACAAGCCGGTGAAGGCAGGCGCCGCGATGCTCGACAGCTACCACGACTATGCGCTCGAGGATCTCGCGATGCTGGAGGCGGGACTGGAGGCGGCCGACGAGGGATTTGACGCGATCTGCATCGACACGACCAGCGATTCGGGCGCCCACGCACTGCGCTCGATGCTCGACATCCCGGTCGTCGGGCCCGGCCGCGCGTCATACCTGACCGCCCTCATGCTCGGCAGCCGCTTCTCGGTGCTCACCCAGTGGGACGGCTGGATCCCGGTCTACCGCAAGGGCGTGATCGAGCTCGGGCTCGAGTGCCACCTGGCCTCGATCCGCTCGATCAACATGCTGCCCGACCTGTCGAATCTGCTCGGTGGCAAGGAGGACGTGGTCTTCCCCAAGCTGCGCGACGCCGGCCTGCAGTGCGTACAGGACGGCGCCGAGGTCATCTGCCTGGGCTCCACCACGATGCACGACTCCCACGGCTACCTGTCGGAGAACCTCCCGGTGCCGGTGATCAACCCCGGTCCGCTGACCTACAAGCTGGCCGAGGCGATGCTGGCGCTCGGCCTGACCCAGAGCCGCCGCGCGTTCCGGGCACCGGACGTGCCCAAGCCGGAGATGATCCACGCGATGATGGCTGCCGCGGCCGAGGCGGAGGCGGCGAAGGCCCGCTAGCGAAAGCAGCCGGATCATCGGGCCGCCCCCGTCCGCTCGCGCGCCCACCCGACGAGCCCTCCCGCAGCGTGGAGCTCGAGCACGAGCTCGGGGATCGGGGGCGCCTGAAAGCGCGCTCCGTCGACTTGGACCTCACCGCGTTCGACGTCGATCCGGATGCGCGAGCCGCTGGCGGCTCCGGCTGCCGCCTCGGGGCAGGCCAGCGCCAGCAGGCCGAGGTTGATGCAGTTGCGCCGGAAGATCCGGGCAAAGCTTCTGCCCAGCACGCAGCGCACGCCCCAGGCCTTGATCGCCAGCGGCACATGCTCGCGCGAGGACCCGATCCCGAAGTTCTCCCCGGTGACGAGGACCACGTCGTCGCCCAGCTGGTCGCGGAGGCCGGCGTCGAAGCCCTCGAACAGGTGGAGCTTCATCTCCTGCGGGTCCTCGATGTTGAGGTACTGGCCGGGATACATGACGTCGGTGTCGACGTTCTCGCCCGGGATCACCACGGCGCGGCCCTCGATGATCAAGCCGCCACCGCCGATCCGGCCTGCGCCGGGTCGATGATCTCGCCGGCCACCGCGGCTGCGGCGGCCACGTAGGCGTTGGCCAGGTGGACCTCGGCCTCGCCCGAGCCCATCCGGCCCCGGAAGTTGCGGTTGGTGGTGGCGATCGCTCGCTCGCCTGCCGCCAGCACGCCCATATGGCCGCCGAAGCACGCCCCGCAGGTCGGCGTGGACACGCTCGCCCCCGCCGCCACGAACACGTCGAGGAGCCCCTCCTGAAGCGCCTGGCGATAGATCCGCTGGGTCGCAGGAACCACGATCATCCGGCAGTCGCGGTGGATCTCCTGCCCGCGCAGGATCTCCGCCGCCTGGCGCAGATCGGTCATCGTGCCGTTGGCGCAGTTGCCGATGTAGACCTGGTCGATGGGGGTGCCGGCGACATCGTCCACGGCGACGACGTTGCCCGGCAGGTGCGGCAGCGCGATCAGCGGCGGGACCTCGGAGAGCTCGATCCGCAGCTCCCGCGGCAAAGAGGCGTCCGGGTCTGAACGCTCGGCCCGCCACGCCCGCCCCACCCGGTCGCGCAGGTAGGACGCCGTCGTCTGATCAGCTGCGAACAGTCCCGTCTCGGCTCCCGCCTCGACGGCCATGTTGGACACCGCCAGTCGCTCGTCGATCGACAGCGCCTCGGCGCCGGGACCCGTGAACTCGAGCGCGGCGTCCGTCCCGCCGCCGACACCGAGCTCAGCCAGCACGGCCAGGATCAGGTCCTTGCCGGTCACGAATTGCCGCCGCTCGCCCGAGAACGAAATTCGGATCGTCGCCGGGACCGTCTGCCAGAACTCGCCGAACGCCAGGCAGGCGGCTATGTCGGTTGAGCCGAGGCCGGTCCCGAACGCACCCAACGCGCCATACGTGCAGGTGTGCGAATCCCCGCCGGCGATCACCGCGCCGGGCCACACCCATCCCTCCTCGCACAGCAGCGTGTGCTCGATGCCGCCCCGGCCCTGACCATAGAAGGTGACGCCGTGGGCGTCGGCCCACGTCTTGAGGCGCTTCTGGAGCTCGGCCGAGCGGGCATCCTTGGCTGGGGCGAAGTGGTCGGAGACCATCACCACCTTGCGGGGATCGAACACGGTGCGGGCGCCCATCCGCTCAAGCGCCCGGAAGGCAACCGGGCCGGACACGTCGTTGGCCATCACGACGTCGCAGCGCACCATCACGACGTCCCCCGGGCTGAGCTCGTCCGCTTCGCAGTGGGCGAGCAGGATCTTCTCAGCCAGCGTGTGGGCCACCGACCCCCCTGTGGCGGGACTCCCGCCGCCGGCTCGGCCTCATTCGGTCTCGGTCATCTGGCGATCGCCGCGCTCGCGCACCCGCCGCAGCGCGTCCTCGCCCGACTCCATCGGCGCCCACGACAGCGGCTGAGCGGGAACCGGCGGTGGCAGCTGCGTTTCCTGCTCGGCCCGAGCCACGATCTCCTCGAGCGGTGGCCCGAAGTCGAAGTCCTTGACCTCACCGCGCTCCTCGCGCAGTCGCGACCGAAGCTCCGCGGTGCCCTCCGGATCGCCGATCACGACGCCGTAGTCGCTCCGTGCCTTCTCCTCGGAGACGAGCCCCTTGCGGACATCCGCCTCGACGATCTCCGCCGGCCGCTCGAGCGGGTCCTTCCACCCGCCCCCGCCCGCGGTCCGGTAGATCAGCCGGTCCCCGGGCCCGACCGCCACCTCGTCGCACTTGGACGGCAGCACCTGAGTGCTCCCGTCCTTGCGGACCAGGATCTTCTCCGAGCGCGACCCCGGCTTGCCGCCGAGGATCCCCCACGGGTAGGTGAGCCAGCGATCGTCGTGGATCGAGATCTCCCCCGGCTCCAGGTACACGTAGCGCTTCTCGATCCCGTTGCCACCGCGATGGAACCCGGCACCGCCGGAGTCGCGGATCGTCGTATAGCCGTCGATCCGCACCGGGTAATAGGCCTCGAGGTATTCCGTCGGGATGTTCTGAAACAGCGGCCACCACGCGTGGCCATCCATCCCGTCACCGATCGGGCGGCCGGGGATGCCGCCGTAGGAGATCTCCATCAGGTAATAGAACTCGCCCTCGCCGTCCCACCCCGAGTAGAGCATGTAGGGGCTGGTTCCGTAACCGGCCGCGGTCGTGTGCTCCGGGCTCTTGCGGGCCAGCGCGCCCCCGAGCACGTCGAACAGCCGGGCCAGCCCGTGCGTGCGGCAGCCGAGCGCGGAGGGAAATCTCGGGTGCAGGAGCGATCCATCCGGGATCACGATGTGCAGCAGCGGATAGAACCCGTCGTTGAACAGGATCTGGGGGTCGAAGACCATGATCAGGTAGACCCCGATGAACATCTTGAACATCGCCTCTGAGAGGTAGAAGTTCACCGGGCCCATCGCCTGGGGATCGGTTCCCGACCAGTCGAAGTAGGCGTGGTCGCCCTCGCGCCAGATCGTGAGCTTCATCTTGTACGGGCCGTGGCCGAGCCCGTCGTCGTCGATCCAGTCCTCGAAGCTCTGCGGCTCCTCGGGGATGGCCGCGACGATCAGCTTCGACATCGCGTTGTAGGTGCGGTCGAGCAGCGCCTGGCAGGCCGCCAGGTAGGTGTCTTTGCCGAACCGCGCGCACATCTCGTGCACGCGTTGCTCGCCCGTGCGGCAGCCGGCGACGATCCCCATCAGGTCCGCCCGGTTGACCTCGGGCTGGCGGACGTTGTTGAGGATCACGTCGAGCACGTCCTGGTTGAGCTCGCCCTCGCGGAAGATCTTCACCGGCGGGATGCGCAGGCCCTCGCCGAAGATCGTCTTGGCGCCGGTGGGGAGCGATCCCGGCAGCGGACCGCCGGCATCGGCCTGATGGCCGAACATGCTCGCCCAGCCGATCAGCTCGTCCTCCCAGAAGATCGGCAGGCACACGAGCCAATCGTTGATGTGCGAGATCGTCCCCCCGCACTTGTACGGGTCGCTGGTCAAGATCACGTCGCCGGGCAGGATCGGCTCGCGGAAGCCCTCCAGCATCTCGGAGATGTAGGAGCCGAACTGGCCCACCACCATCCGTCCGTTGGGATCGGTGATCATCGGGAACTCGTCGTGCTGCTCCCGGATCACCGGGCTCATCGCGGTGCGAAACAGCGTCGCGTCCATCTCGAAGCGCAGGCTCTTCAACGCTCCCTCGATGATGTCCAGCGTGACCGGGTCGACCCGGAGGTCGGGGATCTCGGCGACTTTGACGGCGGTCACGGTCGTACCTCCTCGCCGTTGGCGGGATTGATGAGCAGATTCAGGTAGCGGTCGACGTGTGCCGTGTGCCCGGCGAGCACGACGGTGGTGGAGTCGAACTCGGTGACGATCGCCGGCCCCTGGATCCGGTTGCCCGGACGCAGCCGCGAGCGGTCATAGATCTTGGTCGGCAGCCAGCGACGCTGGAAGTACACCTCGTGCTCGTCGACCACCGCGCCCGAGGCATCGGCGTCCTCGCCCTCGGCCTCCGGCAGCCTCGGCTTGGGAACCTCGCCGTAGCCGATCGCGCGCAGGTTGACGATCTCGGTTGCCGACCCCTCCATCTTGAAGCGATAGAACTGCTCGTGGAGCTGGTGGAAGCGGTCGCCGAGCATCTCGGTGCCGTTTCCGGCCAGGAGGGCGGGGTCGATCTCCACCGGGATCTCATAGCCCTGGCGGTAGTAGCGCATGTCGACGTTGAAGGCGAGCCGCTGCTGGTCGGGCGCGATCCCCTCGCGCGTGAGCCAGCTGCGCGCCTCCTCCCCCAGCTGCTCGAGCATCTCGCGCACCTCATCGCCGCTCACCTGGTCGATCGTGCGGATGAACGTGCGGGCGAACTCGTTGCGGAAGTCGGCTACCAGGTCACCGGTGGCGCACAGCAGCCCCGGAGCGGGGGGCACGATCACAGGGAAGGAGCCCATCACGCGGGCCACGGCGTTGGCATGCAGCGGGCCGGCGCCGCCGAAGGCGACAAGCGCGAAGCCGCGCGGGTCATAGCCCCGCTGAACGGAGACCAGCCGTAGCGCGCCGGCCATGTTCTCGTTGACGATGTCGAGGATACCCTCGGCGGCGTCGTAGAGGTCGAGGCCGAGCGCGTCGCCGATCTTCTGGACGGCGGCCTTGGCTGCGTCCACGTCAAGCTGCATCTCGCCGCCCAGAAGCTGCGGCGGCAGGTGGCCGACCACCACGTTGGCGTCGGTCACCGTTGGCTCCTCGCCACCGCGGCCGTAGCAGGCGGGTCCCGGATCGGCACCCGCCGACTGCGGACCGACGCGCAGCGCTCCGGTCACCTCGGGCACGTGCGCGATCGAGCCGCCGCCGGCGCCCACCGAGCGGACGTTGAGGCTCGGCACCTTGATCGGGATGACCTCGCCGGGGAGCCCCAGGCCGTAGGGAACCTCGGTCTGGCGCTCGACCGTCGGCTGCCCGTTCTGACACAGCGCAACGTCGGTCGAGGTGCCGCCCATGTCGAAGGTGAGGACGTCGTCGTATCCCGCCCGGCTGGCCACATAGAGCGCGCCCGCCACTCCGCCAGAGGGCCCGGAGAGGACGCCGTAGATGGGATTCTCGCTCGCCAGCTTCGCCGTCATCAGCCCCGCGTCAGAGCGCAGCAGGTTGAGGTCGCCGCTCACCCCCCGCGCACGCAGCGCGTCCTCCAGGTTGTGGACGTAGGCCTGCACGCGCGGACGCACGTAGGAGTTCATGCACGCGGTCAGCGTCCGCTCGTACTCGCGGAACTCGGGCAGCACGTCGGAGGAGATCGTCACCGGGAACCCGGGATGAATCTCCTCGATGATCGCCTTGATCTCACGCTCGTGGGCGGGGTTGGCGTAGGAGTTGATCAGCGAGACGGTGAGTGACTCCACTCCGGAGTCGATCAGGTCACGGACGATCTCCTCGACCTGCGCGCGGTCGACCGGCTCCACGACCTCGCCCCGGGCGCTCAGCCGCTCCTTGGCCTCGCGCGTGTCCTCGAGCGAGGCGGGCGGCTCGGGCTTAATCATGATCATCCAACCTGCCAGCGGCCCGGGCGTCTGCGAGCGAGCCAGATGCAGGATCTGCCCGAAACCCTGGGTGGTGATCAGCCCCACCCGCGCGCCCTTGGCCTCCAGCAGGGCGTTCGTGGCCACCGTCGTGCCGTGCTGCACGTGGGCGAGATCGCGCGGGCTGATCCCGGCCTCCTCACAGATCCGGTCGACGCCGACCAGCACCCCGTCGGCGGGATCCGCCGGGGTCGAGGGCGTCTTCACGCGAAACAGGTCGCCCGTCTCGTCGCGTACGAGCAGCAGATCCGTGAAGGTGCCGCCGACGTCCACACCAAGTCTGTAAGCCATGCCCTCTCCTTCGATGTTCGACCGCCCGCACGGACGCCGAAGCAAACCGCCTTGGCGAGTTCGCATACTAACGTATGCAACGGTGAGTGATTAGACTCCCGGCATGCGCGTCGCGGTCGCCCAGATCGACCCCAAGCTCGGCGAGGTCGAGCGCAATCTTGAGGCGTGTGTGTCGTACCTCGAGCAGGCGAGCGCGCACGGAGCGCAGCTGCTGGTGCTCCCCGAATGCGCGATTCCCGGCTACATGTTCGAGAGTCCCGAGCAGGCGCTGCCGTTCGCCGAGGAGATTCCCGGGCCTTCCACCGAGACCCTCCAGCGCGAGTGCGCTCGCCTCGGCACCTACGTCGTATGCGGAATGCTCGAGCGAGACGGCGATGCACTGCGCAACTCGGCGGTGCTGGTGGGGCCCGAGGGACTGGCCGGCACCTACCGCAAGGCGCACCTGCCGTTCCTCGGAGTGGATCGCTTTGTCGTCCCGGGAGACGAGCTGCCGGTCTACGAGACGCCGCTGGGGCGGATCGGGATCGAGATCTGCTACGACCTCCGCTTCCCCGAGCTCACGCGCACGCTCGCGCTGCGCGGCGCGGACCTGATCGCGCACCCCACCAACTTCCCGCTCGCGGCGCGCCCGCAGACCGAGTTCATAACCCGCGCGCGGGCGGCCGAGAACCGCGTCTACCTGCTGACCTCAAACCGCGTCGGCAAGGAAGGCTGGGCGGAGTTCTGCGGCTGGAGCCAGATCGTCGACCCCTACGGCGCCCGCCTGGCGGAGGCTGGCGTGGACGACGAGACCCTGCTCGTGGCCGAGGTCGACCTCGAGCGCGCGCGCGATAAGGACTACGTCATCCCCGGCGAGTACGAGCTCTACCTGTTCGAGCACCGGCGACCCGAGCTCTACGCCGCGCTCGTCGAAGACACCGTCCGCGCGTAGCCGGCTACCCGTTCACCGAGAAGCTCGAGTCCGGGTTGACCTCACGCAGGCGCGAGTAGAACCCGGTATCGAGCTCGGTCCCGGTGTAGCGCGCCGTGACGCTGACCGGGCTCGCGTCGTGGTCGTGGCCCTGCTCCACGCGGTCGATCAGCTCAGCCATCAGCTGCCCGACCACGGGCGCGTTCTTGAACTGGTTGCCGCTCGTGCCGATCGCCATGTAGAAGCCGGGCAGCGCCGAGCGGTCATAGATCGGGATCCAGTCGTCGGAGACGTCGTAGAGATCGACGATTCCCTTGCGCTCGGTGGGGATCCGCAGCGTCGGGATGCGGCGAGCCAGCCGGTAGACCTGGGCCTCCCACTGCGCCTCGGTGATCCCGCGGTCGTAGCGGTCGGGATCGTCCACCCACACCTTCGGGTCGCAATCGGGGTCCTCGGAGCCGATCAGGATGTTGTTGCCCGTCTCCGGACGGAAGTAGATCCCGGTGTCACCGTCGGAGGTGTGAAAACCGTCGGCCTCGAAATCGAAGCCCGGGGGCGCCGGCACGTGATGCACCTCGTGGCGCAGCGGCCGCGTGCCGACGTTCATCTCCTGATCGACGCCGGCCATCCGGTTGATCAGGAATGAGTGGGGGCCGGCGACGTTGACCACGACCGGGGCGTCGAGCTGCTCGCCGCCGGCCAGCGTGACGCCGCGCACGCGGTTGCCGTTGCGGCGGATCCCCACCGCCTGGGAGCGGAAGCGGAACGTCCCGCCGTGCGCCTCGGCGGCCCGCTGCAGGTTGTGGCTGGCCAGCTGCGGGTCGTTGACGTAGCCCGACCCCGGCGTGTAGATCGCCCCGCCGAGCTCGGCCTCCGGCGGGTCCCAGAAGTGCGAGTCCGACGGGCGCTTGGGAGGCCAGAAGGCCGCCGTGTCATAGATCGGAATTCGGCGCTGCAGCTCGTCACGATCCCACTCCTCGAACTCCACCCCGAGGTCGCGGTAGTGACGCAGCACCTTCTCGTGGTGACCGGTCGCGCTCTTGAGCAGGACGGTCCCCGACTGCACGTAGCGCGCCAGGCCCGCCTCGTCCTCGACCCCCAGATAGTCGCGCCAGTCCTGCCAGTGGAAGAACCCCTCATAGGCCATCGCCACACCCTCGTGCGAGGAGTAGTGCGCGCGGACGATCGAGCACGAGTTGCCGGTCGGCCCGGAGCCGGCCGCGGGGAGCTTGTCGATGTTGAGCGTGCGGTAGCCGCGCTTGCTCAGCTCGAAGGCGATCGCAGCGCCGATCACGCCGGCGCCGATGATGATCGCGTCGGCGTCCCGCCGGGTTCCGACGGCCGTCATCCGGCGCTGCCTACCGCGGCCGACTCGGCAAAGCGGGCCGAGCGCAGCAGCTCGATCGCCTCATCGGTCGAGATCACGTCCCCGTACTTGGCGTCGATGTCGAACAAGTTGGCCTCGTGCGGTCCCGGCGCGCGGTCGGCCACCGCCTCGCGCGGGACGACCACGCGGTAGCCGTGCTGCATTCCGTCGACCGCCGTGGCCCTCACGCAGCCCGACGTGGACGCCCCGGTGACGATGACGGTGTCGCAGTGGGCGGCCGCAAGCATCGGGGCCAGCGGTGTGCCGAAGAAGGCCGAGGCGAACAGCTTCTGGAGCACCGGCTCGCCTGGCAGCGGTGCGATCCGCTCGTCGATCTCCGGCCACGGCGTCCCCGGGGCCAGCGTCAACAGCGAAGGCACCTTGTCGATGAATGCCTTGGCCACCTTCTGCCCGGCTTCGTCGTAGACCAGCGTGGTGAAGGCCACCGGGCAGCGGTTCTCGCGCGCTGCCTCGAGCAGGCGTGCCGTCGCCTCGACCGCGGCGTCGGTGTCGCAGTGCAGCGGCGAGGCCGGATCGGTGAAGCCCCGGTTCAGGTCCACGACCACCAGCGCCGGGCGCGTGCCGGCACCCTGGCGCCTGCCCAGCCCCCGCTCCTCGTAAAGCCTCTGGGTTGAATCGTCCATCGTTGCCTCTCCTCTCAGGTCCGTGTCTCAGACACCAACGCCCTCGGGCAGCTCGCCGAAGTCGAACTGCGGCGGCTCGCCGCGCTCCTCGCGCATCGCCGCCCGTCGCTCCTCGGTGGCCCGCTCATCGACCACATCCTGGTGAATGATGACGCCATAGTCGCGTTCCGCCGCGGCAAGCGAGACCAGCTCCTGGCGCACATCGCGCAGCACCTTCTCCGGCGGCCGCTGGAGCGGATCGCCCCATCCGCCCGCGCCGGCCGTGCGGAAGACCAAGCGCTCCCCCGCCCCGACGCGGTAGGCGTCAAGCTTCGACGGCAGATCGACGACGGCGCCGTCGGCACGGATCAGCTGCTTGGAGCTGCGCCCGCCGGCGCGGCCGCCGCCGATTCCCCACGGGCTGATGAGCGCCCGGTCGTCGTGCACGGTGAACTCCCCGTCGGCCGTGAAGCGGTAGACCTTCTCGATCCCCGTGCCGCCCCGGTGGCGCCCGGCGCCGCCGGAATCGCACACCGGGACGTAGCGCTCGATCACGATCGGGTAGTAGGACTCGGCGTACTCGGCGGGGGTCGTGCGAAACAGCGGCCACCACGAGTGGCCGTCGAGGCCGTCGCCGATCGGCCGGCCCGGGATCCCGCCGAACAGCAGCTCGACGAACTGGAAGTACTCGCCGCCGGCATCGACGCCGGAGAACACGAACACCGGGCTCGTCCCGTAGCCGGCCGCCATCGAGAGCTCGGGCGCCCGCTGCCCGAGCGCTCCGCTCTGGCAGTCGAAGAACCGCGTGTGGACGTTGAGCCGGTTCGACAGCGGCGCCGGGAAGCGCGGGTTGAGCAGCGAGCCCTCCGGGAGCGTCACCTCGAACACGTCGTAGAGGCCGTCGTTGAACAGGATCTCCGGGTCGAAGGCCATGATCATGTAGATGCCGAAGAACAGCTTGCACAGCCCCTCGTGGATGTGGAAGTTGATCGACCCCGGCGCCTGGTCGGCGGTTCCCGTCCAATCGGCGTGGCAGACATCGCCCTCCCGCCACAGCGTGAGCACCATCTTGAACGGGCCGTTCCCCAGGCCGTCGTCGTCCACCCAATCGGTGAAGCTGACCGGCTCCTCCGGGATGTAGCGCCGGATCAGCTCGGCCACTGCGTCGCGCGTGCGGTGAAGCAGCGCGTCGCAGGCCAGCGCGAACGTCTCGGTGCCGAACCGGTCGCAGATCTCGATGACGCGGCGCTCGGCGGCGCGGCAGCCGCCGATCAGCGCCATCAAGTCGCTGCGGTTCGTCTCGGGTGTGCGGGTGTTGTTGAGGATCACCGCCAGCGCGGCCTCGTTCAGCACCCCGCGCTCGAACACCTTGATCGGCGGGATCCGCAGCCCCTCCTCCCAGATCGAGGTCGCCTCGTTCACCTGGCTGCCCGGGACCTTGCCGCCGACGTCCATCATGTGGCCGAACATCGAGGCAAAGCCGACGTGCAGCGCCTCGTGGAAGATCGGGACGATGACCAGCCAGTCGTTGCAGTGCGAGATCGATCCGCGGCACAGGTAGGGATCGTTGAGCAGGATCACGTCACCGGGGCCGATGTCGCCGCCAAAGCGGTCGATCACCTCCGGGATGTAGGAGCCGAACTGCCCGACGACCATCTGGCCGCGCTGGTTGCAGATCATCGGAAACTCGTCGTGCTGAACCCGGATCGTCGGCGACATCGCCGCGCGCCGGACGACCTCGTCCATCTCGAAGCGCGCGTTCAGCAGCGCGTTCTCGATCAGGTCGAGCGTGATCGGGTCGATCCGCGTGGCGCTCACGCGGATCCCTCGGGCTCGATCACCAGATTCAGGTAAGGATCGACGCGCGCCACGTGCCCCGGCAGCACGACCGTGGTGGCGTCGTACTGCTCGATGATCGCGTGGCCGCGGATGCGCATTCCCGCGGTCATCTCGGAGCGCTCGTAGGTCGGCACCTCACGTTGCGCCCCGCCCACCCACACGCGGTGGGTGCCGCGCTGCGCGGCGGCGGGATCGCTCGTGCCCGGCTCGTGAGCCGCGATCTCCGGGACCGGCACGCTGCCGCGGGCCACCGCCCGGAGGTTGACGATCTCCGCCCCGCCCTCGAGGCCAAAGCCATACAGGCGATGGTGCACTTCCCGAAAGCGATCGGTCAGGGCCTCGAGCGTCAGGTTGGCCAGCTCGTCGGCGCCTAGCTCGATCGGCAGCTCGTATCCCTGGCGGCGGTAGCGCATGTCGATCACGTATTCGATGCCGCGTTCGCTCGGCCCCACCCCCTCCTCCGCCAGCCACCGCTCCGCCTGCCGCGCGAGTGCGGCCAGCTGGTCGGTGATCTCCGACGGGCTGACGGCGATGGTCTCGCGGATCAACGTCTGGCTGAACTCGTTGCGAACCTCCGAGGCGACGAAGCCGAGCGCCGAGAGCACGCCTGACTCGGGCGGCACCAATACCGGAAAGCAGCCGAGCAGCGCGGCCAGCGCGTTCGCGTGCAGCCCGCCGGCGCCGCCGAAGGAGACCAGAGCGAAGTCGCTCGGTGTGAGCCCCTTCTGGACCGTGACGACGCGCAGCGCGCCGAGCATGTTCTCGGTGACGATGTCGAGCACCCCCGCGGCCGTAGCCGCTGGATCGAGCCCGAGCTTCCGAGCCAGGCGGTCGATGGCCGCCGCCGCGGCGTCGCTGTCGAGCTCCATCGCCCCGCCGAGCAGCCGGGGCGGGAGGTGGCCGAGCACGACATTGGCGTCGGTGACCGTCGGCTCCTCACCCCCGCGGCCGTAGCACGCGGGCCCGGGCTCGGCGCCGGCGCTCCGCGGCCCGACCCGCAGCGCCCCGGTGACCTCGGCGACGTAGGCGATCGAGCCGCCGCCGGCGCCGATGCTCTCGACCTCCACCGACGGAGCGCGCACCGGGAACTCGCCGACCGTCGTCTCGCGGGTGATCGACGGAGTTCCCCCGACGCAGGTGGCGACGTCGGTGGACGTCCCGCCCATGTCGAAGGTGAGAATTCGGTCAAGCCCGGCCCGGGAGGCGACATAGGCTGCCCCCTGGACGCCTCCCGCCGGACCGGAGAGGACGGTGTGCACCGGCGTCGTCCGAGCCGAATCGAGGCTCATCAGCCCGCCGTCGGAACGCACCACCCGCAGCTCGGCGCCGATCTGTTCCTGCGCCAGGCGTTCGCGGAGGCTTGACAGGTAGCGGTCGAGCACCGGCGCGACGTACGCGTTCACCACGGTCGTGACCGTGCGCTCGTACTCGCGGAACTCGGGGAGGATCTCCGAGGAGATCGAAACCGGCAGGGCCGGTGCCTGCTCGCCGGCCAGCCGCGCCACCGCGCGCTCGTGCCCGGCGTTGGCGTAGGAGTTCATCAGCGATACGGTCAGGGCCTCGACGCCCCGGTCACGCAGCTCGGCGATCGCGGCCCGCGCCTGCGCCTCGTCGAGCTCGCGCAGGACGCTCCCGTCGGCGCCGATCCGTCCGGCGAGAGCGCGCGTGTCCTCGACCGCGGCGATCGGTTCCGGCTTCTCGTAGATCATCCAACCGAACAGCGGCCCCGGCGTCCACGCCTCCGCCAGGTGCAGGATCGAGCGAAAGCCCTCCGAGGTGAGCAGGCCGACGCGCGCTCCCCGCTTCTCCAGGACGGCGTTGGTGGCCACCGTCGTCCCGTGCAGGATGTTGTCGAGACGCTCGGCTGGGAGCTCCGCGCTGCCGCTGATGGCGCGGATCCCGTCGAGCACCCCGCGCGACTGGTCCTCGGGAGTGCTCGGCACCTTGGCCACCCACACCTCGTCGGAGTCGGTGTCGTGGAGCAGGAGATCGGTGAAGGTTCCACCGACGTCCACTCCGAGCCGCAGCACGCGGCGCAGTGTATGAGCTTGCGCCGGGCGGTGTCTAGATGTCCGACATTAGCCGCCGTCGCCGAGCAGCCGCGCCACGGCCGAGTAGTCGAGCTCGCCCAGCTCGGCCGCCTGCGCCTCGCGGTAGCGGGCGAGCGCCGCTTCGGCGACCGGCATGCTCAGATCGTGCTCGGCGGCGGTGGCCAGCGCGAGCGCCACGTCCTTGGCGATCAGGTCGACCGGGAATAGAGGCGCCCAGTCGTGACTGGCCGGCGCCTCCGGGAGCACGCCCGCAACCGGATAGCGGTTGCGCAGCACGCGTGAGTCGCCGGTCCCGTTGGAGAGGATCTCGTAGACCTGGGCCAGGTCGAGGCCCTCGCTGCGGGCCAGCGCGACGGCTTCGGCGAGGACGGCCATGTGCGCAGCCGCGAGCACGTTGTTGGTCAGCTTGGTCGCCTGGCCGCTGCCCGCCGGACCCATGTGGCGCACGAGCTTCCCGAGCGCCTGGAGCAGTTCCTGCGCGCGCGCGAACGCTTCCGCCTCGCCTCCCACCATGATCGCCAGCGTCCCCTGCTCGGCTCCCCGCGGGCCACCGGTGACCGGCGCGTCGAGCACGTCGACGCGCCGCTCCCGCCCGGCCGCGGCCAGGCGGCGGGCGAGCGCGGGCAGCGACGTGCTCATGTCGATCACCAGCGTGTCCGGGGCGGCGGCCTGCAGCACGCCGCGCTCGCCGAGCACCACCGTCTCGATGATGTCGGGGGTGGGCAGGCAGGTGATGGTGACCTCGGCGGCGGCCGCCGCCCGCGCCGGATCCTCCGCCGCCTGCGCGCCGTCCACCACAAGTGCGGCGAGCGCGGCGGGCGCCGGATCACATACGGTCACGTCGTAGCCGGCCGCCAGCAGCCGCCGCGCCAGCGGCGCGCCCATCCGCCCGACTCCGATCACCGCCACCTGCGTCATATCACCTCCTGGGCGATCAGTCGCCGACTCCCGTGCCCGAGCCGACGAGCTGGGGCCCACCGTCTCGGGCCCACAGCAGTACGTACGTCTCGCGCAGCATCACCAGGTGCTCGCGCATGTGCCCCTCGGCGGCCTCCCCGTCGCCCCGGTTCACCGCGTCCAGGATTTCGCGGTGGTCGTCGTTGACCTTGGCCAGCATGGCGTGGTCGATCTCACTGCGGCGCATGCTCGTCTGGAGGATCCCGAACACCGGTTGGGCGGCGATCGCCAGCAGCGTGTTGCCCGAGGCGTCGAGCAGGGCGCGATGAAACGCGTTGTTGCTGAGGTGCTGGCGCTCGGTGCCGAGCTCGAGCGGGTCCTCGATGATGCAGGCCGCCAGCCGGTCGAGATCGGCCTGGCTGCGCCGACCCGCGGCCATCCGCGCGGCGAACGGCTCGAGCAGCTCACGCGTCTCGAGCATCTCCTCAGCGGTCACATCCCGCGACTCGTTCAGCAGGCGGATGTTCGCCTGGAAGAGCTCCGAGACGTGGTCGACCGTGGGCAGCGTCACGAAGCTGCCGCCGCCGGCGCCCTTCGCGGTGCGGATCAGGTTGTGCGCGGCGAGCAGGCGGAGCGCCTCGCGCACGGTTCCCCGGCTCACGCCGAACTCGCGGGCGAGCGCCGCCTCGCCCGGGAGCCGCTGCCCGCGCTCGAGCTCGCCCTGCATGATCAGCTCCCGCAGCTGGTCGTATACCTGCTCATAGGCCTTGCGAACGCGGTGAAGCGATGTCGCCAGCGCGCTCTGGCCAGACGGGTCGATGCTCATGCTGGGTGGCGCGCTTTCACGGTCGCGAGGGTACGGAGCATATCCGCAGACCCGGTGGCCGCGGCCGCACATATCGCTGAGTACTCAGCGATTTCAGACCGCCGTGTAGCCGCCGTCTGCCACCAATGCGGCACCGGTCACGTACGAGGAGTCATCGCTGGCCAGAAACAATGCCGCCGCGGCGATCTCGCCGGCATCTGCCAGGCGCCCGAGCACCGTCCCGGCCGCGAGCCGGTCATGCACCTGCGGATCTCCCGTCTGCTCGAACCATGACTCGAGCCCCGGGGTGAGCGTCGGACCCGGGCACAGCGCGTTCACCCGGACGCCACGGGGTCCCGCCTCCGCGGCCAGCGTGCGGGCCAGGTTGATCGCCGCCGCCTTCGCCGCGCCGTACGCGGCGAGGCCGGGATAGCCGACCAATCCGAGCTGACTGGCGTTCAGGATGATCGAGCCGCTGCCGCGCTCCAGCATGCTCGGCAGCAGCGCCCGGCAGACCAGCCACAGGCCCTTTACGTCGACCGCGAACACCCGCTCCCACTCGGCCTCGGTCATCTCGGTCGCCGCGTCGTGCGCGGCAATCCCGGCGTTGGCAAACAGGACGTCGACCCGGCCGAAGCGCTCGAGCACGTGGTCCGCGAGGCGGCGAACCTCGCCCTCCGCGGTCACGTCGCAGGCGAGGAACTCCTCCTCGCGCTCACCCGGCTGGAGATCGGCGACGACCACCTCGGCGCCCTCGGCCCGGAACCGCTCGGCCGCCGCCCGGCCGATTCCCGACGCGCCGCCGGTGATCACCGCCGTCTTACCTTGCAGCCGTGCCACGGCGCGAGCGGCTAAGCCGGCGCCTGAGATAGCTCGGATCCAGCCTCGGAGGCGAGGACCTCCTTGAAGAACGCGGTGACCACCCGCACCGCCTCGTCGGGGACCTCGAGCAGATCGGCATGGCCGATGTGCGGAAACTCGTGCAGCCGCGCGAACTCGGGCACACGCTCGACGATCTGACGCGCGCTGTAGCCGGAGGGCGCGAGATCCGGCGGGGTCATGATGTCGCGCGAGCCATTGGTGAACAGGATGGGGCGGCGGATCCGGTCGACCAGCGGCTCGAGGTCCATCCTCTCCATCGCCAGGCAGGCCTGGCGGACGGTGTACGGCGAGTTCATCGCCACGATCCGCTTGACGTTGTCGAACACCTCGGGATTTTCCTCGAGGAACGCGGCGCCGACCGCCTGAATCGTCAGCAGGTCGCAGAAGTCATCCAGCGGGAGCGCCTCGCACTGCTGGCGCCAGTTGCGGAACATCACCCGGCGGTAGGTGTCACAGCGCGCCATCGCGCAGTCGGCGCACGACGCGATCGTCTTCTCCGGATACAGCGCGGTGAAGGCCAGCGCGATCATCCCGCCCATCGAGGTCCCATGGGTGAGCGCGCGCTCAATGCCCAGCGCGTCCAGCAGCGCCGCCCCCTCGTGCGCCCAGTTCTCGACGCTGTATTCGGTCAGCGGCTGGGTCGAGCGCCCGTATCCGGACGCGTCGAAGCTGAGCAGCCGGAAGTTCCCGCGAAACCCCTCGTTCACCGCGTCGAAGTTCTGGCGGCCGAACAGCGACCCGCCGAACTGGAGGATCAGGGGCGCGTCCGGCGGTCCGGTGAACTCGTAGTACAGGCTCACATCGTTCACGTCGGCGAACGGCATCGCTCTCCTCTCGCGGCGGTCGTGGCTCACCGGGCACGTGGCGCAAGCGCGCGGCCCGGAGCAACTGTATGGGATCCCACACGCCCCGTCCACGAAATGTTTGACATTCGCGCGGGGGGACGCTTGGATGCCGCGCGTGAGCGCACCGGACACGTTTTGCCCCCGCCCATGACCGGGCCCGCCTCCGATCGGCAGCTCGTCGCCGCCGCGCTCGCGGCGATCGTGCAGCGACTGCGTGAGCTGATCGGCGTCGAGCGGTGCACGCTGCGACTGGAGGTGCCGGGCGAGTATTTCCCGGTCGTCCACGAGGCGCTGACGCCGGGTACCGGGAGCCTGATCGGCGACCGGCAGGTGTCCCTGCAGGGACAGCCGGTCGTCAATCAGATCCTCGCCGGAGCCGAGCAGGTCGTACAGCCCGACAGTGCCAGCGCCAGCGACGACCCCGCCTTCCAGGCCATGCTCGTCCACTACGGGGGACTCGGGGCGCAGATCGTGACGCCGGTGCGCGACGGTGAGGCGCTCATCGGGATCATCTCGCTGCACCATCTCAGGGGACCGCGCGAGTGGTCCGAGGCCGAGCTCGGACTCGCCCGCTCGGCCGCCGTGCTCGTCCGCGGGCTGCTGGTCTCGCAACGCCCGGACGCGCGATGACGCTCCGCGTCGGTGTGCAGCGCGAGCAGTCGATCGTCGCGCACCCGCAGAACAGCCACAACCGGATCTGGCCTGACCTGCCCCCGATCGCCACGATCGAGCCGGGTGAGCAGATCGAGCTCGAGCTGCGCGACGGGATGGACGGCCAGCTGTCGCCCGGCAGCGACGCCGGCTCGCTTCAGTCGATCGATCTGGATGCCAACCACCCGCTCACCGGTCCGATCGAGATCGCCGGCGCCCGCCCGGGCGACCTGCTCGAGGTGATGCCCACGCGGATCGAACCCGCGCGCTTTGCCACCACCGCCGTGATTCCCGGGTTCGGATTGCTCGGTGACCTGTTCAGCGAGCCATTCCTGGTGCGCTGGCAGATCGAGGACGGCGTGGCCCGCTCCGAGGACCTCCCGGAGATAACCATCCACGGCGAGCCATTCCTCGGCTGCGTCGCGGTGGCCCCCTCCCGTGAGCTGTTTGACCGCGCGGCGCAACGTGAGCAGGCGCTGGCTCGCCGCGGCGGCGCCGTGCTCCCGCCGCACCCGCGCTCTGCCGTCCCGGCCGAGGAGCCTTACGCCTCGCAGGCGCTGCGCACGATCCCGCCGCGCGAAAACGGCGGCAACCTCGACATCGCACAGCTCACGGAGGGCAGCCGCCTGCTGCTGCCGGTGCATGTCCCGGGCGCGCTGCTCTCGGTTGGCGACCCGCACTTCGCCCAGGGCGAGGGGGAGGTCTGCGGGACGGCGATCGAGGTCGCGGCCACGGTCACGCTGGCGGTGTCGCTGCGGCGCTCCGAGACGCTGCGCTGGAGGCCGCGCTTCCCCGCGATCGAGTACACCGAGCCGGCGCTGCCGCGTCCCCGCGCCTGCTTCGAGACGACCGGGATTCCGCTCGGCGACGGCGGGGAGAACCGCGAGCTGGACCTCACCACCGCGGCACGGCGGGCGCTGCTCGAGATGATCGACTGGCTCGAGCTCGAGCGCGGCCTGCGGCGCGAGCAGGCCTATGTCCTGGCGAGCGTCGCCGCCGACCTGCGGATTGCCGAGGCGGTGAACGTGCCCAACGCGCTCGTCACCTGTCGTCTGCCGCTCGACGTGTTCGCCTGATCAGCCCCGCGCTGCCGCCGGCGCCTTCAGTTCCGCCCGCAGGTGCTCGCGGATCGCCTCGCCCGCCTCCCGCGTCCCGGCCGATCCCTGGAGGTCCGGGGTCCGCGTCTGCGGCTCGCCCGTGCTCGTGCCGACCGCCCGCTCGATCGCCGCCGCGGCCGCGCTCTCGCCGAGGAACTCCAGCATCAGCGCCACCGAGAGAATCTCGGCCACGGGGTTGGCAATCCCGCGCCCGGCGATATCGGGGGCGGATCCGTGGATCGCCTGGAACAGGCTGGGGTGCGAACGCGAGGGATCTAGATTGGCGCTCGGGCCGGTCCCGAGGCTCCCGGCGACCGCCGCCGTCAGGTCGCTCAGCACGTCGCCGAACAGATTGCTGGCGACGATCACGTCCAGCGACCCGGGATCGGTTATCACCCGCGCAGCCAGCGCGTCGATCAGCACGGCATCGTGCTCGATGTCGGGATAGTCGCCCGCGACCCGATCCATCACCTCGTCCCAGAACGGCATCGCGTGCCGCAGCGCGTTGGACTTGGTGGCGCTGGTGACCCGGCGCCGTCCGCGGGAGCGGGCGTACTCGAACGCGTAGCGGATGATCCGCTCGGTCCCGGCCCGGGTGAACAGCGAGGTCTCGACCGCCACCTCCTGATCGCTGCGGCGATGGATGCGCCCGCCGGCCCCCGAGTACTCCCCCTCGGTGTTCTCGCGCACTACCACTACGTCGAACTCGCTTGCGCTTCGCAACGGGCTGGGAACCCCCGGCAGAAGGCGCGCGGGACGGAGATTCACATACTGGTCGAAGCGCTGGCGGAACTCCAGGATAGTCCCCCACAGGACGATCGCATCGGGCACCCGCGGGTCGCCGAATGGCCCGGCCAGGATCGCGTCGAAGCTCGCCAGCCGCTCGGGCACCTCGGGGTCGATCGGACGGCCGGTGGCGAGGTGGTAGGCGCCGCCGGCGTCGAAGCTCTCCGCCTCGACCTCGAAGCCGCCGAGCCTCGCCGCCAGCTCCAGCGTCGCCTGCGCCTCGGCCATCACCTCCGGGCCGATGCCATCGCCCGGCAGGACCGCGACCCGATAGCTCTCACCCGCCAAGGTCGACCTCAGACCGACGCCTTCTCGCTGTCGGCCGCCGCCTGCGCCATCGCTTCGATCATCGCCCGCTTCTCGACGTTTGGCCGCGGATACGCGTGCCGGCTCTGGGTGAGGCGCAGCGACAGCATCGTCTCGGCCAGCTTGTAGGTGAGCGGCCCTGGGTTGATCACCGGGACGGGAAGGTTCTCGGACAGGTAGCCGTGCGCCTGATGCATCGTCGTCGAACCCAGGCAGATCACGTCCGCGCCGTCCTCCACGCATTTGAGCCCGGCTTCCCGCAGCTTGGGGAAGACCACGTCCTCCTTGCCGCCGAGCAGGTTCTCGACGTCGGGAGGAGTGTTGATCGAGCGAACCGAGACGAGGTGCTCCTCGAGCCCGTACTCGCGGACGCCCTTCGTGTACAGGGCGATCCAGCCGTCCCACTGCGTGAGCACGGAGAACCGGTGGCCGAGCATCAGCGCCGTCAGGTAGGAGGCGCGGCCCGGGGCGATCACGGGGATGTCGAGCATCGAGCGCAGCGCGTTGGCGCCGGAGTCGCTCATCGTGTCGATGCAGATCGCTTCATAGCCCTCGTCGGCCGCCTCGAGCCCGGCCTGCAGCATCGCGAAGTCCGCCAGCACGTAGTCGTGGTAGCTGTCGTAGAGCGCCGGTCCGGCCTTGACCGGCTTGTAGTCGAGCTCCATGTCCGGCGAGAGCCGGACCGACTCCTGCTGCGCGCGCCGGTTGGCCAGCCCTTTCTCGTCGAACGCGAACGGCACGAGCACGCAAACTCTCGGCATGTCTGTCTCTCCTCTGTTGGGCCCTGGGCCTTCCGCGCGGCCATCCTACGCCCGCGCCGACCGGGCCGTCGATTGGGCGATGCTGACCGCCGCAACTCCGGCGATGGCGAGCGCCATCCCGGCGATCACAACCGGACCGGGGGCGTTGCCTCGCGCCGCCTCCACGACCACCGCGACGACCGGAGCCAGGAACTGCCATGCCGTGGCGCGCGCCGCCGACACGCGGCGCAGCGCGAGGTTGAAGCAGATCGAGGCCGCGGCCGAGCTGCCGAGCGCAACCCAGGCGACCGATTCCCACAGCGCGCTCGAGGTCCAGTCAGCACTGGCGGGATGGCCGTAGATCACCATCAGGACGGCCAGCACGACGGAGCCGACGAAATACTGCAGCGCCGTGAAGCCGAGCATGTCGAGCTCCGGGTCGGCGCGCGCGGTGCGCGCGATGATCAGGGCTCCGGTGGCGAACCCGCAGGCGGTGAACAGGGCAATCGCCGTCCCCAGCGCAAGGTCACCGACGGATCCGCGCCCCAGCTGGCTAGAGACCATCACGACGACGCCGGTGAAGCCGATGACCAGACCGGCGATCGCCATCCGCGGCGTGCGCGCGCGAAGCGCCACGCGGGCCAGCAGGACGGCGAAGAAGGGGGCGGTGTTGATCAGCACCGCGGCATTGCCGGGGCCCGCCAGCTTTGTTGCCTCGGCGAGGCCCTCGAAGGCGATCGCGACGGTCAGGATTCCGCTCAGCGCCCCCAGGCGGACCGTCCGCCGGTCACGAGGAAGGCGGCCGCGCGTAAACACCACGACCGCCAAGAGGGCCAGCGTCGCCGGGGCGGCTCGCAACGTCGAGAACACGATCGGCGAGGCATGACGGCCGCCCACCGCGGTGGCCCGGAAGGCGGTTCCCCAGAAGAACATCGTCGTGCCCAGCAGCGCGGCGGTGGCGGGGCCGACGGTTCCCTGACCGCTGGCCGGCGAGGAACGCAACGCCGCGACCGACCGGCCGCTCACTTCGCCACCCCGCCCGCTCGGCTCGACGCCCGCCGGGCGACCACGATCCGCTCGAGCACCATCGCCAGCAGGACGCCCCACAGCATCGGGTTGGCCAGCAGCTGCACGGTCGGCGGCAGCGAGCTTCCCACGGTTATCCAGACCAGCGTCGGGAGCATCGCAGGCACCACCACCGCCGCCACCACGGCCGCCGGCTCGGCGGCGATACCGCTGGCCGCATGAAACAGGATCAGCGCCAGCAACACCACCAGCAGCGCCGCCGAGACGCTGAGCGGAAGCGCCGCGACCAGCTGCACGAACGGCCGCACGAACGCCAGGCCGCCGACCAGCACGCCGCAGAGCAGCAGCGGCGTCCGACCGCGGTGGCCAAGCAGCCGGGCGATGCCCACCGAGTCGACCCTCGAGACGGTGCCGACGAGATTGCCGAACACCGCCGTGCCCGCCTGGCTCGCGCCGTGGGCAACGAACGAGCGCCGCTGCGCGGGTGCGCCGAGCTCGAGGTCGTGGGCGATCGAGGCGACCCGGCCGGTGGCCACGGTGTTGAACGCGGCCAGCGCGCCGGCCAGCAGGAACGGGATCACGACCTCGGCGTTGAGCCGCGGGCGGCCCCATGGGAGCAGGGCCGGAGCGCTCAGCGTGCCTCCCAGGTGCACATGGGGGGTTCCCGCCACCGCCAGGTAGGTGGCCGTACCGAGGACCAGCGCGGCGAGCAGGCTGTACGGGATCAGCCGCCGGACACGCCGGCAGGCGATGGCCACGACGACCACCATGGCGCTGCCGGCCCACGCCGCTCCCCTTCCCGGCAGGCCACCGGTCGCGCCGATCGCCCGCTCGACCGAGTCGGGGATCAGCGCCAGCGTCACCGTCAGCACGAACACGTTGGCCACTAGCGGAGTGAACGCCTTGGCGATCAGCCGATCGGCGCCCAGGACCCCCAGCAGCGCGACGAAGCTCCCGGCGGCGATCAACCCGCCGGTGATCGCCCCGAGGCTGTGCTGGCCCTCGGCCGTGATCACGGTGATGGCCGCCAGGTAGGCGGCCGCCGGCCCCTCGTACACCGGCAGCCGGAGCCCCAGGGCGACCTGCAACAGCGTGGCGATGCCGAGCGCCAGCAGCGACGCGGCGACCATGGTCGCCACCTGCGCCGTCCCTATCCCAGCCAGCGACCCGCCGACCCGCCAGAATCCGACCGCGGCCGGAACCACCGCGACCATCCACAGGCCGCCGGCGACCGCATCGCGTCGCCACGCGGCCGCTCGCCGGTCGTCGGGCATAAGCGCGCCGTGTGCAGGCGAAAGCGCGGGCGGTCCGTGCGGCGGTGCGGAGGGTGCAGTCAAGGTCGGCGGATCCCCTGCCGTATTCGCGGCCGGCGTCAGCGGGCGCTTTCACGACCGGCGGCAAGCGGGCGATTACTGTACTGTTCCTGTATGCCGTTGCATACGGGGGATGAGCTAGGGATCACCGGTCTCTATCCCCCTCCGAGCACGCCGGGCGAGGAGGCATACGCCGCGATCCGGCGGTCGATTCTCGAGGGCACGCTGCGGCCGGGGCAGCGGATCGTCGAGCAACAGCTGGCGGAGATGCTGAACGTGAGTCGCACGCCCGTACGCGAGGCGTTGCTCAAGCTCGAGCGGGAGAACCTCGTGGCGCGGGTCGGCCGCGGGATGGCCGTCCGCCACTACTCCAGTGACGAGGTCCGCGACATCTACAACCTCCGCGCCCACCTCGAGAGCTTCGCGGCCCGGATGGCGGCCGAGCGGATCACCCCCGCCGAACTCGACGCGCTGGCCCAGATCCAGGACCAGATGGAGGTCGAGCCGCTGGACATGACGCCTGAGGTGATCCGTGCGCTGTCCAGAGAGAATCAGCGGTTTCACGCGCTGGTCGTCCGTAGCGCTCGCAACGCTCCGCTGTCGCGCTGCTTTGCGCAGGTCTTTCAGCTCCCCCTGCTCTATAAGGCCTACGTGTACTTTGACGAGTCACGCCGACGGCGCTCTGACCGCGACCACCGTGAGCTGATCGAGATGCTGCGGACGGGCGACGGCGCGGCTGCCGAGGACCACTGGCGCCGCCACCTGCGGCGGGGCGGGGATGTGCTCGCCCAGCATCTCGCAGCCGGCGAGGCCGGAGAGCTCTGAGGGCTTTCGCGACTGCATGAACTGGGTAACCGCGCCGGTCCTGGTGGGCCTGAGCGTGTCGGTGGCGACGATGGCGGCGAGCACGTTCGCCACGCTCGGGACCAGCGCGCTCGCTCCGTATCTGCGGACGAGCCTCCACCTGAGCACGTTCGAGGTTGGGCTGATTCCGGGGCTGGTGTTCCTGGGCGCGCTGGCCGCGTCGATTCCCGCCGGACACCTGACCGACCGGATCGGTGCCGGTCGGTCGCTGACCCTCTCGCAGCTTGGAGTGGCCACCGGCGTGGCGATCGCGGCGGTGGCATCCGGGCGGCTCAGCTTTCTCGCCGGTGTGGCGCTCGCCGGCGTCGGTTACGGCGCGGTGAACCCCGCCACGAACGTCCTCTCCACCGGGCTGGTGCCGAGACGGCGGCGGGCGCTGTTTTTGAGCGTCAAGCAGATGGGCGTCACGCTCGGCGGCCTGACGGCCGGTCTCGCGCTGCCCCGGATCGCGCAGGCACTCGGCTGGCGTGACGCGCTCCTGGCGGCGGTCGGCGTACTGCTCGGCGGCGCCGTCACCGGCCGCTGGATCAGCTTTCGAGAACGCACGGGTTGGTTTGAGCGCGGCGGTCCCCAGCCCGGCCGGCCGCGGCCGGCCTCGGTGCACGTGTCGGTGCCCGGCGGTGCACCCACCGCGCTCTTCGGGTTCCTGATGTCGGGCGTGCAGCTCAGCCTGGCCGGCTACCTGACGCTGTACCTCGTCGAAGCCCATGGCTTCTCCAAGACGACCGCGGGCGCCGCGCTGAGCGTCGCCTTCGCCGCCGCCTGCGTGGGGCGGATCGGGTGGGGCTGGGTTTCGGACCGCTGGTTCACCTCCCACGCCACGACGCTGGTGCTGATCTCCGGCGCCAGCGTCGCCGCTCTCGCGGCGCTGGCCGGCGGCGTCACCGGCGGTTCGCTGTGGCTGGTCGTCGTCATGATCGGCCTCTTCTCGGTCGGCTGGAACGGCGTCTACATGGCGCTGATCACCGACGCGGCGGGGCCCGGCGGACTCGGCCGCGCCACCGGCCGCGGCCTCACCGCGATCTACGGCGGCGTCGCCGTGATACCGCCGCTGCTCGGCGTGGTCAAAGATGTCGCCCACTCCTGGTCGGCGGTGTGGGTGGTGGCGATTGGTGGCGTCCTCGTGGCCACCGCGACGCTGGCCATCAGCCCGCGCCGGCTCGTGCGGGTGGAGGGCGAGCAGGTGGTCCGGCTCGAGCCGCAGACGGACGCCGCGGCATGAGCTTCGAAGGGGTCGAATCCGAGCCGCGGCTGCTGCGCGCCGTGCTGTTCGTCCCCGCTAACGATCAACGCAAGCTCGAGAAGGCCCGCCAGAGCGGCGCCGATCTGGTCGTGGCCGACCTGGAGGACGCGGTGGCGGAGTCGGGGAAGACTGCCGCTCGCGCGGTCGCCCGTGAGGCGGTCCCGCGCGTGGCGGCGGACATCCCCGTCGCCGTCCGGGTCAACAGCCTTGACAGCGGCCGACTGCAGGCCGACATCGCCGCGGTCGCGGTGCCGGGGGTCTCGATGCTCGTCGTGCCGAAGGTCGAGTCGGTCACTGCCCTGCAGGGCGCCGATGAGGCGCTGGCGCAGGCCGAGCGCGAGCATCGCCTGCCCCCCGCGTCGATCGCGCTGATCGCCCTCATCGAGACGCCGATGGGGATCGCGCGCTGCGAAACGATCCTCCTCGAGGCGCCACAGCGCACCGCGACGGCGATGTTCGGCGTCGCCGACTTCACCTCTGCGCTGGGCATCGACGTCGGACCCGACGGCACCGAGCTGCTCTACGCCCGCAGCAGGCTGGTGGTGGCGGCGCGCGCCGCCGGCCTCCCGGGTCCGATCGACGGCCCCTACCTGCAGCTCGAGGACACGGCGGGGCTTCTGGAGGACAGCCGGCGGTCTCGCGGGCTCGGCTTCCAGGGACGCGTGGCGCTCCATCCGCGCCAGGTGGATCCGATAAATCAGGCGTTCTCGGAGCTCACGCCCCAGGAGCTGGAGGCGGCGCGTGCCGTTGTCGAGGCATTCGAGGCCGCCGAGTCCGGGGGCGTGGCCTCGATCCGCGTCCGCGGCAAGTTCGTCGACTACCCCGTCTACGAGCTCGCCCGGGCCAAGCTGCGACGCCACAAGGCATACCTCGCCCGGAGCGGAGCGGCCGAGGAGCCGTGATTCGCTCGACGCGGAGCCGCGCCGCGGTCGACGCCGCCCCGGCCTCGCGGTATGCTGCGGTATACAGTCGCGGCGGAAACCTGAGGGGCCTTCGGGCGCCCGCGAACAGGAGAGGGTGATGAAGCCAGTTCCCGATGCCGGGCAGCAGACGGTCGCCCCGCCAAGCCCGAACAGCGCTCCAGCGACGCTGAGCGGTGGACCCCTCCAGGGGCTCGTGGGGGTGGAGTTCGGTCAGCTCCTCGCGGGGCCGTATGTCGGAACGCTGCTCGGCGACTTCGGCATGGACGTGATCAAGGTCGAGCCCCCACCGCGCGGGGACGCGATGCGCGAGTGGGGCCGCCTGCGCCACAACGGACACTCGCTGTGGTGGTCGATCCTGGCCCGTAACAAGCGCTCGATCACGCTCAACCTGCGGGTGGAGGATGGGCAGCAGATTGCGCGGCGGCTCGCTGAACGCGCCGACGTCGTGCTCGAGAACTTCCGACCCGGCACGATGGAGCGCTGGAACCTCGGTCCGGCGGAGATCCACGCCATCAATCCCGGCGCCGTATACGCCCGCGTCACCGGATATGGCCAGACCGGTCGCTACCGCGACCGCCCGGGCTTTGCCTCGGCCAGCGAGGCGATCTCCGGCCTGCGCTACATCAACGGCTATCCCGGGCAGGCGCCCCCGCGCTACGGAATCTCGATCGGCGACACGCTCGCCGCCCAGTCGGCCTTCACCGGGATCCTGCTCGCGCTCTACGCCCGCGACGCCCAGGGAGCCACCGGGCAGGTGGTCGACGCCTCGATCACCGACGCGTGCTTCGCGGTGACCGAGTCGGCGGTGCTCGAGTACGAGAAGACGGGGGTTATCCGCGAGCCGACGGGTACGCGCCTGCCGAAGATCGCCCCCTCGAACGTCTACCGCTCCAAGGACGAGCGGTGGGTCGTGATCGCCGCCAACCACGACACGCTCTGGCGGCGCCTGGCTGCCCTCATCGGCCGCCCGGAACTGGCGGAGGACCCCCGCTTTAGCTCCCACACCGCGCGCGGCGAGAACGAGGACGTGCTCGACGAGCTGATCGGCGAGTGGGCGGCGCAGCACACCGCGGCCGAGCTCGATCAGATCGTCAACGACGCCGGCGTCGTCTGCGCGCCGGTCTACAACGCGGCCGACATCTACAACGATCCGTTCTTCAAGGAGCGGGGGCTGCTGGTCGAATACGAGGACGAGGTGCACGGCACGGTGACCGCACCCGGCATCGTCCCAAAGCTCGACTCGACTCCGGGCGGCGTGCGCTCGCCGGCAACCTGGAGCGTGGGCGGCCACACGGAAGCGGTCCTCCAGGAGCTGGG
>DAIQND010000005.1:0-32987 GCA_036788555.1 Solirubrobacteraceae bacterium | reverse complement strand
CCCTGGATGATCTTCGCCAGGGTGGCGCCGTCAGTCGAGCCGCCGGCCTGCTTGATCGCCTGGACGATCCCGTCGATCGCTGTGGCGCCGAGGACGAAGCCGCCGGTCGCCGGTGCCTGGCCCTGGGCGGCCATCTGGCCCTCGAGCGAACGGACCGCGCTGTTGGGATCGTCGCCGTAGATCGAGGCGTACGCGGTGTGCCAGATGTTCGTCGACACGCTCGGGCTCTTGGGCAGCCAGAAGGTCCCGTCGATCGACCATGGCCCGACGATCGGCGTCGTGTCGCCGGCGGTGCGCACGCTCGTCAGGAACGAGGGCAGGTCACCGGCGGGGGACCAGAACTCCGACAGATCGATCACCTGGGCCTTCGATGCGACGACCTTGCTCGCGACGCTGCCGATCGTGTGGTCGCCCTGCGCGAAGCTGAACGAGCCGACGATCTTCCCGCCGAGCTGGGTGAAGCGCTGGGCGAACGCCTGAGCATCGTCGACCGTGTAGGCGATCGCCTTGTCGGTGACCACGTCGGCGGTCTTCCAGCCGTGTTGGATCGCGACCTGGGCGAGCGCTGCGCCCTCGTCCTGAGCGATGCTGCCGAACGTGAAGGCCAGCTCGCCGGCCGGGCCGAAGCGCTTCGGTCCCATCTGATCGGTGCTGATGCACGGCGACACCGTCAGCAGCTTGGAGCTGATCCCAACCTCGGTTGAGGGCGTCGCCCAGTCGACGTCGCAGGTGACCCACAGGATGTTGGCGCCCTTGCCGACCAGGCTGATCGCGTCGGCGCGGGTCTGGGCCGGGATCAGCTTGTCGTTCTCGACGTCGAATATGAGCTTGCGGCCGTCGACTCCGCCCGCGGCATTGATCTTCTTCACCTCGAGCTCGGCCGCCTGCAGGGCCGGGCCGTCGAACGCCTTCATCGTCGAGCTCAGGTCCACGGCGGCGCCGATGACGATCGGCTTCTTCGAGGAACTGGTGCTCGAACTGCTCGTGCTGCCACTGCTGCTTGCGCCGCTGCTGCTCGCGCTGCTGCTGCTCGATGAGCTACCGCAGCCTGCGATCACCGCGCCGGCTGTGACGAGCGCAGCAAGCGCGGGAAGGATTCGCCGTCTTCTCATCTCTCTTCCCTCCGGTTGGTAGTTCTCGTCTCCGCTTGGGCGGATGCTCACCTGTGGGCCTGGCTAAGGCGTTGAGCCCCTCCGTGGGTGACCCTTCGTACTCGATTTGGCTGCCGAAAACTCATGGCCAGGTTGATCCCCGGGCCGTGCCACTCTACGCTCGGATTTCATCAAATGTCAAATCCAGCGGGTTAGCTAATCGTTAGGTGCGGGGCCGGACTGGCGGCAGGAAGGAGCGAGCAAGTGGCTGAGAACGAGCAGATGACGGAGGACAACGGCCTCGGGGTTGTGCTGAAGGGACTCGCCCCGAGCGAGCTCTTGCGACTCGGCCAAGAGGCGGAGGCGAACGGCTTCAGGAGCGCGTGGTTCGCTGAGATCACGTTCGGTGACGCGATCACGCCGGCGACCGCGGTGGCGGTCGCCACCCAGCGGATCCAGCTCGTGCCGAGCATCGTCGGCATCTGGAGCCGGACGCCGGTCACCGCGGCGCTGACCGCCTCGTCGCTGGACGAGCTGTCGGGCGGGCGGCTGCGGTTCGGTGTGGGCCTGCAGGCCCACACCTACGTCACCGATTGGCACGGGCGGACGTTCGAGCGACCGCTGCGCGCCATGCGCGAGTACCTGACGATCCTCAGGCGGGTCCTCGACGGCGAGCGCGTCAGCTTCGAGGGAGAGATCTTCCGCGTCGACGGCTTCGAGCTGCGGGCGGCCGAGCGTGCGCACCGGATCCCGATCTACGTCGCCGCCACCGGACCGAAGATGATCGAGCTCGGTGCCGAGCTCGCGGATGGCGTGATCGGCGCCTTCTACTCCGAGGAATACATCCGCCAGGTCGTCGTGCCGGCCGTCCGGCGCGGCGTCGAGAAGGCGGGCAGAGCCTTCGAGGAGATCGAGATCGGCTGCGTGCCACCTTCGATCATCACCCGCGACGACAGCGGGATCGAGCTGATCAAGGGGCAGGTGGTGATGTTCAGCACCGCGCTGCGCTCCTCGCCCGGGTATGCCGACTGCGTCACGGCCGCGGGATTCGGGGAGGAGCTCGAGCGGATCCACGCACTGGTCGCGCGCGGGGAGGCCGGCGCGGCGATGCGCGCGGTGCCCGACGAAATGGCCAACGCGCTCACGGTCAGCGGCAGCCCGGAGAACGCCTGGCGGCGGATCGAGGCGTTCCGCGAGGCGGGGCTGACCACGATCGCCCTCAACCCCTCGCCGCCGGGGATCTTCTTCCCGCTGCACGCCGGCCACTTCCCCGACGGGACGCGGTTCCCGCAATTCTCGTTCCCGGCCTACCGGCAGGTGATCGTCGACGTGATCTCCCTGATGGGCGCCGGGCAGCGCGCGGCGGCGGCCAGGACCTGACGCCGCGCGCCGGTCGGCTGCCAAGAATTTGACATTTGATCTAAAGTCGGGCCCTGCAATTCGGCTTTGGCGCGGGGCGTCACGTTACGCGCCAACACGGGGCCCTACTGGAGGGAGAGAGCGGTGAGATTCAGCATCTACTCGGAGATGCAACATTGGCCGGGCAAGTCCGCCGAGCGGCTGTTCGCCGAGGTGGCCGAGCAGGTCGTCCACGCCGACCGGCTCGGATACTCGACCTACGCGATCGTCGAGCATCCGTTCTTCGCCAAGTTCTCCACCTGCCCCGATCCGCTGTCGTTCTTCTGCCAGCTGTCCCCGAGGACCAAGCAGATCCATTTCCGCACGATGCTGCACGTGCTTCCGTACCACAACCCGACGATCCTGGCCTCACGCATCGCTCAGGCCGAGATCCTCCTCGACGGGCGCTACGAGTTCGGCGTAGGCCGCGGCCACGGATGGGTCCCGCCGAAGGCGGGGGTCAAGTTCGAGGACGTCCGCGAGCTCTACGACGAGTCCTTCGAGATCTTCTTCAAGGCGCTCGAGAACGAGCGCTTCTCCCACCAGGGCCGCTTCTACACGGTCGACGACTCGCACATCGTCCCGTCCCCGCCGTCGCGCAAGCAGCGGGTGTTCGTCGGCGGCACCAGCGACTCAACGTATGAGCTCGCCGGCCGCAAGGGCTATTCGGTCGCGGTGCCGCCGCTGCTTCCGTACAAGGCGCTCGAGGCCCAGCTGGACATCTACCGGGCCAGCTGTGACGAGCACGGCAACGAGCCCGACATCGTCTGGATCCACGCCTGCTACATGGACGAGGACCGTGAGGTGGCCAAGCGAGACGCCGAACAGGCGATGCGCGGATTTCTCGTGGGCAACGCGTCGCCGCTCGAGGAACGCGCCTCCGACGAGGAGCTGCAGAAGGCCGGCTACGGCTTCTACGCGTCGGGGATCATGGAGCAGCTGGCGGCCACACCCTACGAGGAGATGATCGCGGGCGACATCGTCTGGGTGGGCACCCCCGAGGATGTGATCGAGCGGATCGAGCAGACCCGCGAGGTCTGCGCCGGCCTGACCGAGGTGGCGATCACGGTGAATCCGGGCGGCTTCGAGCACTGGAAGGCGATCAAGACCCAGGAGATCTTTGCCGACCAGGTGATCCCGCACTTCCAGGAGGCGACGGCGCCGGCGGCCAGCGCCGCCCAGCCGGTCGGCTGACGGCGCGGCTCAGGCGAGCGCCTGCGGCGCGTAGGGGGAGACCGCTCCGCCGAGGAGCGACACGGCGGCCGCGGCGTAGGCCGCCGGGACCCGCCCGTCGACGCTGAAGTGCCGGCGGGCCGCCGCGACGACCCGCTCCGCCTCGACGCGCGTGAACGCAAATGCGGTCTCGGCGGCGGCGGTGGCGCTCGGCGCGCCGGCCCGCAGGCTCGCCAGCGCGGAACGGTGCGCCTCGACGAGCGGGCGGAGCGCGAGCTCAGCGCCCTCGCTGGTCGCGATCCCGGTGGTCAGCACGGGGACGCGCTCGGCCAGGCAGAACCGGAGTGTCAGGTCCCCGAGGCGAGAGGGAGGAGTCGCGCTCGACAGGAGCGCGCAGTCGGCCTCGCCGGCCCGCAGCAGCTCGAGCCGGGCGGCGTCGCTCGGCGCGGCAACCAAGCGCGCGCCGCGCCCGAGCGCGAGCGCCAGGAACTCGCCCGGCGGCGCCCCGGGCGGATACGTCGCGACCCGCCCGCAGCCGCCGCCCGGCTCACGCCCGTAGAGCCAGAACAGCGGCGCGGCGGAGGCGATGAAGACGATCCGCACCGCGGCCCCCGCGAGCGCCTCGATGAGCGCGCTGCCACAGGCGACGCTCGCATCGTGAGGCGCGTCGCCGCGCCGCAGGTCGACGAGCTCGACCTCGAGGCCGAGTGCGCGGTACGCGCCGGTCCGCTCGGCGATGAAGTGCAGGAGCAGCTCGTGCGGGTCAAAGGCGCGAAAGCCGACCCGGAGTGTCCTCACAGCCGCGGGAGCACCTCTTCGGCCAACGTCTGGATGGTCTGCTCGGGGCTCGGCGAGGTGATCGTCAGCACGAACTCATCGACGCCCAGCGAAATCAGCTCCCGGAAGCGGGGAATCGCCTCCTCGGGCGAGCCGGCGATCGCCACCGCGTCGAGGATCCGGTCGGTGACGAGCTCGGCGTGCGCCGCCGTGGAGCTCGTGTGCGCGTAGTAGTCATAGCGCTCCTTGAGCCGCCGGATGTCCTCGAGCAGGGCGGGGTCGAGCCGCTCGGCGGGGGCGCTGGTGAACACGGTCCCGGCGGCCGCGGCCGCGTAACCGGCGGCGGCGGCGCGCGCGGCCTGACGGTCGGCCCCCCCCGAGCAGGCCAGTCGCAGGTAGCGCTTGCCCCGCCGGCCGGCCGCGCCGCGGTCGACGTGGTCCAGCGCATAGCGCACCATCGCCGGCTCCGCGCCGACCTGGAACAGGACGCCGTCCGCGACGCGCCCCGCGGTCTCGAGCGAGCGCGGGCCTGAGGAGGCGAACACGATCGGAACCGGCCGGGTCGGCCACGCCATCCGGAGCCGGGCGCCGTTCCACTCGGCCTCCTCGCCGGCCAGGAGGCGGCGCAGCACGTGCGCGGCGTGCTCGAGCTCCGCCAGGCGCGCCGGTCTCAGCGACAGCGTCTCCACCGAGCTCTCGCCGATGCCGATCCCCAGGATCGCGCGACCGCCCGAGAGCTCATCGAGCGTGGCGAAGCTGCACGCCAGCACCGCCGGGTGCCGGGTCACGGGGTTCGTCACCGCGGTGGCGAGGGCAAGCCGCTTGGTCCGCGCCGCGGCCAGGGTGAGGGCGGCGAACGCGTCACGGAAGATGGATTGCGAGTCGGCCAGCCAGATCCCCGCGAAGCCGAGCTGCTCGGCTTGCCCGGCCAGCTCCGCGACGTCGGCGATCGGCCGGTTGGGCAACGCCCCCACGTGCATCGGCACCGTCATGCGCCGCTTGCCGCCGGGATCCGGCGGCCGTCACTGCGGTCGGGGGTCGCCATCCTGCGGCCCACGCTATATCAAAAATCAGATTGCGCAAAAAAATGAGATATGGTGCACGAGGTATGGCACGGACGGGGCCCAGCTCTCTGGTGTCGGAGGGGATTGCGTGACGCTGTCCAACGAGAAGCTGGTGGCGCTTCGGCCGGTGGGGGCGCATCGGACCCTGGCCGAGCGGGCCTTCTCGACCCTACACGAGGCGATCGTGACCGGTGTGCTGGCACCCGGCGAGCGGCTGCCCATCGAGGAGCTCGCGGTGATCCTGGAGATGAGCCCTATGCCGATCCGCGAAGCGCTGCGGCTGCTCGACTCGGTGGGGCTGGTGGAGAACATTCCCCACCGCGGGGCGCGCGTGACCGAGCTCTCGATCGATGACCTGCGTGACGTCTACGAGGCGCGGCTGGCGCTCGAGCCGCTCGCCGTCAGGCACGCGGCCGAGCGCTTCACCGAGGCCGACGCCGAGCTTGCGGCCGAGCGCCTCGAGGCGCACGTCAAGGGCTACCAGCAGCGCGAGCTGGGGGTCGTGTGGTCGACCCACACCGCCTTTCACTTCGCCCTCTATGACGCCGCCAAGTCGCGCTGGATGTCACGCCTGATCAGGCCCCTGTGGGAGACCAGCGAGCGCTACCGCTTCGCCATGCTGCCGGTGCGGGTGAACCTCGAGCAGCGGCGGCTCGAGCACGAGCGGATCCTCCGGGCGTGCATCGCGCACGACCCGGGGCTGGCCGCCCGAGAGCTGCACAACCATCTAGCCCGGACGGCCAACTTGATCGCCGCGCAGATGGGCAGCGAGGAGCTCTTCGAGCTCGTCCCGATCGAGAGCCAGACCGCGCTGGCCTCGTGAAGGCACGCGCGACGGCGCGCCGTTTCTTGACGTGTGATCAAATATCTGAGAAGTTTGGAACGGATCGAATCGCCGGGGAGCGGGGCGCGGCGCAACAAGTGTCTACAACGCAGAAGGTGAGACATGCTCCTTGAAACAGTCGCCTACGCGCGGCCCGACAGCCTGGCGGAGGCGCTCCAGGCTCTGAGCAGCAGCGACAGCGCGGCGCCCCTGGCCGGCGGGCAGAGCCTGGTCAACGTGCTCAAGCATCGGGTGGCCCAGGTTGAGCTGCTGGTGGACATCAGCCGGCTCGAGGAGTTGCGGCGGATCGACGCCCGCGCCGACGGAGGCCTCGAGATCGGCGCCTGCGTGACCTACGACGAGCTCGACCGCTCCGAGGCGGTCCGCTCCGCGCAGCCGCTGCTGGCCGAGGTGGCCGGCCACATCGAGGATCAGCAAATCCGCTGCCGGGGCACGATCGGCGGCAACTGCTGCCTGAGCGACCCCACCAACAACCTGCCGCCGCTGCTGGTGGCGCTCGACGCGACGATGGTGATCGAGTCCTCTTCGGGGCAGCGCGAGGTGCCGGCGCGGGAGTTCTTCCATGGCTACTTCGCCACCGCGGTGCAGGAGGGTGAGATCCTGCGCAGCATCCGGGTGCCGCCGCTCGACTCCGGGGCGGGCGTCGGCTACAACACGGTCGCGGTGGGTGCCGATTCCAAGGCCATCGCCCGGGCCGCCGCCGTGGTCCGCGGCAACGGCACGATCGAGGAGGCGCGGGTGGTGCTGGCCTGCGTCTCGCCGGCCCCGCTGCGCCACTCGGGCATGGAGGCGGCGCTGCGGGGCGCGGCGGCCACCGCCGAGGCGGTGCATGAGGCCTCACAGCAGATCGGCGATGACCTCGAGCCGCTGGGCGACGCCCACGGCAGCGCCGAGTACCGGCGCGAGATGGCGCGCGTGGTGGCCCGGCGCGCGGTGCTTCAAGCAATCGGGAAGGGAGGTGCCCAGCGTGGTTGACGCAGGCACAGTGCAGGCAATCGACGTCACGATCAACGGTGAGAAGCATCAGGCGACGGTTGAGTCGCGCCAGCTGCTCGTGCACTTCCTGCGCGACACGCTCGGGATGAAGGGCACGCACATCGGCTGCGATACGGGCAGCTGCGGAGCCTGCACGGTGATCGTCGACGGCCGGCTGACGAAGAGCTGCATGATGCTCGCCCCGCAGGCCGATGGGGCCGAGATCGAGACGATCGAGGGCGTGGCCCGCGACGGCGAGCTGAGCCCCGTGCAGCGGGGCTTTCACGAGGCTCACGGGGTCCAGTGCGGCTACTGCACGCCGGGGATCGTGATGGCGGCGACCTTCCTCCTGCGGCGCAACCCGAGCCCGAGCGAGGAGGAGATCCGCCGGGGGGTGCGCGGCAACATCTGCCGCTGCACCGGATACGTCAACATCGTGAAGTCGGTCGCCGCCGCGGCCGGTGGCGCCGAGGAGGCAGCATGACGACCACCACCCCCGCCGAAACCCAGCTCGAGACCGGCCGCTTCGTCGGGCAGAACGTGCCCCGCGTCGAGGACCGGCGGCTGCTCAAGGGACAGGGCGAGTTCGCTGACGACGTATGGATGCACCGCCAGGGCCATGCTCACTTCGTGCGCTCCCCACACGGTCACGCCCGGATCGTCTCGATCGACGTCCGGCCCGCGCTCGAACTCGACGGCGTCTACGCCGTGCTCACCGGCGAAGAGGCCAAGGAGATGTGCCAGGTGCCGTTCTTCCAGATCGCCCCCGAGCCCGCGGGGCGGATCGAGGAGTATCCGCTGGCGGTCGACAAGGTCCGCTACCACGGGGACGCGGTGGCGGTGGTGCTGGCCGAGACGCGCGAGCTGGCCCGCGACGCCGCGGGCCTGGTGCGGGTGGAGTACGAGCCGCTGCCGGCCGTGGTCGACACCGTCGCCGCCGCCGACTCCGACGCGCCGCTGCTCCACGAGCAGGTGGGCAGCAACATCGCCTGGAAGGGCGTCTTCGACTGGGGCGACATCGACTGGGCGCTCGAGAACGCCGACCACGTAGTGGAGATCGAGCGCCTTCACTTCCACCGCTTCTCCTCCACCCCGCTCGAGTGCAACGCGGCGGTGGTCAACTGGGATCCGGGCACCGATACGGTGACCGTCTCATCCAACAACCAGATGCCGATGTTCGCCTCGATGGTGATCGGCCCCACGCTGGGGGTGGCGAGCAACCGCCTGATCTTCTCCTCGCAGGACATCGGTGGGGCGTTCGGGGTCAAGATCGGGAGCTATCCCCAGATCGCCGCGCTGGCGCTGCTTTCGCGCAAGGCGGGACGACCGGCCAAGTGGACCGAGTACCGCACCGACCACATGCTCTCGGCCGGCCAGGGCAACGAGCGGGTGTTCCTCGACACCAAGGTCGCGGTGATGAAGGACGGGACGATCCTCGGTTTCAAGACCCGCGCCTTCGACGACGCCGGCGCTTACCTGCACTACGAGCCGCTCGGCGCCGTGATCTGGTCGCAGGTCAGCCCCGGGTGCTACCGCTTCAAGCACATCCAGGTCGACTACACCGAGACCATGACCAACAAGTGCCCGACGGTGCCGAACCGCGGCTACTCGCGCCTTCAGCATTTGTGGCTGGTGGAGCGGATCGTCGACATCGTCGCCCACGAGCTCGGATTCGATCCGGTGGCGCTGCGCAAGCAGAACTACGTCCAGCCCGACGACTACCCCTACGAGACGCCCAACGGGTGCGTGTACGACTCCGGCGATCTCCCGCGCTCGCTGGACATCGCGCTCGAGCTGATCCACGCCGAGCGCTGGCGTGAGCGCCAGCGCGAGCTCGGCCGCGGTTCCGGGAAGCGGATCGGGATCGGGATCGGCTCGACGCTCGACTCCGGGACGAACAACTTCGGCCAGGCGCGGATCATCAATCCCGAGCTGCCGTTCAGCGGCAACGGCGAGGCGGCCTACGTCAAGCTCGACCTCTACGGCGAGGTCAACGTGAACCTCGGGACCACGCCCCAGGGCCAGAGCCACGAGACCACGGCGGCCCAGGTGGTGGCCGACATCCTCGGCGTCCGCCACGACCAGGTGCACGTCACCGCGGGCTTCGACCAGCGGCAGAACACCTACGTCGCGTTCAGCGGGACGTACGCCTCGCAGTTCGCCGTCACCGGGCTCTCCGCGGCCCAGGGAGCGGCCGAGAAGCTGCGCCAGGAGATCGTCGAGCTGGCGGCCTTCGCGCTCCAAGCCGAGCCGGAGGAGATCGAGCTCGAGGATGGAACCTGCTTTGTCCGGGGCGATCGCGAACGCGCGATCCCGTTCATCGGCGTGGCCAACCTCGTCTACTCAAACAATGCCGTGCTCCCGATCGAGCTCCGAGACCGCTACAGCCTCAACTGCCGCCACGTCTACGTCCCGCCGTTCCAGGTGCCCGACCCCGAGGCCAAGACCGGCAACCTGACCCTGACCTACGCCTCGCAGATCCACGCCTGTGTGGTCGAGATCGACGAGGAGACCGGTGAGGTGGCGATCCTCGAGTACGCGGCGGCGGACGACTGCGGGCGGCGGATCAACCCGATGATCGTCGAGGGCCAGGTCCACGGGGCCACCGCGCTGGGGATCGGGGCCGCGCTGTATGAGGCCTTCGAGTACGACCAGGAGGGACAGCTGCAGCAGGCCTCGTTCTACGACTACCACGCGATCACGGCGCTCGACACCCCGGACATCAAGACCGGCGACATCGAGTCCCCCAGCCCGTTCACGCCCAACGGCGCCAAGGGCATGGGCGAGGGCGGCGGCGCGCCGCTGCACGCGATCTGCTCGGCGATCCAGGACGCGCTCGGCGACGACGAGGGCGTGGTCTGCGACAGCCACAACCCGTGGGAGCGGGTGTGGCGGCTGATCCACGGCGGCGGCCAGCGGCGCGGCGTGAAGGTGAGCTCGCGGTCATGATCCTCGAGAACGAGTTCACGGTCGGCGCCGACCTGGAGAGGACCTGGCGGGCGCTGCTCGACATGGAGGGCGTGGCCAGCTGCCTGCCCGGGGCGACGATCACGGCCACCGAGCAGGAGAACGTCTACGACGGCTCGATGCGGCTGAAGATCGGGCCGATGCGGGTCGAATACCGCGGCACGGCGACCCTGTCGGCGGTCGATGAGGCCTCGCACACCGCCGTCATCTCGCTGAGTGCGCGCGAGGCCAAGGGCCAGGGGTCGGCGATGGCGACGATCCGCAACCGGCTCTCGCCGATCGACGGCGGCACGCGCGTGAGCGCCCAGACCGAGCTGCACATCACCGGCCCCCAGGCGCAGTTCGGGCGCGGCGTGATCGAGGATGTGGGCCGGAGGGTGTTGAGCGAGTTCTCCGAGCGCCTGGAGCAGAAGATCGCGGGGCCGCCGGCGGAGCCGGAGCGTCCCACCAGCGCCTCGGGAACGCCGATGACCGGCGCGACCGAGCCGGCGAGCGCCGGCCGCCCACCCGCTCCCGTGTCCGACGAGCTGGACGTCGGCTCGCTCGTCGCCGGCACGCCGGCGGCGCGGATCGGCGGGGCGGCGCTGCTGCTCGTGCTCGTGCTGATCCTGCTGCGGCGGCGCCGGTAGCTCTACGCCACGGCGCGCGAACCGCGCCCTACCAGCCGGGGCCCTTGCGGTAGCGATCCTCGTCGGCCATCTCGTCCGAATTCTCGGCTCCGGCGCCGCCGACCTCCTCCTCGTGGGAGGGATGGTCGCTGGTCTCCGGTGGGACCTGAGGGGCCGGCGGGTTGCTCTGCGGTTCTTCTGTCTCCATAGCGATTCGGTACCCGTCAAGGCCGCGGTGCAAGCGATCCTGGCCGAAAAAGAGTTCTGCTTCGGCTTTCGCCCGGCCTCGGGTGGGACTGGGCGGCGCGGCGGCGGGGCTGGCCGAAAAACGTGACGGATGGTTGCGTTATTCGGCCAGGCTCGCCAGGGCTTCGATTCCGTCCCAGATGTCCGTGAAGCGGGTGGTCAAGGGCGAGAGGCCGAGGCGGATCAC
This sequence comes from Solirubrobacteraceae bacterium, assembly GCA_036788555.1. Taxonomy (GTDB): domain Bacteria; phylum Actinomycetota; class Thermoleophilia; order Solirubrobacterales; family Solirubrobacteraceae; genus Palsa-465. Next base: position 21,657 of record DAIQND010000005.1, on the reverse strand, counting down.
GTCGGGGCGGCGGAAGTCGACGATCACGCCGTGCGCGAGCAGCGCCGCGCACAGCTCGCTCGCGCGGGGGTGGGACAGCGCGACGTGGGCACCGCGGGAAGCTGGGTCCCGCGGCGAGGCGACCGACACGCCGAGGGGCGCGAGGCGCTCGTCGGTCAGGGCGATCGCGTGCTCGGTGAGCTCGATCCCCTTGGCGCGAATAGCATCGATCCCGGCCTCCGCCACCACCCGCACGCCCTCGTCCACCGCGGCCAGGCCGAGCACCGGTGGGGTGCCGGACAGCAAGCCGCGGATACCGTCCGCCGCCACGTACCCGGGCGCCATCTCAAACGGCTCGGCACGACCGAGCCATCCCCAGATCGGCTGGCGCAGTTCCTCCTGGAGCGCGGCACGGACGTACATGTAGGCGGGCGCGCCGGGGCCGCCGTGCAGGTACTTGTAGGTGCAGCCGACGGCGAGGTCGACACCGTCGGCGTCGAGCGCCAGCGGCACCGAGCCGGCGCTGTGGCTGAGATCCCAAAGGGTTAGCGCGCCCGCGTCCCGGGCCAACGAACCGATCGCAGCCGCGTCGGCGATATGGGCGGAGCGGTAGGACACGTGCGAGAAGGTGACGAGCGCCGTCTCGGAGCTCACCGCGTCGGCCACCGCCTCGGCGCTAGGGCCAGCGTCACGGTCAAAGCGCAGCCAGCGCAGCGTCAGTCCGCGCGCCGCGGCGAGGCCCTCGAGCACGTAGCGGTCGGTGGGGAAGTTGTCGAGGTCTGTGACGATCTCATGGCGCTCGGGCCTGGCGTCGAGGGCGGCGGATGCGAGCTTGTAGAAGCAGACGGTGGTCGAGTCACCGACCACCGTCTGGCCGGGGGCGGCACCGAGTGCGGCGGCCGCCAGCCGCTCGCCGACGAGTACCGGGAGCTCCATCCAGCCCTCTTCCCAGCCGCGAATGCCGCGCCGGCCCCACTGCTCATCGACGACCGAGCGCAGCCGCGCGACGGTCGCCCGCGGGAGAGATCCCAGTGAGTTCCCGTCCAGGTAGACGGCGTCGGGATCGAGGATGAAGCGCTCGCGAAAGTGACGCAGGGGGTCGCGCGCGTCGAGGCTTTCGGTGGCGCGGCGGGAGAGCGCGAGGCCCGTCATGCCCCGAGATAGGCCCGCTTCAGATCCTCGTGGTGAAGCAGCTCGGAGGCCGGGCCCTGGAGCACGATCTCGCCGGTCGAGAGCACGTAACCGCGATCGGCGATCGAGAGCGCCATCGTGGCGTTCTGCTCGACCATCAGGATCGACACGCCGGATTCGTGGACCTCCTTGATGATCCGGAAGTTCTGCTGCACGAGCGCGGGGGCGAGACCCATCGAGGGCTCGTCCATCAAGAGCAGCCGCGGGTGCGACATCAGCGCACGGCCGACCGCGACCATCTGCTGCTCACCGCCGGAAAGCGTCCCCGCCAGCTGCGTCCGCCGCTCGCTCAGCCGCGGAAACAAGGTGTGGACACGCTCGAGGTCCTCGTCGAACGTGCTGCCGTCGCGCAGGACGGCGCCGAGCTCGAGGTTCTCGCGCACGGTCATTTCGGGGAACAGGCGGCGGTTCTCGGGGACGATCGCGATCCCGCGGGAGATCCGTTCGGGCACCGGATACCCGGTCACGTCGTCCCCGTCGAGCATCACGCGTCCGGCGCGCGGCCTCACCAGGCCGAGAATCGTCTTGAGCGTCGTTGACTTCCCCGAGGCGTTGCCGCCGAGCAGGCACACCATCTCGCCCTCGCCGACGTGCAGGTTGATCCCCTCGAGGATCCGGATCTGGCCGTAGTAGGTGGTGACGTCCTCGAGGCTCAGAAGCGGACGGCCGTTCGCGCTCGGTGACGGCGCGGCCGGTGAGGCCTCGGCGGTCATCCCGACGCCTCTGAAGCCAATGCCTCGGGGTCGCGGCCGAGGTAGGCCTCGACCACGGCCGGATGGTTAGCCACCTGCGCGAACGAGCCCTCCGCGATCTTCTGCCCGTAATCGAGCGCGACCACCCGGTCCGACACCCCCTCGACCACGTGCATATCGTGCTCAATCACCAGGATCGCCAGGCCAAGCTCGCCGCGCAGGCGGGCGATGACCTCGGTGACCTCGTGCGTCTCGTTGGGGTTCATGCCGGCCGCCGGCTCGTCGAGCAGCAGCAGCTTGGGCTGCGTGGCCAGCGCCCGGGCGATCTCGAGGCGCCGCCGGTTGGCGTAGGACAGGCTGTAGGCCGGCTGCTCCCAGCGGTAGCCGGCCAGCCGCTGCCCGAAGAACGACAGGACCTGCTCGGCCCGTTGGCGGACCTCACGTTCCTCGCGGCGCGCGCGGGGCAGCCTGAGGATCGACTCGGCAGGGGTCGCGTGCGTGCCGCCGTAGGTCGCCGCCATCACGTTCTCGATCACGGTCATGTTCAGAAACAGGCGCAGGCTCTGAAACGTCCGGGCGATCCCGCTGCGGGTGATCTTGTCCGGCCGCAGCCTCGCGATCGAGCGACCGTCGAAGCGCACATCGCCTGCGGTGGGCGCGTACACCCCGGTGATTACGTTGAACAGCGAGGTCTTGCCGGCTCCGTTGGGCCCGATCACGCTGACGATCTCGCCCTGGTCGACCGACAGATCGAGCTCGGAGAGCGCGCGCAGGCCGCCGAACCCAAGTGACAGCTGGTCGAGCTCCAGGAGGGCCATGGGCTCAGACGATCTCCACCCGCCGGCTGCCCAGCAGCCCCTGAGGCCGGGCGTTCATGACCACGATCAGGATCGCGCCGAGCAGGATCAGGCGCGTGATCGACGGCTCGACGATCAGTCGCGACTCCCACACGCACGCGGCCAGATAGACCGTGGGGATGAGCAGTGCCGTTCGCCACCATCCGCGCAGTCGCGCGAGCGCGATCACCAGACAGATGAGGACGGCGAAGCCGACGTTGCCGTAGGCGGGCGGGATGTTGCCGGCGTGGTTGGCCGGCACCACCACCCAATCCTTCAGCGCGCCGTGGATCCAGCCGCTGGACTGCGGGCCTCCCGCTACCGCGGCGGCGCTGATCGCCTTGACGATCGCGTGCACCGCGAAACCGAAGGCGACGATCGCCGCCAGCACGCCAGCCAGCCGCTGCCAGGGGCGAATCTTGACGATCATCGTCAGAAGGATCAGGCCATAGAAGATGTAGCCGGCCTGGGTCGGGCTGCGCAGGAAGCCGTCGAGGACGATCTCCACCACCAGACCGCCGAGCACGGCGCCCGCGATGCTGCCCCCGCCGCCCAGGATCAATGCGGCGTAGATCAGGATCAGGTACGACGTGTCGAAGTTGGTGGGGAACACGTTCACCTGCTGGGCGGCGAACACGGTCCCGGTCATCGCGGCGACCATTGCCCCGAACGCGAAGGCCATCAGCTTCACCCGGTTGACCGGGACGGTCATCATCGAGGCCGCCAGCGGGTCCTCCCGCACCGCTCGCCAGGCGCGTCCCGTTCGCGAGGTATCGAGCAGGTGGAGCACGGCGATCGTTGCCACCAGCAGGATCAGCATCAGGTAGAAGTAGCCCTGGTTGGAGGTGATTGAGGAGCCGAAGCCGTGGATCGGGTCGATCGCGACGATCCCGTTGGGGCCGCCCAGCTTGCTCGGCGCGACGGTGTTGACGAACACCTGGAATGCCTCACCGAAGAACAGGGTGACGATCGCCAGGTAGTCGCCGATCAGCCGCCGGGACGGCAGCCCCACCAGCAGCCCAAGGATCGCCGCGCCGAGCATGATCGCCGGGATCGACGCGTATGCCGGGAGGTGGATCCCGTGGGGAGCGTTCAGCTGGTTGGACGACAGCAGCGCGAACCCGTAGGCGCCGAATCCATAGAAGGCGATGTAGCCGAGGTCGAGGAGTCCGGCCCATCCGACGGCGATGTTCAGCCCGACGGCCAGCGTGGCCAGAATCAGCGCGTTGATCCCGATCTGAAACTGGAACTGGTTGAGACCGAACTGGGGGACGACGGCGCCGATCGCCGCGGCGATCGCCAGGCGCGGCCACCAGCCGACGCGGGCCAGCCGGCGCTCGAGGTCGCCACGCAACCCCGGCGGGTACTCGCGCCGGGTGGTCTGGCGCGCCACCCATTCGTCGACGCCGATCGACGGACCGGTCGGCTGGTCGAGCGAGGGGCCTGTCGGCTCGAGCGCCATCTCAGACCTTCTGGAGCTGGACGCGGCCCAGGAGCCCGCTCGGGCGCACCAGCATCACCGCGATCAGGATCCCGAACACGATCAAATCGGTGTACAGCGAGGAGACGTAGCCGGTGATGAACGACTGCGCCAGGCCGATCAGCAGGCCGCCGAGGACGGCGCCGGAGATCGACCCGATCCCGCCGACCACCGCAGCGGTGAACGCGTACAGCCCGGCGGTGAACCCCATGTAATTCCACACCGAGTTGTAGACGAGCCCCGCCATCACTCCAGATACGCCGGCGAGTGCTGAGCCGAGGAAGAAGGTGGCGGCGATCGTGAAGTCGACGTTGATGCCGAGCATCTCCGCCGCCTCGCGATCAGCGGCGACCGCCCGCATCTGCTTGCCCAGGCGGGTGCGGTTGACGATCAGCCGCAGCGCGACCATCAGCACCACGCTCAGCACGATCACCATGATCCGCACGATGTCGATGCTCAGCACCCCGATGTGGATGCCGGTGCCGAACGAGATGAAGCTCGAGGTGTTGTAGATCCGGTAGGCGCCGCCAAAGAACAGCAGGGCGGTGTTCTCCAGGAAGAACGACACGCCGAGGGCGGTGATCAGCGGCGCGATCCGCGGTGCGTTGCGCAGCGGCCTGTAGGCGAAGCGCTCCATCGCGACGCCGAGCATGCCGCAGCCACCCCCGGCAACCAGGAACATCGCCAGCAGCAGGATCGGAACCGGGATCCCGATGTGGCTGGCGCCGCCAAACCACTGGATCACGAAGTAGCCGATGAAGGCTCCGACCATGTACACATCGCCGTGGGCGAAGTTGAGCAGCTTCAGGATGCCGTAGACCATCGAGTAGCCCAGGGCGATCAGCGCATAAACGCTCCCCTGGGTCAGGCCGTTCACCAGCTCCTGAATGAAAAGACGCATCTTCTAGGGCCGCCGCCGGCGCGGGGGTGGACAGCGCCCATCCCCGCGCGCAGCGACGACTATCGCACATCAGCTCACGAGTTCGTGACCAGCTTGTACTGACCCTGCGAATTGATGTGGAACAGGAACCACTTGGCGTTCATCAGGTCGCCGTGCGAGTCGAACTGGATCGGCTGCCCGAGGATCGAGCTCGGCTCGTTGGTCGACTTGATCGCCGCCAGCACGCTCGAGCGCGTCGGGGTGCCCGACTTGCAGGCCGAGGCGATGGCCTCGTCGATCACGTGCGTGGCCGCGTACACCGGCGGGCCGAAGGTCCCGAACTTCGGGAACGCGGCCTTGGCCTGCTGCACGAGCGAGGCATCCGCGGGGATTGCCGTGATGTCCGGACCGAACGACGAGACGTACGAGCCGGGGATCGTGAACGAGCTCGGCGAGTACAGCCCGTCGGTGCCGACGATCGTCACGTTCTTCTTCTGCTCGGCCAGGTTCTTGCCGAACTGCTGTCCGTTGGCCGCCACCTGCCATGGCAGGACCGCGACCGTCATGTCCGGCGTCATCTTCGCCACCAGGGAGGAGAAGTCGGTGACCTTCTGGCTGACCGACTCGTGGTCGACCTTGATGCCCGCCTTCTGGAAGACGGGGATCATCACGCTGACCAGGCCGGTGGAGTACGCCTCCTGGTCATCGATGATCATCAGCGCCTTGGGGTGAAGGTGGTTGATGACGAAGTTGGCGTCCTCGGGCCCCTGCACGGAGTCCTTGGAGACCACGCGGAAGAATGTCGGGTTTGACCCGTCGGTCAGCGTCGTCTTCGTCGCCGACCCGGAGATGAAGGCCATTCCGGCGCGCCCGAACAGCGGCCCCACGGCCTGGACTTCCTGGCTGCCGGCGGGCCCTACCACCGCAAGGACCTTGCCGTTGGAGATCATCTGCTGGGTGACGGTCGTGGCCAGCGAGGGCGTCAGCTGGGTGTCGCCCTGAACGAGCGAGATGTTGGTGCCGTTGGCCTTGTTGTCGTTGGCGACCGCCATCTTGGCGAACGCCAGCTGCTCGTCGCCGAGCACCGCGACCTGGCCGGTGATCGGCGCCTCGATGCCGATCGACGCGGTGCAGGTCTTGCTCGAGCCCGAGCCGGTGCTGGCGGTCGTGCTGCTCTTGCTGCTGCTGCTGCTGCTGCTCGAGCCGCAGCCTGCCGCGATCAGCGCCGCCAGCGCCACCGCGGCAAATGTCATGCGTCTTTTCACGCTACCTCCTCCTCGTGGGGTGATGCCGGTTGTTCATGGGTAAAGGCCGGAGTTCCGTCCGGGTAGTAAGCGGCGGCAGGTGATCCCGCCGGCCGGAAGACCGCGACGACGCGCATCTCGGCGCGCCCCGTGTTCTCCAGGCAGTGGACGGTGCGGGCGGGAAGCGCGATGCAGCTCCCGGGTCCGACCGCCCAGGATTGATCTGCGGTGTGGAACGCGCCCTCGCCGTCGAGGATGTAGATGACCTCGTCATAGGTGTGGAAGTGCTCGGGCGCTCTGCCCACCGGGATGTAGCCGACGAAGTGGGTGGCCGAGCGAAGGCCGGTGCCGGGGTCGAAGATGATTTTGAACGCGCGCTCAGCGGTGGCGGCCTCGGCATCCTGCTCGGTGAGGCGTCGGGTGAGCGGCGCCGGATGGGTGCCGTTGCCGAGCGGCTCCGGGATGCGCACCGAGACGACCAGCAGCTCCTCGTCGCGGGGTGCGCTCAGCGTGTACTCATGGCCGGCCGGCAGGTAGACGCCGGTCTCGGGCTCGAGCGGCAGCGAGCGGTCGCGCACCCGTAGCTCGCCACATCCGGAAAGGACGAACAGGACCTCCTCGGTGCTGCCGGTTGCGCGTGAGCAGGCGCAGCCGCTGTCGAGCTCGAGGACCGACTGCTCGAGCCAGCTCGTGCCGGTATGTCGCCCCAGCACGGCGCGCTCGATCAGCGCCCCGTCTGGAGTGGGGCGGCCGGTCACCGAGCTGGCGTCGACAACAAGCGGGGCGGCGGTCACGGTGCGACGTTCGGCTGGTTCTGGTCAGGTTCCTGCAAGCTTTGCGCTGAGCGTGATCTCGGTTCCGGCGAGCGCGCGGGACACCGGGCAGGTCCGCTCAGCCTCGGCGGCGAGCTCCGCGAATCGCTCCGCGTCGATGCCGTCGACCTGGCCGACCGTCTCAAGCGCGATCTGGGTGATCGCGAACCCGCTTTCCTGCTGCTCGAGACGGACGCTGGCCGTGGTCCGCAGATCCTGAGGTGGGTGTCCCGCCTCGCTCAGAACGTTGGCCAGCGACATCGTGAAGCAGCCGGCGTGAGCAGCCCCGATCAGCTCCTCGGGATTGGTCGCGCGCTCCACGTCCTCGACCCGTGCCCGGAGGCTGAATGGGCCCTCGTACGCTCCGCTACCCAGCTCGATCCGCCCGCCGCCGTCCGGAACCGTTCCCTGCCAGCTGGCGCGCGAGCGCCGGGTCACGCGGATGCTCATCGAAGCTCCTCACCACAGCTCGTTTGGCCCCTGATACGCACAGTCCTCAATGCCCCGGAATCAGTAGTTTGATCAAATCGCTACCCTACCGGAACGCTCCTGAGCGTTGTTTAGCGATTGCGTTAGGAGCGGGGGAGCCCTCCATGACCGACGTAGTGCCGCAACCCGCTCGCATCGAGACCATCCGGTCGCGCTTCTCCTCGCTTCAGAGCGGGTTTGCTTTCCTGGACGCACCGGGCGGATCCCAGGTACCCGACGAAGTCGGCGAGGCGATCGCGCGCGCGCTGCGCGAGGCGAGCGCCAACCTTGGCGCGCTGTACGAGACGAGCCATCGGGTCAAGGAGATCCTCGAGCGGGCCGAGGAGGGGGCGGCACGGTTCCTCGGCTGCGATTCGCAGGAGATCATCTTCGGCGCCAACATGACCTCTTTGAACTTCGCCCTGTCACGGACCGCGGGGCGGGAGTTTCAGCCGGGGGACGAGATCCTCGTCTCCTCGCTCGACCACGACGGCGGCGTGGCGCCGTGGCTCGAGCTGGCCCATGACAAGCAGCTCGTCGTCCGCCATATCGAGCTGCGCGACGACACGACGCTCGACTACGAGGACCTCGAGCGCAAGCTCGGGCCTCGCACGCGCGTGGTCGCCTTCGCCTGGGCCTCCAATGCGATCGGCACGATCGTCGACGCCAAGCGGGCATGCGAGCTCGCCCATCGGGCGGGCGCGCTGGCCTGGATCGACGCGGTGCATTACGCCGCGCACGAGCCGATCGACGTGCGGAGCGTCGGAGCCGACATCCTGCTGTGCTCGCCGTACAAGTTCTGCGGACCTCACCTGGGGATCGCCTACGGCCGCGCCGAGGTGCTCGAGAGCTGGCGGCCGTACAAGGCTCGCCCGGCGCCGACGACGCCGCTGGGTCGGCGGTTCGAGACCGGCACCGCACCCTACGAGCTGCTCGCCGGTCTTGGCGCCACTTTCGACTACCTGGACTCGATCGGCGGGTTTGCCGCGATCACGCCGTATGAGCGCGAGCTCGGTTCGCATTTTCTGGCCGGGCTACCGGACTCGGTCAGCGTCTATGGGCTGCCGGGGATGGACGGGCGGGTGCCGACCTTCCTGGTCAACGTCGAGGGTGTCCCCGCCGCCGAGGTGGCGCAGCGCCTGGTCGACGAGCAGATCGGCGTCTGGGCCCACGACTCGTGGTACGCGCTTGACCTCTACAAGCGCCTCGGGTACGAGAACCAGGCGGTGCGGATCGGCTTCATCCACTACAACACGGTCGAGGAGGTCGACCGGCTGGTGGCGGGGCTGGCGGCGGCGGGCGGGTCCTAGCCAAGCTCAGGCAGGGCGAACACCCGGGCCGGGGCACCGTTTGCGTCCCGCACCTTCATCGGCGCCACAACGACCCGCGTTCGCTCCGGCAACTCGCACAGGTTGCGGAGGTTCTCGATCAGGAGCCGGCCCGCAGACAGCCAGACCCGATGCAGATCGAAGGTCGTGGTGTCAACCGGATCGGCCGAGGGACCGTCGAAGCCGACCCCGCTGATACCCCGCTCGATGATCGCGCGGCTGGCTTCAGGATCCGGGTAGCACCAGCCGGTCCAGTAGGCGTCGCTCCCCCAGTTGCGGTCGTTGCCGGAGCAGATAAAGACCAGATCGCCGGGACGGATCTTCTCGAGGTGGGGGGTGATGTCGCCGAGGCTGAGGAAGCCCTTGGCGTGATTGCGGAAGTCCAGGGTGAGCGCGTCGGTGACCAGGCGCTCGAGCGCGATCTCGTCCAGCGTGTCGCCGTCCTCGACCAGGTGGGCGGGCGCGTCGACATGAGTACCGATGTGGTTCACCAGGTGGTACTGCGACATTGCGTACCCATCTTCCTGCACCCGGGCGATGTCGGTGAACGCCGGCTGGGGAATCCCCGGGTAGCGAGGCATCGCGTCCTCGAGATGCTGCGTGAGATCGATGATCACGCCGACGGCCGTGTCCAGATTCCCCGCTTCTGGAGGAGCTCGACCTGCTTGCGGGTGACGCGGGCGCGGTACTGCTCGTGCGTGTAGGGCTTGCGCTTGAGGTAGAGGTTCTTGGGGAAGATCGGCTTCTCGTAGATCAGCTGGTACTGCTCGGTCGTGAGGTCCTTCATCCAGTTGTCCCACTGGGCGGACTGGCGGAAGCTGCGAAGCGCCTCGACGTCGATCGTCCCCGCGATCCAGGTGGATCCGGCGCCATAGGGCACCTCGGTCACGATCTGGCCGCGGTAATCCACGATCTGTGAGCCGCCGGAGAACGTGTCGATCGGGACCTCGGAATCCTTGTCCAGGAGATACGTGCCGAGGTTCATGCCGATCACGTACATGTTGTTGTCCAGGGCGCGAGCGCGGTTCTGGACCGAGAACATCCCGCTCATCACGCCCGGAGCCGGATAGGGACCGCGATAGGCGATCTCGCAGCCGTTCATCGCGAGCCCCCGCGCGTTCTCCGGATACGAGGCCTCGTTGGCCATCATGATCCCGATCCGGCCGATCTCGGTGTCGGCGACGGGATAGAAGGCGTCAAGGCCGGCGCCGTACAGCTCGACCCACCGGTCCCAGACGTTGTGCGGGGTCACCGAGTGCTCCACCGGTTGCAGCGGCACGACCTTGTGGTGCTTGAGGATCACCTTCCCCTCGTGCGGCTCGATCACGAAGCCCACATTGAAGAACCGGCGCGGGAACTCCGGGTGACGCGCCTTGGCCTGCGCGATGACGTAGGCGTTCCATTGGTTGGCCAGCTCGCCGAGCCGCTCCGTCTCCGGCCCCGGGATGTCGATCGCGCATTCGCGGGCGTATGTCTCGTGGTCGAGATCGAACACCTCGTCGGTGAAGCCCTGCAGACCACCCTCGGGGATGCAGATCAGCCGCACCGGAAGGTCCATGCTCGACAGCCACGAGGCCGCCTTGATCATGTGCGAGATGTGCTCGAGATTCCAGGCGATCTCCTCGCGGCGGCGGATCCCGCGCATGGTCTGAATCAGACCGACCGCCTGGTATGGCTCGATCCTCTGGGTCATGCGAGCGCGAATCCTACGCCGCGGCCTCGGGCAGGAGGAGGGAGACCGACCGTGGATCCGCGGTGGAGCCGCCCGACAGTCCGGCAAGGAGCGTCCTGAGGCGCTCGAGCGCAACATCGGTGGCAGCCGGATCGCCGAAGATCAGCTGCTGGAGCACGAGCCCGTCGAGCGCCGCGAACACGAGCCGCGTGAGCCCGCCGTCGGGAGCGATGCCGAGCGCGGCCAGGCTCTGCTCGACCACGCGGTAGTAGTTCTCGTACAGGGCGCGCACCCGAGGAGCGAGCTCGGGGCGGCGCAGCGACTCCAGCGTCATCTCGTACTGGTAGGTCTGGCCCTGGGCATGCTCGCTGACGAGCTGGCTCAGCGTGCGAGCGAACGCGCCGAGCTCGCCTGCGGAGACCGCCAGGCGGGCATCGCGGATCGCTTCGTCTGCGGCAAGGGCGAGCGCTTCCTGGATCATCGCGTCCAGCGAGCCGAAGTGGTAGCCGACCAGGCCGTGGGTGACGCCGGCCTCGGCGGCCACCGCACGGTAGGTCAGGCCGGCAAAGCCGTGCTTGGCGACAGCGCGGAGCACCGCCTCGAGGAGGGCTTCGCGCCCCTCGCCTCTCCGCGGCTTTCGCTCCCGTGCTGCACTCACGAACCCGGAGTGTACGTTCGCCGGCGGCACTCCTTGACATCCGTCTAGTTCCGTGATCAAATCGCCGTTGCTATTTGATCAAATTCTCGCGGGCGTTCGTCGCCACGAGGTCCATGAACTTCGTCGGGCGTAATGGGTGCGGTTTGACACTGAAAGATGAGCGGTGAGCATCGAGCTCGAGGCGCGGGTGCGGCACCCTCTGGATCCGCTGGCTCCGGGGGAGATAGCGCAGGCGGTGTCGATCGTCCGCGCCGAAGCCGGGGTTGGCGACGAGGCGCTGTTTGGGCCCGTTGTCCTCGTTGAGCCCGACAAGCGAGAGGCCGACCCGAAACCCCGCCGGGCGGAGCTGGTCGTCTATGACCGACGGGCATCCCGCACCTACGAGGCCACGATCTCGCTGAGCGACGGACGGCTCGAGCGCTGGGTCCACAGGTCCGGGGTGCAGCCGGCGCTGATGCCGGAGGAATACCTGGAGTGCGAGGCGCTGGTCAAGGCTCATCCCGACTTCGCGGCTGCGCTGCGCCGGCGCGGGATCGATGATCTCGAGCTGGTCGCCGTCGATCCGCTGCCGACCGGCAACAACGGCCTGGCCGAGGAGACGCCGAGCCGGCGCATGTGCCGAACCCTGGCCTACGTGCGTCCGTATGCGAACGGAAACAGCTACGCCCGCCCGGTGGAGGGGGTGGTGGCGCTGGTGGACCTTGGGCGAGGGGAGGTGGTACGAGTCGATGACCTCGGTGAGGTGCCGCTGCCGGCGGAGGAGGGTGAGTACCGGGCTGCGCGGATCGCGCCACTACGGGGCGATCTGCGCGCCATCGAGATCACACAGCCCGATGGGCCGAGCTTCAGCGTCGAGGGGAACGAAGTCCGCTGGCAAAAGTGGCGGTTGCGCGTCGGCTTCACCGCGCGCGAGGGACTGGTGCTCCACACCGTCGCCTACGAGGACGGCGACCGGCTTCGGCCGGTCCTCCACCGCGCCTCCTACGCGGAGATGGCGGTTCCCTACGCGGAGCCGACCAGGTACTACCAGGCCCCGTTCGACATCGGCGAGAACTACGTAGGGACGCTGGCCAATTCGCTGTCGCTCGGCTGCGACTGCCTCGGTCACATCCACTACTTCGACGCCGTCGTCTCCAACTGCCACGGAGAGCCCGTGGTGATCGGCAACGCGATCTGCATGCACGAGGAGGACGTCGGGATTCTGTGGAAGCACACCGACTTCAGGACCGGCGAGGTCGAGGTGCGACGCTCCCGGCGCCTGGTGCTCTCCTCGATCTCGACGATCGGCAACTACGAATACGGGTTCTTCTGGTACCTCTACCTCGACGGCACGATCGAGGCCGAGGTGAAGGCCACCGGGATCGTCGCCACGCAGGCCGTGACTGAGGGCACTTCGCCCAGACACGGGGCGCTGGTCGCGCCGGGGCTGAGCGGCATGAACCACCAGCACATCTTCTGCGTGCGGCTTGATCTCGACGTCGACGGTCCGTGCAACTCGGTCTACGAGGTCCACAGCGAGGGCGATCCGGTCGGAGCCGAGAATCCCTACGGGAATGCATGGCGCTCGGTGTGGCGCCGGCTCGAGAGCGAGCAGCAGGCTCAGCGGTTGGTCGATCCGCTCTCGCACCGCTACTGGGTGATCGTCAACCCGCGGGTCCGAAACGCGGTGGGTCAGCCGGTCGGCTACAAGCTCGTCCCGGGCGAGAACATGGTGCCGCTGGCGGCGTCTGATTCCAGCCTATGCCGCCGCGGGGCGTTCGCGACCAAGCATCTGTGGGTGACGCCGTATTCGCCCGGGGAGCGCTATCCGGCCGGCGAGTACCCCAACCAGCATCCAGGGGGGGCCGGGTTGCCCGACTGGACGGCCGCCGACCGGCCGATCGCGGAGACGGACCTGGTCCTCTGGTACACGATGAACTACCACCACGTTCCGCGGCCCGAGGACTGGCCGGTGATGCCGGTCTCGACGATCGGATTCTCGCTCAAGCCGATCGGCTTCTTTGACCGCAACCCGGCGCTGGACGTTCCGCCGCCGGCGAGACATGACGCCAACTGCTCGACCCATGGCGCGGCCGGCGACGGCGCCACGCCGCGGAGCTGAGGCGATGGGCGGGCAACCACGGATCCTGGTCGTGGGCGGGACAGGCGTCATCGGCTCCGCGCTGCTGGACGAGCTGGAGCGCCATTCGGCGTCGGTCCGGGTGCTCGCGCACACGGCGGCGTCGGAGGCGTGCCTGAGCTACCGGCATTCGGAGCTCGAAGTGACGGTCGGCGACCTTGCGGACATCTCGATGGTGCGCCACGCCTTTGCCGGGATCGAGCGCATGTTTCTGCTCACGCCCTCGGTGGCCGACCAGCAGCGGCTGGAGGAAAACGCGCTGGCCGCCGCGCTCCAGGCGGAAGTCACGCGCGTCGTCTATGTAAGCAATGCGGAGGTGGGCTGGGGGATAGAGCTGAGCCGGGCGCATGCAGCGATCGAGCGGCTTCTGGCCGACAGCGGCATTCCGCACACGGTGCTGCGTCCCGACTACCTGCTGGACAACTTCCTGCACGGGCTCGGGGATCTGGCTCACGGGCAGATCGTGGCGCCCAGCGGCGAGGGCCGCTGCGCGTTCGTCGACGCGCGCGACGTCGCCGCCGTGGCGGCGGCCGCGCTGCTGGCGGACCGTCCGATCCCGGGCCCGCTCATGCTCACCGGTCCTGAGTCGCTCTCCTGGCCTGAGCTTGCGGAGCGACTGAGCGGTGCTCTGGGACTCAAGGTCACGCACGTCGACCCCGATCCCGACGAATGGGCCCGAGCGGTGATCGCCGACGGGTTGGACCCGTGGCTGGCCGGAGCCTTGAGTGAGTACTTCGATCGGCTCCAGGGGCATTCTTCGGTGCCGTCCACTGATGTCGCTCGGGCCGGCGGGCGCCCCCCGCGGTCGGCGGACGATTTCGCGCGCGAGAAGCTTGCCCCTGCGCTCCAGTCCATGATCGTTACCACGTGAGGAGAGGAACATGCCCGAGGGAATATCCGGTCTAGAGGAAATCGCCGAGGTCGAAGGCCCCGGGCTTCCGACCGGCACGAATCTTGGCCATCGCACGCTGACCCTCAGGCATGCGATCGCCCAGTCGCTCGGCCTCGGGCCGATGATCAGCGCGGGCGTCCTGCTGGGGCTGATCGCCAGCCCGGTCAGCGGTGCCGGCGTCAACGCATCGTTCAGCGTGCTGATGGCGATGATCGGCTGTCTCGGCCTGGGCTTCGCGGTCTCGCTGTTCGCGCGGCGCTGGGCCGGGGCCGGCTCGCTCTACGAGTATCTGGCACGCGGCGCGACGGCGCGCTTCGGCGTGCTGGCGGCGGGGATCTACTTCGTCGGGCTGATGTGGCTCGGAGGGCCGAGCATCACCAGCGGGTTCGCGGACGTGGTGCAGCCCTTCCTTCAGAACCGCCTGTCGATCCACCTCTCCTGGTGGCTGATCATGCTGATCGGCATGGGGCTGGTGCAGGTCCTCAACTTCATGGGCATCCGCCTGGCCACGCGGGTGATGCTGTTCATCGCCGGCTTTGGGCTGATCCCGATGCTGATCCTGGCGATCACGATCATGGTCAAGGGCGGCGCGCAGGGGAACACGCTGTCGGTGTTCAACCCCAGCACGACCTCGATCGGAACCGCATTCAACGGGATCCTGATCGCGGTCACGCTGTTCACGGGGTTTGAGGCGGCGGCGGCGCTGGGGGAGGAATGTCGCCACCCGCATCGCGACATCCCCCGCGCGGTGCTGTTCTCGCTGCTGGCCGCGGGCGCGTTCTACGTGCTCATGACCTACGCGATCACGATCGGCTACGGGCCCCACGCGGTGGCCAAAGGCGTGTGGGCCAACGACCCTGCCTACCTCGACACGATGGCCAACCACTATGTCGGCAGCTGGCTGGCCACGATCCTCGACATCGTGGTGATCTTCGACGGCTTCGCGTCGATGCTGATGTTCTGCGTCGTGCTCGGCCACGGGCTGTTCAGTCTGGCGCGTGACGGCCTGATCCCGAGGGCGTTTGCCAAGACCTCTCGCTACAACACGCCGTGGGTAGCCAACCTGATGATGGTCGCCGCCACCGGCGTGGGCATGCTGGTGATCCACTTCGCGGGCTACGCCAAGACCTTCGGGCTGCCCAACGACGACTTCGCCGTGCTTTCGCTCACCACCACCACCGGGTCCTACCTGGTGCAGTTCATCTATTTCGCGGTCGTGGTGGTGGCGTTCCGTCTCGTCTACAGCATGCGCGGGCGGCCCGGGCAGTGGTGGCGCTATATCGCCGTCCTGATCGGCGCCTCCGTGCCGGTCCTGGCCTACAAGGGATCGCTGATTCCGGTGCCCAGCAACCTGGGCACGAGCGTCAACTACGTCGCCCTCTTCTACGCCCTCGGGATGGCGCTGCTCGTCCTGGTCTGGTACGTGTACCTGCGCCAACGGCTCACCGCGCGCCTGGACCGGGCGGCCGCCCACGTCGCGACGGCGGAGCCGGTCACGGCGATCGTCCAGGGCGAGACGCGACTCCCGCCCGGCACCATGATCGGGAGCTAGCGTGAGCCCGCAGGGCAGGCGGGCGCCGGTCGCCCCGTACATGGCGGTCGGGCTCTCGACGATCGTCCACGGCGTCGGGTCGCGCAAGGACATCGCGCGCAACCTGCAGATCATCGAGGACGGGATCCACGCCGCGGTGTCGATAATCGGGATCAACATGCCGGTGAAGCTGATCGCGCTCGCCGAGGGGGCGCTCACCGGATTCACCGATGAGATCTTCGACATCCCGCACGTGACCGCGACCGAGGAGCTGTTCATCGACATCCCGGGGCCGGAGACCGAGCGGCTGGCGGCACTCGCCCGCCAGTACGAGACCTACCTGATCGTGCAGTCCAAGGCCCGCTGGCCGGAGGTGATGGAGCGGCGGTTCTTCAACACGCTGTTCGTGATCGGGCCGAGCGGCGAGATCGTCCACCGCGCCGCGAAGAACCACCTGTGGTGCCGCGAGCGTTCCTGCACGCCACACGACGTCTACGACCGCTGGGTCGAGCTGTTCGGCGACGGGATCGACGCCTTCTATCCCGTCCTGCGCACCGAGGACATCGGAAACATCGGCACGATCTGCTGCTCCGATGGGGAGTATCCGGAGGCCGTGCGGGCGCTGGCCTTCGGCGGCGCGGAGGTGGTGTACCGGCCGAGCGAGGCGGTGCCGATGACCCAGGTGGGTCTCGAACCCGGCGGCACCTGGCTGTTGCAGAACCGCGCCCACGCCCACTTCAACAACGTCTACATGGTGTGCCCGAACGTGGGGCCGGTGTACGTACATCCCAGGATGGAGCACCCCTATGACATCGCCGGTGGCAACTCGCACATCGTCGACTACATGGGCAACGTGCTCGGCCATACGGCGTCCGGCGCCAACAGCTTCGTCGCCGGGATCATCGACATCGAAGCCTTGCGGAACTTCCGCACGATGAACCTCAACAGCAACTGGATGAAGGACCTCCGCACCGAGCTGTTCCAGCGGATGTACGAGCCGCCGATCCACCCCAAGAACCTGTGGCTCGAGCAGGACCCGGCGCAGCACGAGCAGGTGGATGAGGTGTACCGGCAGAACATCGAGCGGCTGATCAAGCGCGGCAGCTACACCCGGCCCTCCCGCGCGTTTGCCGGAGTCCGCTACCTCCAGCCGAGCTCGGATCCGGCCGAGCTCGAATGGGAGAACCTTCGCGGCCTGTGGGACGAGGATGGCCAGGCGTGAGCCTCGCCGGTCAGGTTGCCGTGGTCACCGGCGGGGCCAGCGGAATCGGCCGGACGATCGCCGACCGGCTGGGTGGCGACGGTGCGGCGGTCGAGGTGCTCGATCTGGAGACCGGGGTCGACGTGAGCGACGAGCGGTCGGTGCGGGAGGCGTTCGAGCGGGTGCTGAGCGAGCACGCCCGGATCGACGTGCTGGTCAACAACGCAGGGATCTATCCCCACATCCCGTTCGAGGAGCTGAGCTTCGCGGACTGGCGGCGGGTCCTGGGGACGAACCTCGACGGTGTGTTCCTGTGCAGCCGCGCCGCCTACCCGTCGATGCGCAAGCGGCGCTACGGACGGATCGTCAACATCTCATCGGCGACGTTCTTCATCGGCTATCCCGGTCTGTCGGCCTATGTCGCCTCCAAGGGCGGGATCATCGGCTTCACGCGGGCGCTGGCCAGCGAGGCCGGTCCGCACGACATCACCGTCAACGCGGTCACCCCGGGCCTGATCGCCACCGAGCGCGCGCTGAGCGAGGAGGCGGAGGTGTTTGACGAGATCGTCCCCGAGCAGGCGGTCAAGCGGCCGGGGCGCCCCGAGGACATCGCCGACTGCGTGGCCTACCTGGTGCGGCCGGAGTCCTCGTGGGTGACCGGACAGACGTTCAACATCGACGGCGGCCACCGCTACCACTGAGCGTATGAGCGACCACCAGTACGACGTGATCGTGGTCGGCGCGGGCCACAACGGGTTGGCCTGCGCCGGCTACCTGGCCAAGGCCGGCCAGCGGGTGCTCGTGCTGGAGGCCCGCGACGTGGCCGGCGGCGGGTGCGCGACCGAGGAGGTGACGGTTCCCGGCTTCACCCACAACTTCCACTCCAACTTCCACGGCCTGATCCACTGGGGCCCTGTCTACCGCGAGCTCGAGCTCGAGCGCCACGGCGCGCGTTACGTGTGGCCGGAGAACCAGTTCGCCCACGTCTTCCCGGACGGCAGGGCGCTGGTCTGCAGCCTGAGCCTCGAGGAGACGGTCAAGAGCATTCGGCGATTCTCCCCGAGCGACGCCCGGACCTTCCGCGACCTGGCCCGCGAGTACCGAGAGGCGCTCGAGCGTGCGGTCATCCCGGCGCTGTTCGCGCCACCGGTGCCGCCATCGCAGGAAATCGCGCCGCTCGAGCAGGACCGCGCGGGGCTGCGGCTGCTGTGGGGGAACTTCACGACGCCTGACCACCTGGCGCGCGCGCTGTTCGATTCGCCCGAGGTCCAGACGTGGATCGGCTTCTGGGTGGCGCAGCTGGCCGGAACCGGCGACGTGTTCGGGCTGGGCGCCAACTACCCGGTGATGCTGGCGGGGTCGCTGGAGCCGTACGGATGGGCGATCGCGCGGGGCGGCTCGAACACGCTCGCGCAGGCGATGGTCAACTTCATCGCCGAGCACGGCGGCACGGTCCGGGTGGGCTCGCCGGTGCGCCAGATCGAGATGACGGGTGATCGCGCTGTAGCGGCGAGGCTCGACGATGGTGAGCGGATCACCGCCCGCACCTTCGCTTCCAACCTCGACCCGCGGGTCACCTTCCTGGAGCTGGTGGGAGAGGGCGAGCTGGAATCGGACTTTGCCCGCAGCGTGCGTCGCTGGCGCTATGACGCGATCTCGATGTTCTGCCTGTACCTGGCGCTCGATCAGCCGGTCCGATGGAACGCGGCGGAGTTCGAGCCCAAGGTCCAGCGCTGCTTCGCGGTCTCGATGTGCGACGACCTCCAGCAGCTCGAGGACAACGCCTCCGATTGCCGGCTCGGCCTCCCGCCGCGCAGCCCCGGACTGTTCAGCGTGCACCCGTCGCTGTTCGAACCCAGCCTGGCGCCGGAGGGCAAGGAGGCGTGCTTCGTGGAGCAGATCGCGCCCTACGAGCTGCGGGAAGGCAGCTGGGCGGAGCAGCGCGAAAGCTACGCGGAGACGGTGCTCGCGCGGTGGTCGGACTACGCCTCCGGGCTGGAATCTGGGAACGTCCTCGGTCGCTACATCTCGAGCCCGATCGACATCGAGCGCGTGATGCCGAGCATGCGCCACGGCGACTGGAACCACGGCGAGATGAGCCAGGACCAGCTGGGCATCTTCCGCCCGTTCTACGAGTATCCGCCGTACCGGACGGGGATCGAAAACGTCTATCTGTGCGGCGCCGCGACCCACCCGGGCGGGTCGATCAGCGGCGCCTGCGGCCGTAACGCCGCAGCGGCAATCTGCGACGAACTTGGAATCGACGCGTGGTGGAGGGGTGCAGCCAATGACTGACCTGAGCGGGAAGAGCGCAATCGTCACGGGCGGCGCCACCCTGATCGGCAACGGGGTGGTGCGCGCCCTGCACGCGGCCGGAGCAACGGTGGCGATCGCGGACATCGACGAGGAGGGCGGCCGCCGGATCGCGGACGAGCTAGGCGAGGGCGTGCTGTTCGAGGCGACCAACCTGCGCGACGATGAGCAGATCCTGCGGCTGGCAGACGTCGCCGCCGAGCGCTTCGGCGGGATCGACATCCTCGTCAACCTCGCGGCGACCTACCTCGACGAGGGATTCGCCTCGACGCGCGCCGATTGGCTTGAGTCGCTGGACGTCAACGTGGTTGCAGCCGTGATGATGGCCAAGGCGGTGCATCCGCACATGCGCCGGCGGGGCGGCGGGGCGATCGTCAACTTCACCTCGATCTCCTCGAAGGTCGCGCAGACCGGGCGCTGGCTCTACCCGGTCGGCAAGTCGGCGCTGGTGCAGCTGACGCGCAACATGGCGATGGACCTCGCGCCCGACCGCATCCGCGTCAACTCGGTGTCGCCGGGCTGGACGTGGTCGCGCGTGATGGTCGAGCTCAGCGGCGATGATCGCGAGAAGACGAACCGGGTGGCGGCGCCGTTTCACCTGCTCGGCCGCGTCGGCGACCCGGAGGAGGTGGCCAACGTCGTCGTGTTCTTGTGCAGCGACTACGCGTCGTTTGTGACCGGCGCCGACTGGGCGGTCGACGGCGGCTACTCGGCAATGGGGCCGGAGCAGGCTGAGCCGGCGATACCGAAGCTTCAAGAGTGAGCGAGGCGATGCGCACCGGCTGGGTCTGGGAGGAGCGCTGCATGTGGCACGACCCCGGCAGTGCGGGCGGCCCGCTTCCGGCCGGCGGCTGGATCGAGCCCGGTTCGCACGTCGAGAGCGCGGAAACCAAGCGCCGGTTCCGCAACCTGGTGGAGGCGAGCGGACTGCTCGACCAGCTGGTGCGGATCCCGGCGAGTCCGGCGTCGGCCGACGCCGTCCAGCGTGTCCATACGCGGGAGTACGTTCAGCGGATCCAACGGCTGTCGGACGCAGGCGGCGGCGACGCGGGCAACATGAGCCCCTTTGGCCGGGGGTCATACGAGATCGCGCTTCTTGCCGCCGGCGCCACGATCGCCGCCGTCGATGCTGTGCTCGGCGGGCGCGTCGAGAACTGCTATGCCCTGATACGGCCGCCCGGGCATCACGCCGAGCCTGACTCCGGCGGCGGCTTTTGCATCTTCAACAATGTCGCGATCGCGGCAGCCCACGCACGCCGAGCTCACGAGCTTGAGCGCGTGGCGATCGTCGACTGGGACGTCCACCACGGCAACGGCACCCAGGCAGCGTTCTTCGAGGATCCTTCGGTCCTGACGATTTCGCTGCACCAGGACGGCAACTTTCCGCCCGGGTCCGGACCGGTGGAGGAGAACGGCGCCGGACCGGGCGAGGGCACCAACGTCAACGTGCCGCTGCCGGCCGGCTCTGGCCAGGGAGCCTACGAGGCCGCGCTTGAGCGGGTCGTCCTCCCCGCGCTGCGTCGCCACGCGCCGGGACTGGTGATCGTGGCCTGCGGCTTCGATGCCTCCGGAATGGATCCGCTGGCCCAGATGCTGCTGCACTCGGACTCATACCGCCGGCTCACCGAGCTGATCGTCGATGTCACGGACGAGGTGTGCGGGGGCCGCCTCGTGTTCTCGCACGAGGGCGGCTATTCGCCGTTCATCGTCCCGTTCTGCGGTCTGGCCACGGTCGAGACGCTCGCCGGCGTGCGCACCGAGGTCGTCGACCCCTACCTGCCGGTGCTGGTCAACATGCCGGGGCAGGAGCTGTTGCCCCACCAGGAGGCTGCGGTGCGGCGCGCCGAAGCCCTGGTTGAGCGGATCCCCATCCCCCAAGCTGGCGCCGTCGACTGATGAGCGACGATCCGTGCACGTGGAGCGCCACGGCGATCGCCCAAGCCGTCGCCGGCCGGGAGCTGAAGGCGGTGGAGGTCGCCGAGGCTCATCTGGCGCGGATCGAGCGCGTGAACCCGGCCATCGGCGCGGTGGTCCAGTTGCGCGGCGAGGAAGTGCTCTGCGACGCCCGCGCGGTTGACGCGAAGCGCGGCGGTGTCGGGCGGCCGCTCGAAGGGGTCCCGGTCACGGTCAAGGAGCACTACGACGTGGCGGGCATGGTGCAGAGCGAGGGTTCGCTTGCGCTTGCTGAGCGCCGCTCGCCGGCCGACTCGGTGGCGGTCGAACGTCTGCGGGCGGCTGGTGCACTCGTGTTGGGCAAGACCAACCAGCCCGATTTCGCCATGCGCTGGAACACCATCAGCGGCCTTTACGGCACGACGCGCAATCCCCGCGACCTGTCGCGCAGCGCCGGTGGATCTTCCG
>DAIQND010000004.1:8318-33516 GCA_036788555.1 Solirubrobacteraceae bacterium | reverse complement strand
CGAGCAGATGGAGATGGAGTACTTCGTCCCGCCGGAGCAGGCCGCGATGTGGCACGAGCATTGGCTCGAGCAGCGGGTGAGCTGGTGGACCGAGCTCGGGGTGCGGCCCGACCATCTGCGGCTGCGCCCCCACGATCCCCAGGAGCTCTCCCACTACGCGCGCGCCACCAGCGACGTCGAGTACCTGTTCCCGATCGGGTGGTCCGAGCTCGAGGGGATCGCCAACCGCGGCGACTACGACCTGAGCCAGCACGCCAAGTTCTCCGGCCAGAAGCTCGAGTACGTCGACACGGCAAGCGGCGAGCGCTACGTGCCCTACGTGATCGAGCCGGCGGCGGGGGTCGATCGGGCGGTGCTGACGTTCATGGTCGACGCCTACGACGAGGACGAGATCGAGGGCGAGCGCCGGACGGTGCTCCGGCTGCACCCGGCGATGGCCCCGGTGAAGGTGGCGGTGCTGCCGCTGGTGCGCAAGGACGGGCAGCCCGAACTGGCGGGCGAGGTCTACCGGATGCTGCGCGCGCGGGTGCAATGCGAGTACGACGAGGGCGGCGCCATCGGCCGCCGCTACCGCCGCCAGGACGAGATCGGGACGCCGTGGGCGGTGACCATCGATCACCAATCGCTCGAGGACCGGACTGTGACGGTGCGCGACCGGGACTCATTGCAGCAGGAGCGGGTCGCTATCGACGAGCTCGCCGCCGAATTCGAGCGCCGGCTCAGGACGCCGTGGCGCTCCCCGAAGCTCGACGGCTGACGGAGTCCGGATCAAAAAAATCGTGGTGCTACCACGATGCGCGCTGGGCGTCGGGCTGAGATCCTGCCCCCTGACCTCGCGGCATCGAAATGGGGCGTGAATCGAATGGGGGTAGCTATGTGTAAGGACGCGCGCCGTGTCGTTCTTGGTGTCGTCACCGTATTCGCGATTGGGCTGATCCCGAGCGTGGCTCAGGCAGCCGTGCCGGGTTCGCTCTCGCAACTGCCCGCGCCGAACAACTGCATCCAGCCCGGAGATCCCAGTAGCGAGTGCGGTACCGGGAATGGCACCGGGCTGGCGGGTGCGCAAGACATAGCCGTGAGCCCGGACGGCAAGAACGTGTACGTCGCGAGTTACGGCGACAACGCGATCGTCGAGTTCACGCGCAACGCCGACGGGTCGCTGACGCAGCTCACCGGGTCAAACAACTGCCTCGCCGAGCACAACTCCACCCTCTGTGGAACCGACAGTGGTTACGGGCTCGAGTCGCCAACCGCGATCATCGTCAGTCCCGATGGCAAGAACGTCTATGTGGTGGGCGAGGAAGACAGGACCGGCTCGATCGCCACGTTCACGCGCAACGCGGACGGATCGCTGACCGAGCTCGGCTGCATCGAGGAGCACGGGGGTTCCGGTTCCGGCTGCGGCACGACAACCGGCCAGGGGCTCGCTAATCCCTACCACCTGGCGATCACCCCTGATGGAAGGAACATCTACGTCGCTGACGGCGGCCGCAGTGGCGACGACAACGGGGCCGTGTCTGAGTTCTCGCGCGACCCGAGCACCGGAGCGTTGACCGAGCTCGGGTGCATCGAGGAGACGCCGACCGTCGCGGACGAGTGCGCCACCACCGGCAAGGGGCTGTGGTCGGTCAACCAGGTGATCGTGAGCTCCGACGGCAAGAACGTCTACACGGCGCTCGACAACACCCCGGGGGCGATCGCCGAGTTCGTGCGAGACCCGGTCACCGGGTTGCTCACCCAGTTGCCCGCGCCGAATGACTGCATCCAGGAGCGCTCAACCAGCTCGGGCTTCGGAGCCGGCGAGTGTGGAACCCAGACCGGCCTGGGCATCAACGACGTCTACGGACTCGACGGCTCGCCGGACGGCCACAACGTCTACAGCGCGTCGATCGACGGCACCTCCCCGATCGCCGAGTTCTCCCGTGAGAGCACCACGGGCGCGCTCACCCAGCTGGCCAAGCCCAACGATTGTCTGGAGGAGCATGGCGGCACCGATCAAGTGGGCTGTGGCAACCAGACCGGCCATGGCCTCAACGGTGCCTATGACCTCAAGGTCAGCCCGGATGGCCAGAACGTGTATGTCGTCTCCACGGGTGGGTTGGCCTCCGGCGACGCAATCGTCGAGCTGGCCCGTAACAGCGACGGCTCGCTCACCCAGCTGGCCAGCCCCAACGACTGCATCCAGGAGACCGGGGGGACCGACTGCGGCACCACCGACGGCCATGGCATCACCAACCCACTCGGCCTGGCCATCTCGCCGGATGGCGCCAATGTCTACGTCGCCGCGGCCGGGGCCCGGGATCCGCTGGCCGAGTTCGCGCGGGTGGTTCCGCCTGCGACGCCGCCGGCGACGCAGAGCTCGAGCTCACCGCCACCGAGCTCGCAGCCGCAGACCGCCCAGAGCTCGCCCCCGGCGCAGCCGGCGGCCAAGAAGCCCAAGGCCAAGAAGACCAAGAAGCACCACAAGAAGCGCAAGAAGCACAAGAAGGCGGTGCGCGCCAAGCGGATCAAGCGGCCCGCGCCCACCTTCACGGGCTAGCGTCGACCGACAGGCTGAGGGGTTCCACGCTCCGGGTTCCACCCCGGAGCGTGGAACCCGGCCGAACGACTCGCCCAAAAAAATCGTGGTCGGTCCACGATGCGAAGCCAGCCCGGATCTGAGAACTTCAAGCTGGCAATTACGCCGGGGGCTGCATCTAAGGGGCGCGCGGCGCAATCGGGAATCTACCGGGGCACATCGACACACATCGGGGCTTGATGAGCGGGACCACATGAGAAACGGGGGACAAATGGTTGGTCATCGCTTTCACCGCCGGTGGCTCCTCACCGGCCTGGTCGGATCCCTGCTCGGGCTCGGCTTCGGCGCCGGCCCGGCGCTCGCCGGGCAGATCGTCTACGCCCATGGCGGCGATCTGTGGGTGATGAACGACAACGGGACGGGTCAGCGGCCGCTGGCCACGGCGAGCCAGATTGGCATCCCGGTCGACGATGCTGACGCCTCCGCCGGTGATCAGACGGTCAGCGTTCAGCCCGGCGGGACGGGAATCGCGTTCGACACCTATCCGAGCGGTGGGTGCCCGAACACGTTCAACTGCCCCGCGCTCTACTCGCTGATCGGCGGGAAGGTGACCCGGTTGACGGGACCCCAGTCACCCTGCAACACGGGGGGGAGCTGCGGCAGCA
The DNA here is from genome assembly GCA_036788555.1 of Solirubrobacteraceae bacterium. Lineage (GTDB taxonomy): Bacteria > Actinomycetota > Thermoleophilia > Solirubrobacterales > Solirubrobacteraceae > Palsa-465. The sequence goes on along the minus strand of DAIQND010000004.1, from coordinate 30,333 downwards.
TGGAGTACAACCCGACGGTCACCAGCGACGGACGGGTTGTTTACGAGCACGACTTCGTCGCCAACAGCTACCCCTGCTACTACTACTGCGGGGGCGGCAGTGCGCTTGATCAGCAGTACATGGTCCGCAAGCTCGACGGAAGCGATGCGCCGGTGGCCTGGCCGATCCCGCCGGCTCCAAGCCTCCCGGCCCCGAACGGGAACGATACCAGCGTACAGCCCCGCTTCTCCGGTCCTCCGGCCTCCGATCCCGTCGACCCGAGCGTGCTGGCGTACCAGGGCAACGGGTTCCCTTATGACCCGCAGGCCGGGTATCCGTCGTCGGGAGGGTTCCCGCTGGACCTCGACCACACCTCCACAGATCCGGCCTCGGCTACGCAGCCAGCTTACGCGGGCAGCTTCATCTGGGGCCTCGCTTTTAGCCAGGACGGCAGCCTGGTGGCCGACGTTGAAACGAACTCCGACGGCAGCAGCAAGGGCATTTGGGTCTACCCGTCGGGTCAGACGTGGCAGAGCAGCGGCAGCGCGTTCCGCTCCTACTGGGCGCTCGCGGATCCCGACAACAACGACGGAAGCCAGTTCGACCACGGCATCACCGGTCTCACCTTCGTCGGCAACAACGAGCTGGTGTTCAGCGCCAACTACAACCTGTACAGCATCCCCTCCCGGTGCTGGTCGACACCCACCACAACCAGCAGCAGCCCGTCGAACTGTCAGTTCCCACAGGACGCGACCCAGCTGACCCACGACGGCACGTCCAGCGCGCCGGACATGAGCCCCTCGTGGACCTCCTCCACGACCCCGATTGCCGCGTTGACTGCGGCGAGTACCGGTGGCGGCGGCGGTGGTTCCACGGGCGGAGGGAGCAGCAACACCACGGCCACGAACAACAACGCCGGGTCGCCCGACCGGATCAGCGGAGTGAGGCTCGGGGCGCGCACAGCGCGGGCCGGCAAGTCGCTGGTCTTCGAAGTCACCCTCAACGGCGCATCCCGGATCACGATCCAGATCCTGCGCCTGGTCCCGGCCAGCGGCCATGGCAAGCATCGCCGTCGCGCCCACTACGTGACCGCGGGGACGGCGAGCTTCAGCGGGAAGTCCGGGACCAACCGGCTCGTGATCTCAAAGCTGGGTGGACACAAGCTGCAGGCCGGCGCCTACCAAGCCAAGATCACCGCCGGCGGGGGGGCTCACATAATGAAATTCTCGGTCCGGAGGTGAAACCGATGAGGGCATCATGGCTCGGAGTGCTAGCAGCGGCTGTGACGATGACAGCCAGCGCTCCGGCGCTTGCCAAGGGGTGGCTTGCGAAGGGAACGCCCTACGCGGCCGAGACGACAGCGAGCATCATCGGCACTGTGGATATCCACTATGCCGATGACCAGACCACGTATCAGGTGTGCGATCCAAACTATTCGCAGTACGGCGACTCGGAAAGCAAGGTGGATGCGTCATATTCGCTTGATTGGGCAGCGAACTATCCGCACGTCACCGTGCCCGTGGCGGATACGCGCGAGCTCGGAACTGCCTATAAGCGGCTGCATGTCCCCGCCCAGCCGACCTCGACGGGCCATGGGGGCCTGATGACCAGTAGCTACGACATCGCTGGCTTCGGCCCGACGACGACGGCGGGCGATGGACGTCCCAGTGACTGCGCCCACCAGCCCTATAGCGCGGAAGGCAAGTTTCACACGCTCGGGTCGCCGGACTTCTCCCGGCTCGGCGTCCAGGACTTCTATGGCGATACTCAGCCGGTCTACTACTTCACGATGGCGCCGATGTTTGCCAGGCCGGCCACCTATCAGGACAGCCTCGGCAACACGATGGATGTCTACAAGAACGGTTTCATCTGGGACACCCAGCGGATTCCGCTTTCGGGTGGCCTGCTAACCGCGAGGCCCACGTGGGATAGCGTCCCGGCGGACTTCTCAATTGACGAGCTCAAGCAGCTCGTTCACGGTTCGACGTTACGGCTGCATCCGAATGTCTATTCCGGCAGCGCCGACTGCGGCTCGAGCTCGGGCGGCATGTCTAGTGAGAGTTGCACGGTGACGTGGACGTTCAGATGGACGGTGACGCTGCACCGTAAGTTCCTCTATCGGACCAAGGCGGCATACCGACGCTAACGAGAGAAACGGGGGGATTCATGAGAACGCCCGCGCACAAGACCAGGTCGACAAGCGGAGTAGCGCTGACAGCTGTCCTCTGGCTGACGGCCGTGGTCCTCCTGACGACGGCCGCCTCTGCGGCAGCGTCGGCGACTTTCACCTATCCGGCCAACGGCCAGACGGTGACACTCGATAAGAACCTGAATTTCGACTTCCGTTGGACACTGCCCCCGACGGAGTCATATCCGAACGTATACGTCGGAGATCAGTCGACCTTCGACCCGAATAACAGTTTCGCGCCGTTCCAGTCCTGGTGTGGTGGCGACAATGCGGTCGAAACCTCCTGCCGGATGCCGGACGGGCAGATGATTCCGCCGGCCGGGCTCCACTACGCGGTGATCGCCACCGGTGATAACGCTGGAGGCCAGTTCGTCTCGCCTGAGATCAGCTTCACCGTCCCCTACGAGGTCGGGCTCGGGTGCGTCCCGGGGGTGGGATGTGAATGGCCGAAGGTCTCGAACGTTTGGGCTCCGTTGGGAGGCGAGGGGTACGGCTACCCGTTTACCCAATTCAACATCTGGGGCTGGACGAACGGCTCGACGCTGAAGATGGCCTATACCCTCAGGGATGGCAGGCGAGTGCTGAAAAGATGGCACGGCTCGCTGCTGGGAAATGTCCTGTTCGGCTCGCCACAGCCGGAACACCTGAATCTGTACATCTACAGCTTCCGCGGCATTCCCGTTAGAGCGCCGCTGCGCCTGACGGTTTCGCTGACGAGCGGAACCTCCGCCTTGACGCGGACGTTCGCCGTCCACGCGGGTGGGGGACCGAAGAAAGGAGTCGTGACCTATGCAGAGTCAACCTAGCGGTCCGATCAGTTCGCCGAGAAGCTGATGGTGGGAAGGGTGTGATGGCGCGATCGCGGCTGCTTCTCGCGGGGCTCGCCGCGGCGGGTGCTTTGTCGGTTGCATCCTCTGCGGCGGCTGACGTGACGCAGTCCGACGGCAACGTCCAGGTGACGCTGCTCGGGGCGGTGAACGACTCGGACGGCCAGATCGACAGCGCGACCCACACACCGGTCATCGAGATTCAGTCGCTCGACCCCACCCACGTGAGCGAAGTTGATTGCCAGACGGATGACGGTAACGAGACTCCCTGCGGTTCTGCGACGAATCCAACCTGTTTGAGCCAGTGCACCTATTCGCCTACCGTCACGGATGGCTTTCACCGTCTGACCGTCAGCTACCGATTCTACGGAGGCGGAGAGGCCGAGACCTTCAGCTTTTACACCTTCGGCGAACCGCCGCAGACGACGCTCACCCTGCCTCTTCAACCGGCCGAGAACATGAACCCTCCGCAGAGCATGGAATATCCTCGATTCAACCTGGTGGGGGGCGCCAATCTTGATGCGCTCCCTCTGACCGACCAATGCATGCTCACCACTCCTCCGTCCACGACGGGCCAGTGGGGGTCCTGCAGTCTCCCCCGACTCGAGCTGCTGGGCGTGTACGACCTGCGGGCACGGTTCGTCGACATCTTCGGCCGCGCCGATCCGGTGCCGCCGTCTTACATCTTCAGCCCGACGCCGTGCCGTGCGCGGGTGCGGGGCAGGATGCCCACGATGGCCCATATCCTCCGGCGAGGCCTGCGGCTCGGCGTGATGTGCGTCCAGCCGTCAAGTTTCGAGGTCGATCTCAACCTGCCGGACTGGTACGTCTCCTACTGGCAGATCCCATCTCCAGCACTCGGGTACGTGGTCGGCCAAAGCACTCGGGCGCTGCAGACCATGTACTTGACCGTGCATATGCTGCGGGGTATTCCGCGTCCGCTGTCTAGGTTCCTGACCACGCGCGGGCGGGTGCCGCTTGAGCTGCTGACACTGCCGCACGGGTCCTACGGAATGACTCAGCTGAAATCGATCAACGTCAGGGGCTGACGAAAGGCGCGGGGAGTGCTGTACTGCCGTGCCGGCGCCCGTCGGTCCACCCTGCGTCACGCGACCGGATGGACAGCGGCAGAACGCCTTGGCCCAACGGCATCCCGAGCTCGGCGAAGCGCTCCGCGCATCCGCGAAGGCAGGCCCGGGCTCGGGTGCGGCCCGACCGGCTGCGGCTGCCCCCCACGATCCCGAGCAGCTCTCCCACTACGCGCGTGCCCACCAGCGACGTCAAGTATCTGCTCCACGCCATCACTACGCCCGGCCCGTGGCGCGTCACACGGCAAGCGGCCGCCAACCCTAACCGGGTAGCGGCCGGTCGTCTCAGGCTGAGCGTCGGTCGGGATCCCGCGCTCCAAGCGCGCTGGCCAGCTCGCCTCGAGAGGTGATACCGAGCTTGGCGTAGGCGTGGGTGAGGTGGGTCTCCACCGTCCGCCGAGTGACGAACAGAGCCTGCGCGATCTGGTCGTTGGAGCGCCCCTGTGCCGCCAGCCGCGCCACCCGCAGCTCGGATTGGGTGAGGGTCGGCTGCTCCGAGCGACGCAGCGGGCGTCCGCCGGCCGCGAGTAGCTCCTCGCGGGCGTGGATGGCGAGCGCCTCCGCGCCGTATGCCTGCGCCAGGCGGAGCGCGGCCGCCAGAGGCTCGCGGGCCGCGCGTCGCGAGCCCGCGCGCCGTAGCACCCCGCCGAGAGCGAGGGCGGCGTGTGCCTCCCATGGCCGGGCGCCGAATTCGCGCGCGCGCTCGCGGGCGGCGCTCAGGTGAGCCGCGGCCTGCTCGAGCTCGCCCAGCGCGGCCGCCAGGAGCCCCAGCGTGTGGGCGACTGGTGGTCCCGCGGTGGCCACGCCCGAGAGGCAGTAGCGATCGGCATGCGGTGCCAGCTCGCCGTACACGAGCTCGGAACGAGCGCGATCGCCCGCCCGGGCGGCGACGCGTCCCGCGGCCGAGAGCACGGCGAGCCATACGAAGTCCTCGTGCGTATCGGTGAAGTTGTGCGCTGCGAGCAGCTCGAGCTGTTCGCGTGCTCGGCTGACCTCGCCGGCCTCCGCGCACGCCTCCGCGAGGAACGCTCGCGCGAGCGGGACTCCGGGTGCTGCGCTCACCAGCGTCTCGAGGTGCGGGCGCAAGTCGGCGAGCGAGCCGACCTGCTGGGCCAGCATCAGTTGCCAGAGCAGCCCGAGCTGCGCCGCGACTTCCGGCTCGATTTCGGACATCACCGGGAGCACCGCCTCGATCGAGGACCTTGCGTCAAGGAGCCGACCGTCCACCAGCGCCACCAAGATCCGCAGCGCCTCCGCTCGCACCTGTTGGATCGGGGTCCGCAGTTCCTCGGCGACCCGGAGCGCAGCGGCAAAATGCTCGTCGAAGGCAGGCCGGTCGGCCAGCTCCAGCGCCTGACCGACGGCGGTGCAGTGCAGGTGCATGGCCAGATCGCGCCGGCCCCGCCGGTGGGCGTCGTCGACCAGATCGGCTGCCTCGGCCAGCAGCTCGGATGTATAGGTCGGGTACCAGAGGACGACCTGGCGCACGGTTCGGCCCTCGATCTCGGCGTCGTCACTGCCCAACCGGTGTGCCGTGGCGATCGCCTCGTCGATCAGCCGCCGGCGATCCTCCAGCGGGTCGACGAAGAAGCGCTCCAGCACGAGGGCGGTCGTCAGCCGGGCGCTCAGCAGGTCGGGTCTGCCGTCGATTGCCGCGAGTCCTCGCTGCAGCAGCGCGATCGTGTCCGAATTCGCGGCGCCAGCGCGGTGCAGGTATCGCTCAAGCCCAACCCCCAGCGCAGCCCTGGCCACGCGGGTCCCATCTCCGGCGCGCTCGGCGAGATCCGCAGCGCGGACGAACGCGGCGTGCGAGCGATCGAGCTGGGCGGCGCGGTAGCGCGCGCTCCCCAGCGCAATCTCGACCTCGTACTCCTCCCACGGCGAGCACGCGGCACCCGACGCGATCGCTTCCAGCGCGAGCTCGAGGTTCTCCGCCTGCTCCTCGAAGGCGTAGCGGCGATTCGCCTCCTCGGCGGCCTGGCGGGCGTAGCGCAGCGTTTGAGACGCCGTGCCGAGCGTCATCGCCTCGCCAAAACGCGCGGCCAGCTCGGCACTGCGCGCGGGCGGAGCGCCGGCCGCTTCGATTGCCTCCGCGGCGCGAAGATTCACCAGCGCCCGCCTGGACGGGGACATTCCCTCGCGGAGCGCCTGCCGGATCAGGGCGTGCTCGAAGCTGACCCGCACCGGCGAACCGGACCGCTGACGAACCACTCCCGCCTCCGTGGCCGTGTCCAGCGCCTCCACGGTCTCCTCGAGCGAGAGCTCGGCGACGGCAGCGGCTTCGTCGAGGGCAAATTCCGTCCCCAGCACCGAGGCCGCCTGTAGCAGAGTCGATGCTGGCGCTCCCAGCCTGTGGATCAGTGAAGCCGCGAGGTCATGGACGTCGCTTGGCACCGGCAGCCCGCCGTCCTCGTAACGCAACCGATCGCGGATCTGGCCGTCAGGATTCAGCAGCAGCCCCGCGCTGGAGAGGTGTCGTAGCGTCGAGCGCACGTAGAAGGGATTCCCGGCGGTGTAGCCGTGAAGCTCGCTGACCAGCTTGCCAGGTGGGGTGCGACCAGCCCATTCAGCCGCGAGTGCGGCCACCTCGTCGAGATTCAGTCCCTCAAGCGCCACCTCGTGCAGGGCGCCACGGCGACGCAGGTCGCCCAGCGCCGAGTGCACCGTGTGTCCGCGATCGGGATCGGGAACCCGCAGCGTGCCGAGCAGGGTCAGCCGACCCTGGGGCGGGCGAGCGGCCAGGTAGTTGACCAGCGCGAGCGTTGACGGCGATGCCCACTGCAGGTCCTCGAGCACTACCAGCGTCCGGCGGCGAGCGCTCAGGCTTCGAAGCGTGGCGAGGACCGCTTCGAACATCCGCAGCCGGGCCAGCTCCTGATCCGGCGCAGGCGCCTGATCGGAAGCCGCGGCGAGGCGAGGTACGAGCGGCGTGAGCGCAGAGCGCAGGTCGGCTCTCAAACTCTGCGCGGCGCGAATCGGGATGGGATGCTCGAGCAGCTCGACAAACGGCCCGTACGGCGCGGCCGGTCCCGCGTCACAACGTCCATAGAGAACGAGCCCCCGCTCGCTCGCGACCTCAGCCGCAAACTCAGCCGTGACCCGCGTCTTCCCGGCCCCCGCCTCGCCGGAGACGACCAGGAGTCCTCCCGCCTGCTCCGCGGACGCGGCGGCATCGTGAAGAGCTTCGAGCGTCGAGCGCCGCAGCACGACGTGGGGCGTCGAGAGCGCCTGCGTGAGCGCAGCGGGAAGCGCCACGCCCAACTCGCTCACCCCGATCCCGATCGACTCAGGGGCCCCGGCCACGGCTGGTCACTCTAAAGCAAAAGTTCGTGGTCAGACCACGATGACACTGACGCTCGCTCCTGGAATGCTCGAGGTTCCATCGAACCACGGCGTTGCGTATATGGGGGAGGTCCAGGTGCTGACGGAGGGAGCTGTGCGGTTGGTCGGGTCGAGGAGGACCCTGGGGGCCGCGGTGGCGGCGATCGCCGCCCTGGCGCTGCTTGGCAGCGCGGGACCCGCGCGCGCGGCCAGCAGTTGGACGGTGACGACGACCGCGGATGACGCGGTCGGAAACCCCGCGCTGTGCAGCAACGGGCAGTGCCCGACGCTCCGAGATGCGGTCGCCCAGGCGGACTCGGACTCCGGCGACACGATCGTGCTCCCGGCGTCCTCGCAGCCATACCAGCTGCTGAACGGCGAGCTCCCGCTCACCAGCAACATGCAGATTCAGGGCGCTGGCCCCGCAAGCGTCACGATCAACGCCAACAGCACCAGCCGCGTGTTCGAGATTCCCAGTGGAGTGACGGTGACGGTCTCGGGCATCACGTTGACGGGCGGCAACAGCTCCGGGGTCAACGCAGGCGCCGGCGGCGCGATCTACGTCGCGGGAGTCCTGAACCTCGACAACAGCAGCGTCACCGGCAACACGGCATCCACCTCCGGCGGCGGGATCGATACCAACGGAACGCTGAACGTCGACCACAGCACGATCTCCGAGAACCGGGTGAATTCGGGATACGCCATCGGCGGCGGGATCGACTGCTTCTGCACCCAGGTGACGGTCACCGACAGCACGATCTCGGGAAACAGCGTGTTGCTGGGCAGCGGCAACCAAGGGGGCGCGATTCAATACACCAGCTCCAATCCGCTGGTCCTCAGCGGCAGCACGATCTCCGGCAACGGGGCTCAGGCCGCGGGCGGCGGACTGTATCTCGCCGGGCCCGCGACCCTCACCAACGACACCATCACCGGGAACCTCGCAGGATGCCCGGGGACGCCCTGCGGTGACGTGCGGATTCCTGGCACCGGCGGCGGCATCGACCAGGAGCAGGACGGGCTGAGCATGACCAACCTGACGCTGGCGGCCAACGATGACAGCGGCGGCTCCGGCGCTAACTATTACAACGGGGACTCCTATGGAGCGACCACGCAGAACACGATCTTCGCCGCGGCGCCGTCCGGTGAGACCGATTGCGACGGCGTCGGCGCGATGGCGCAGTCGCAGGGCGGCAACCTGCAGGACGAGAATCCCTCGAGCTCGAGCCGGGATTGCTGGTACGGCTCCCAGTCCACCGACCAGGAGAGCTCGAGCGCCAACCCGAAGCTCGGCCCGCTGGCGGACAACGGCGGCCCCACCCAGACGATGGCGCTGCTACCAGGAAGCGCGGCGATCGACAGGGCGGTAACGGTTTCCTCGCTCAGCACCGATCAGCGCGGCGGCCCGCGGCCGCAGCCGCCGGGGGGTGCCTACGACGTGGGGGCCTACGAGGTCGGGGCGATCATCGATATGTCGCTCTCGGACTCGGGGTCCCCCAACCCGGCGACGGTCGGCCAGACCGTGACCTACACGTTGACGGCGACGAACAACGGACCAACCGGAACGAACAGCAGCTCCTCCTCGGATCCCGCATATCTGGTGTCGGTCACCGAGACGCTCCCGAGCGGGGCGACGTTCCAGTCCGCGAGCGCTTCCCAGGGCTCGTGCAGCAACGCGTCCGGAACCGTGACCTGCAACCTGGGCACGATCGCCCAGGGGGCGTCGGCGACGGTCTCGATCAGGCTGATCCCCCGGTCGCCGGGCACGCTGACCGATCCCGCGACCGTCTCGAGCAGCGCGCTTGACCCGAACACCGCCAACAACACCGCCAGTGCCACCGTGCAGGTCAACCCCGCGCCGGCCGCGGGGGCGAAGCCGGCGGCCGTGACCAATGGCGCAAGCAGCGTCACCTTCGACGGGGCGATCGTTCACGGGAGCGTCAATCCCGAGGGGGCGCCGGCCACTGACTACTTCGAGTACGGGAGGACGACGAGCTACGGATCGCGTACCGCAAGCCACGACGCGGGCTCCGGGACCAGTTCCCGATCGGTCAGCCAAAGCCTGACCGCGCTGCGCGCCAACACGCTCTACCACTACCGGCTCGTCGCGCAGAATGCGAACGGCATCACCTACGGCGGCGACCGCACGTTCAGAACGCCACGGCGGCCGTCGTTGCACGTGACCCCGCCGCGCGTGCGGGCCGGTTCCACGGTCCGCGTGTATGGCGACGCCGGCGGGTGCCCCCGCGGTGAGCAGGTCACGCTTTTGTCCTTCGCGTTCCCGCGTCAGCACGAGTTCGCCGGTGAGCCGGCCGTGTACGCGCGGGTCAGAAGCGGCGGAGTCTTCTCCACGACGACCCGCGCCGCGCCAGGCCGGACCCCGGGCCGCTACGTCATCACCGCCCGGTGTGGCGGCGGAAACCTCGGAGTGTCGGCGGATCTGACGGTGCTCGCGGTCGTGGTGCCGCGCTTCACAGGCTGAGCGGACTTCGCTACGGGGGCTGCAGGCTGGGCCGCACGCTCGGGAAGCCGGGCGTGCGGCCCCCGGGGGCGTTGGTCCTCGGGTCGCGCTTAAGCTACAGTGGTGAAGGAATGGCCACCGCCGCCGCGGACAAGCCTCTCGCCGCCGACCAGATCTCCTACGAGGATCTCTACGCGCGCTGGGAGCACGGCAACTGGCGGGCCTCGGAGCTCGACTTCAGCGACGACCGCGAGCAATGGCAGAACACGTTCTCGGAGATCGAGCGGCGGGGGGCGCTGTGGACCTACTCGCTGTTCTTCCACGGCGAGGACTCGGTCGCCGACAACCTCTCGCCCTACATCGACGCCGCTCCGCGTGAGGAGCAGAAGTACTTCCTCGCCACCCAGCAGGTCGACGAGGCTCGGCACGCGGTGCTGTTCGGGCGGTTCATGCGCGAGGTGGTGGGCGCGGGCAGCGACACCGCCTCATCCCTGGCGGCAACGCGTCCCGAGCTGAGCTGGGGGTTCAGGAAGGTGTTCGCCCGGCTTGACCGGATGGCGGACGAGCTCCGGCGCGAGCGCTCCAAGCCCAAGCTCGCCCAGGCGGTCACGCTGTATCACCTGATCATCGAGGCGGCACTGGCGCAGCCGGGGCAGCACCTGATCGAGGAGTCGCTGACCCGCCGTGACCTGCTGCCGGCCTTCCGCGAGGGGATGCGCAACGTCTCCAAGGACGAGCAGCGCCATATCGCCTTCGGCGTTAAGATGGTCGCCGACCTGCTCCGCGAGGACCCGGACTGCAGGCCGGCGGTCGAGGAGCTCCTGCGGGAGATCTTCCCCTTTACGACGGCCGTGTTCGTCCCGCCGGGCTGGGACGAGCGCTACGTGACCTCGTTCGGATTCACGCTCGAGGAGGTCTACACCTACGGCGCCGAGGCGATGGAGGCGCGGTTTCGCGCCGCCGGGCTCGAGCCCGAGACGCTGCGCGTGGGGATGCCGTTCGACGTGCCGCCCGCCGAGCGCGCCCGGCGCGGGCTGGCGATGCTGCGCGCGGGCTACCTGGGGGAGCCCAACGGGCCGGTGAAGGCCGATCCCGAGGTCACCTCGATGCTGTTCGAGGGCCTCGTCCGCTCGATTGACGCCTCGGCCGCGCCGGGCGCGAAGATCCAGTGGGACTTCGCCGACGCCGAGCCGTGGTATGTGCAGATCGACCACGGCACCGCAACCGCCCACACCGGCCGCGTCGCGGACCCGGACCTCACGTTCAGCTGCCGCTTCCAGGACTGGATCGACCTGTCGGCGGGGCGGGTGGAACCATGGCGCGCGGCGCTCACCGGCAAGGTCCGTCCCCGCGGCAAGCTCCGGATGCTGCTGCGCGCGCCCAAGCTGTTCGGTTAGTTGGACCTCGCCCTCGCGCTGCTGGCGCTGGTCGCGGCGCTGGTGGCGGCGGTCACCCGGCCGCGGTGGCTGCCGGAGGCATTGGCGGCCGCGGTTGGTGCGGGGGCGCTGGTGGCGGCCGGCGCGATCGGGTTGGGTGGGGCGCGTCACGCCCTGGGCCAGCTCGGGCCGACGGTGGGGTTTCTCGCCGCGCTGCTGGTGCTGGCCGAGGGGTGCCGGCGCGAGGGGGTGTTCAAGGCGATCGGCGCCTGGATGGCGGCGGGATCACGCGGGCTCGCGACACGGCTGCTCGGCTTGACGTTCGCGGCCTGCGCGGGGGTCACGGCGGTGCTCGGGCTCGACGCGACCGTGGTGCTGCTGACGCCCGTCGTGTTCGTCACCGCCGCCCGGCTGCGCACGAGCCCCCGCCCCCATGCGTACGCCTGCGCCCATCTGGCGAACTCGGCCTCGCTGGTGCTGGCGGTGTCGAACCTCACCAACCTACTCGCGTTCCGCGCCAGCCGCCTGTCGTTCGTGCACTTCGCGGCGCTGATGGTGCTGCCCTGGCTGGGGGCGATCACGGTCGAGTGGGTGGTGCTGCGCCGGTTCTTCGCCGGCGAGCTCGAGCGGCCGGTGCCGCCGGCGATGGCGACGGAGCGCCCGGAGCTGCCGGTGTTCGCGCTGGCCGTCCTCGGGCTGACGCTGGCCGGGTTTGCGCTCAGCTCGCTGCTCGGCGTGGCGCCCGTGTGGTTTGCCGCCGCCGGTGCCGCGGCGATCACGGTGCCGGGACTGGCGCGCGGGCCGGGCCGCTGGCGGGTGGTGCGGGCGGCCGAGCCGGGCTTTCTGGTGTTCGTCCTCGGGCTGGGGGTGATCGTCGCCGCGGCCACCCAGCACGGGCTGGGCAGCGCGGTCAGGACTGTGCTTCCCGCGGGCGGGTCGATGGGCGACCTGCTGGCGATCACGGCGGTCAGCGCCGTGCTGGCGAATCTGGTCAACAACCTTCCCGCGACGCTGATCCTGCTGCCGGTGGCCGCAGCCCGCGGGCCGGGGCCGGTGCTGGCGATGCTGGTGGGAGTCAACGTCGGGCCGAATCTGACCTATGCGGGCTCGCTGGCCACGCTGCTGTGGCGGCGGGTGCTGCGCGCGGAGGCGACCGAGGTGGGGCTGTGGGAGTTCACCCGTCTGGGGCTGCTGAGCGTTCCGCCCGCGCTCGTGCTATGCACCGTGTTGGTGTGGGCGAGTGTGAGCGGGTGGGGGTGAGCGGCCCCGGCCCTCAGACATCGCGCTCGCTAAGCGCTTTCTCACCTCGCCTGTTAGGGCATTCTCACCCGCGATTTAGCGTTTTCTTTCAACCCGGCCCCATCATCATGGCCATGAGGCCAAGTGCGACATCTGCCAGAGACGCCGGGTTGGCGCTGATCTCGCGCGTCAACCGCTGGATGATCGCCGGTGCCGTGGCGGCGACCGGCGTGATCTCGGTGGCCGCGGCCAAGTCCTTCCACGGCCACACGGTGGCCACCGGGAATACGGCCAGCCAGTCGGCGCCGGCCTCGAGCAGCAGCTCGCGCGGGGCCGCCAGCAACTCGGGCTCCGGGAGCTCGCTGCAGACGCCGTCGCAGGCGCCCGCGGCGTCGGCGGCGTCTTCGGCTCCCGTCGTCTCCGGCGGCTCGTAAAGCCAGGCGATGCCCACCGCCGCTGCCGTCGCGGGGCCCAGCGCCTACTGGTACCTGACCCGCGGGACGGGGGTCGTCGCCCTGGTCCTGCTGACTCTGACCGTCGCGCTCGGCGTGGCCAACGTTCGCCGGCTGCGGACCGAGACGATGCCGCGGTTCGTGGTCGACGCGGTGCACCGAAACGTCTCGCTGCTGGCGATGGCGTTCTTGCTGATCCACATCCTCACCTCGATCCTCGACAGCTTCGCGCCGATCTCGCTGGTCAACGCGGTGATCCCGTTCACCGGCAGCTACCGCCCGCTCTGGCTCGGCTTTGGCGCGGTCGCCTTCGACCTGCTGGTCGCGGTGACGGTCACGAGCCTGCTGCGGCGGCGCTTCGGCCACCGAGCCTGGCGGATCACACATTGGGCCGCCTACGCGTCGTGGCCGGTGGCGCTGCTGCACGGCCTCGGCACCGGGACCGATACCAAGACCGGCTGGATGCTGACGATCATCGGCGGCTGCGTGATCGTGATGATCGTCGCAGTCGTGGCGCGGGCGGTGGCGGGGTGGCCGAACCACGCCGGCGCGCGGCTGACCGCGCTGGCCGCATCGGCACTCGTGCCGCTGGGCCTGCTGATCTGGCTGCCGAGCGGCCCGCTGGCCGCAGGGTGGGCGAAGAAGGCGGGGACCCCCGCGGCGTTGCTCGCCAGCACGCATGCCGCGAGCGCGGCCACCTCCAGCTCCTCCTCGGCGTCCGGCACGAGCGGCGCGAGCAACGCCCCAACCGCGTTCACCGCCAACGCCACCGGCACCGTCTCACAGGGCCAGATGAGTGACGGCATGGCCGGAGTCGACATCTCCCTGACGCTCGCGGGCCAGCACCTGAGCACGCTGGCCATTCACCTCCAGGGCGAGGCGCTCGACGGTGGCGGGATCCAGATGACCTCGAGCTCGGTGACGCTCGGCCCGCAGTCCGACCCGTCGCGGTACCACGGGCAGGTGACCTCGCTCGCGGGCACGAACATCAGCGCCCAGGTCAGCGACGCGAGCGGCCACCGGCTGAATCTGCTCGCCCGGTTGCAGATCAACTCCGACGGCGGGAGCGCGACCGGCACCGTGAGCGCCAGCCCGTGACGCGCCAGGGCCCGGACCCCGCCTCGCTGCCCCGCCTGCTGCTCGGCGTCGGCGACCCTGGACTCGGCGCTCATCTCGACCGCCACGGCCCGCTGCCCGATCTGCGGCGGCTCGGACCTGGCCGGCTGATTGGCGCCGTGGGCGCGTCCGGGCTGCGCGGGCGCGGGGGGGCGGGGTTCCCGGTGGCGATGAAGCTCCGCGCGGTCGGCTCGCGGCGTGGCCGCAAGGTGGTGCTCGCCAACGGCACCGAGGGTGAGCCCGCGAGCAAGAAGGACCGCGTTCTCGTGCGCGAGCTCCCGCACCTGGTGCTCGATGGCGTGGCGGTGGCCGCGGCCGCCGTCGGGGCGAGCGACGCCGTGGTCGCGGTTGAGGAAGGCCAGGCGCGCGGTATCCGCGCACTCGAGCGGGCGCTCGCCGAGCGGGACGCGGCCGGGCTCGACCGAGGGGTGCAGGTCTCGCTGGCCCTCACGCCGCGGCGCTACATCACCGGGCAGGAGACGGCGCTGATCAACTTCATCAACACCGGCACCGCGCTCCCCACGTTCGGCGCGCGACCGTTCGAACGCGGGGTCGACGGGCGGCCGACGCTGGTGCAGAACGTCGAGACGCTGGCGCACCTGGCGCTGCTCGCGCGGCACGGCGCTGAGTGGTTCCGCGCGCTTGGAACCGCCGAGGATCCGGGCTCGGCGCTGATCACCATCTCGGGTGCGGTGCGGGCTCCCGGCGTCTATGAGATCGCTCACGGCACGCCGCTGCCCGACCTGCTCAGACTCGCCCGGGCTGAGAATCAACTCGCCGGCGCGCTGATCGGCGGCTACTTCGGGTCGTGGATCGAGCCCGAGCAGATTCCCCGGCTGCTGCTGGCCCGCGGCGAGCTGGCGCCGTACGGGGCGGCGCTCGGCGCCGGAGTGGTGGCCGTGCTCGGCGAGCGCAGTTGCGGCGTGGCCGAGACGGCGCGGGTGGCGGAATATCTCGCCGGCGAAGCGGCCGGCCAATGTGGTCCATGCGTCAACGGGCTGGGGGCGATCGCCGAGACCGTCCGGCAGCTCGCCTCGGGGATCGCTCCGGCCGGAGCTCAGCGAGACCTCGAACGCTGGTGCCGTGAGCTGCCGACCCGGGGTGCCTGCGCCCATCCCGACGGCGCGGTGCGGTTCGTGGCCAGCGCGCTGCGGGTATTCGGGCCCGAGTTTGCCGACCACGCCCGGCGCGGGCGCTGCGCGCTGTGCAGCGCGCCCCCTGTCCTGCCCACTCCGGCCCACGAGCGCTACCTGCTGGCCGCCTGATGGTCGGGCGGGCGGGGAAGGCAGGCGCCGGGTGCGCGGCTGCGCTGGCGCTCGCCGCCTGTGGCGCCAGCCGGCACCACGCGACGACGGCCCCGCGCAGCACCCGGGCGGCGAGGACCCCGACCGTCGCCGTCACCACCCCCACCACCACGACCCGGGCCGCCGCGCCGCCCGCGCCCAAGCCGCCGCCATACCCGCAGCTTTTGAGTGCCGCGCTCGCGAGCGCCCCGACGCCGCTGGCCCCCGCCGTCCGCTGGCAGGGCCAGACGGCGGCGTGGGTGCAACGGACACCCGATGGGGTGGCGGTGATGGTGTTCGACCAGCGCCTCCTGGAGCTCCACCTGCACTCCGGGACGATCGACGCGGGCACGCTGGGGTGGCGCTACGGACCCGTGATCGCCGGCGCCGAGCAGCCGAAGCTGGTGGCGGCGTTCAACGGCGGGTTCAGGCTCTCCACCGGGGCCGGAGGGTTCGAGTCCTACGGCCGGTACGGCGCGCCACTGCGAGACGGACTGGCCTCGATCGTCACCTACTCGGACGGGTCGACCGATATCGGCAGCTGGCATCAGGAGGTCCCCGCGCCCGGCAAGCAGGTGGTGTCGGTGCGTCAGAACCTGACGCTGCTGATCGACCACGGCGCGCCGGCGGCGAACCTCGGGTGCCTGAGTTGCTGGGGCGCGACGCTCGGCGGCGTGAGCGATCCGGCGCGGTCGGCGCTCGGGATAACCGGTGATGGCCGGCTGGTCTGGGTCGGAGGCGAGCATTTGACGGTGGGCGCCCTGGCCGACGCCCTGCTGGCGGCCCACGCGGTGCGGGCGCAGGAGCTTGATATCAACCCTGAATGGGTGGCCGGCTACTTCTACGGCCACCGCGGCGGCAAGGGGCCGCTAGCGCCGGTGCCGGCGCTGCCCTCCCAGCAGGGAATCCCGGGCCAGTTCCTGGCGCCGTGGAGCCGGGATTTTTTCACCCTCACCGCGAGGTGAGGACCTGCCCGCGCGCCGACGCCGTACGCGCCTTCGGCGGCCGTCGACCGCGAAGCTGATCGCGCAGATCAGCACGATCAGGAGCGCCACCATCCCGACCACCGCCAGGCCGGGAGACAGGACGACGATCAGGATCGTGACCACGGCGGCGATCGCCAGGTCGGCGATCAGCGTGTTGCGGCTCACAGCGGAAGCCTCCTGAACAGTGGACGCGGGACATGCCGGAGGACCGCGAACACGAGCCGCAGCCGGTCCGGCACCCAGACGGTATGGGCGCGACCGTGCAGCGCGCCCACGGTGGCCTCGGCCACCGCCTCGGCCGTGGTTGCCATCGGCGCCGGGTCAAGGCCGCGGGTCATCTTCGTGGTGACAAAGCCAGGGCGTACGACCAGCACCCGCACGTCCGAGCCCGCGGTGGCATCCGCCAGACCCTGCGCCAGCGCGTCGAGCCCCGCCTTGGCGGCGCCGTAGATCGCGTTGGCGGCGCGCGGGCGCTCGGCGGCGACGCTCGAGAGCACGATCAGCGTTCCCGCGCCCTGGTCGCGCAGGCGCTGCAGAGACTCGAGCAGCAGCGAACCGGCTCCCATGAAGTTGGTCTCCATCACCTCGAGCGCCTCGTCACGGTCGGCGTCGAGCCCGGCCTGGGCGCCGAGCACTCCGACCGCCAGCACGACCGTGTCAAACCCGCCGGTCTGCGCGAAGGCACGCCTGAGGGCCTCCCGGTGGCTGTCGCGGTCGTTGGCGTCGAGCAGGGCGATCTCGCCCTCACCCGCTCCGCCGCGCTCGAGCTCGGCCAGCGCCCGGGTGAGCAGCTCGCGGTTGCGCCCGACCAGGTAGGGCTTTATCGGACCTTCCGCGGCCAGCCGCCGGACGATCGCCAGGCCGATCTCGGAGCTCCCGCCGAGGAGCAGGACGCGGTTGGGCAGGGGCGGCGCGGGCCGGCCGGGCCGGCGCGCCGCGGAGCGTGCGGGGAGGGGCGGCGCGGAACGCGCGGCGGTGGCCGCCCGACCGTCGTGGCCGGCGGGCGGAGGTTCGACAAGCCCGGTTCGCTGGGCCAGATCTGAGCGCCAGAGCCGGGCCGGGTCGGCCTGGTCACGCACCGCCCGCCACTCCTCGAGCCGCGGATACATGGCGGCCAGTGTCTCGGCTCGAACCCGCGCGTCCTTGGTCAGGTACACGCGTCCGCCGGCCTCACCGACCAGCTGGTCGAGCCGGTCGAGCGCCGCGTCCAGACCGGGGGCCGCACGCGGCAGGTCGAGCGCTAGCGTCCAGCCGGCAATCGGGAACGACAGCGGAAATGCGTTGGCGGGGCCGAAGTCCTTGAGCACGGCGAGATAGCAGGGGACGCCGGCGCGGCGCAGCAGGTCGATCGCCTGGGCCAGCACCGCGTCAGCGGTGGGCGGGACCACCAGCTGGTATTGGACGAAGCCTCGCGGCCCGTAGAGCCGCGGCCACGCATCGAGCCCGTCGAGCGGAAACATGTGGCCGCCGATGCTCTCGACCGCCTCCCGCCGGCGGCGCGGGGCCGAGCGAAACCGCAGCTCGTTGAAGGCGCGAACCGTGGCGGGCCGCAGCAACCCTCCGGGCCAGCCGGCGGGAACCTTGGCCTTGGCGGCCACGGTGGCGCCGCCGCGAACGCCCTCCGGGACGTCGGCGGCCGCGAGGTGCTCGGCGCGGGTGACCGTCCCACGCGCCGGGGACCGCCCGAGCAGATCGAGCCACGCCACCCGGTATGGGCCGCCGGGCGCAGACAGCGCGGCCAGCGCCTCCTCGAGGCTCTCGACGCGGTCGGTGTCGACCGACAGCATCGGGCTCGACACCGGCCGCAGCCGGAACCGCGCCCACAGGATCACCCCGGTCAAGCCCATTCCTCCGATGGTGACGGCGAACAAAGGGTCAGGGTCCTCGGCCGAGAGCTCATACACATCACCGGCCGAGGTCAGCAGCCCGAGCGCCTCGACATGCGACCCGAACGTCCCCGCGGTGCCGTGGTTCTTGCCGTGGATGTCGCTGGCGATCGCTCCGCCGACGGTGATGTGCTGAGTGCCGGGTACCACCGGGACCATCCAACCCCGGGGAACGAGATCCTCAAGCAGCCTGGCCAGCGTGACCCCGGCCTGGGCCGTCACGGTGCCGCCGGCAGGGTCGAGCTCGTATCGATCCAGCCGCGTGGTGTCGATCACCAGTCCGCCGTCGAGCTGAGCGGCGTCGCCGTAGCTGCGTCCCATCCCGCGAGGGATCGCGCCCCGCCTGTCCTCGCCCAGGGCGCTCCAGGCGCCGAGGGCCGCCGGTAGCTCGTCGAGCTCCCGCGGCCGCGCCACCCGGGCCCGGGCAGGCACGCCGCCGCCCCACCCGCGCAGCGACGCGCTCGCGGTCGGGATCGCGGTGACCGGGGCGAGACCGGGCAGCGTCGCGTCAGCCGGTGGCATGGACACCCAGCGCGAACAGCACCAGCCAGGCCACGCCAACCACCTGGAGGAGCCGGTCTCGCAGAACGAGCTCCTCGGGCGACTCGCCCTTGCCGGCGCTGACCAGGACCCCGTAGCGGGTGATCCCGGCGGCGAACGGAACGATCGTCAGCGGCCGCCACGGGATGCCGTGCACGTCGGGAATCTTCGACGCCCACATCGCGTAGGCGATCAGCGCGACGCTCGCGCTCGCGAACAGGATCAGGCGCAGCCGGGCGATCGTGTAGCCCTCGAGCACCCGCCGGCGCCCGGCGAGCGCGTTGGCCGCCGCGGCGCGCCGCAGCTCGGCGTGGCGCTTGCCGGCGGCGACGAACACCGCAGCACAGGTCACCACCAGCACGAACCAGCGCGACAGCGTGACCGGGGAGGCGACACCGCCGGCGACCGCCCTCAGGACGAACCCCCCGGCGATCGCCACAATGTCGAGGAGCAGCAGATGACGCCAGACCAGGGTGTAGCTCAGGGTGAGCAGCACGTACCCAGCTCCGACCGCGCCGAGCAGCGGGCGGATCGCGAAGCACAGCGCGAGCCCGACGACGATCAGCGCAAAGCCAAGGCCGACGGCCACAGTCGGGTCCAGTTCGCCCGCGGCCACCGGGCGAAACCGCTTGCGGGGGTGCAGGCGGTCCTCGGGGGCATCGCGGACGTCGTTGATGGCGTAGATGCCCGAGGCGAGCAGGCAGAAGGCGAGGAAGGCAAGACCCACCCGCACCGGCACGTCGTCGTGGCCGAGGGCGCCCGCTGCGCCGGCGGCGGCGATCACCAGGAGGTTCTTGATCCACTGGCGCGGGCGCAGGGTGACAAGCGCGGCCAGCAGGACGCCGCGGCGGCGCGCGCTCGCCGCGGGCTGCGGATCCCGGACCGCGCCGGCGCTGGCCGCGGCCCGCCGGGAGGTTTGAGCGGCGCCCGGCAGTGGAACCGTCGCTTCAGCTTCCGACACCTTCATAAGCCTATGCTGATTCTCTCAACGTTCGCTGTGCCCATGATGAGGAGCCTCTCAGCATGTCTTTAGCCATAAGTCGAGCGCTCCCTGCAAGCTGATTCATTCCGATGCTGACCTCGCCGCGAGAATCGCCGCCCTACACCGTCTACCGCATGCCGCGGTCTCGGCCGCCGCACCCCGGCTGGAGCTGGCGGCGGGTTCGGCGGGTCCTGTTCGGGGCCGCTCTGCTCAGCCTGATCCCGGCCCTGGTGTCGTTTGCCAGCACGATGCTACAGCCGTCGAACTCGAGCTTCTTCATCAACGCAGTCGAGTGGATGCGCTCCAACGGGGCGCGTGGATTGGTCAACGCGATCGAGAACGAGTACTACACGCTGACCGCGCCCGCCAAGGGTGGGCCAGCGCTCAAGAGGCTGACCCGGCAGCAGGGAGCGCTGGCCGCTGCACCCCCTGTCCACGTCGTCCACTACTACCGGCCGCCGAACATCACGCCGCTCACGACGGGGCTCCCGGGCGAGGGGGTGTGGCAGGCGACCTTCGCCGACGGAGGGTCACGGCCGCCGGTCCTGATCACCCAGTTCCGGCCCGACCCGGTCGACTACCCGCAGGTGGTGGTCGGGGTCGCCTGGATCGACCACACCCGGACCTCGGTCCAGCTGTACCCGGGGATGTCGGAGCCCGCGGTGCCGATGAGCAACCGCGGCCCGGAGGAAGTTCCGATGTCGCTGCGCTCGCAGCTGGTGGCGACGTTCAACAGCGGCTTCAAGCTGGCCGACTCGGGTGGCGGGTTCGTCTACAACGGCCATACCTATGCGCCGATGCAGAACGGGCTGGCGACGATCGTCAAGTACACCGACGGCAGCGTCGACGTGATCAAGTGGACAAGCGGCCCCGACGCGCCCTCGAACGTGGTGTGGGCGCGGCAGAACCTGCCGCTGATCGTCAATGGCGGCCGGCCCAACCCGAACCTCAACGACAGCTCGCAGTGGGGAGCCACGCTCGGCAATGCCGCGCTGGTGTGGCGCTCGGCGGTGGGAATCGACGGCCATGGCAACCTGCTCTACGTCGCGGGACCCGATCAGGGTCTCGACACCCTGGCCAAGACGATGATCCACGCAGGCGCCGTGCGCGCGATGGAAATGGACATCAACACCTACTGGACGAGCCTCATCACCTACCGCTACCCGGGCGCCCGGGATCCCGCCAACCTGCTCGCCTCGATGGACCGCTCGCCCCTGCGCTACCTGACCCCCGACGACCGCGACTTCTTCGCCGTCTACGTTCACTGAGCGCCGAGTCCTCGCGATCCTGACCGCGCTGCTCGTGGCGGGGTGCGGCAGCAGCGCGGGGCACACGACGTCCCGCCGCACGACGACGACCGCGCCCTTGCCGCGGCCGCCGACGAGCACTGCGACCACGTCCACGCCGTCTGCACCGGCACGACGCGGTCCGCCGTTCGCCGTCGGTGAGCGGACGCTGACGTTCGTCGATACCACTCGGCGGGTCACCTATCCCGGGCAGCCGCCCGCGCCGCGCAAGCTCGTCACCTACGTCCGCTATCCCAAGGCGCCGGGGCGCTTTCCGCTGGTGGTCTTCGGTCACGGCTTCGCGGTCACACCGGGCATCTATGAGCAGCTGCTGGAGGCCTGGGCGCGCGCCGGATACGTGGTCGCGGCTCCGCTCTTCCCCCTCGGCAACGCCAACGCTCCGGGAGGCCCGAATGAATCAGACCTGGTCAATCAGCCCCGCGACATGAGCTTCGTGATCACGCAGATGGAGGCGCTGAGCGCCAGCCGGCGGGCGCCGTTCAGGCTCGAGGCGGGCGAGATCGCCGTGGCCGGCCAGTCCGACGGCGGCGACACCGCGCTGAGCGCCGCGTACAACCCGCAGTTCCTCGACCGGCGGATCCGCGCGGCGGTGATCCTCTCCGGCCAGGAGATACCCGGCGTGGGGGAATACGACTTTCCCGCCCCAAGTCCGCCGCTGCTCGCCACTCAGGGAATGGCGGACACGATCAACCTCCCCGCGACGACGTTCGCGTTCTGGGACGCCGCGCCGCCGCCCAAGTACCTGCTGACCCTGCCCGGCGCGCCGCACCTCGGCCCCTACACCGGCGAGCAGCCGCAGCTGGCCGCGGTAGAGCGGGTGACGGTCGCCTTCCTCGACCGCTATCTGAAGGATGAGCCCGCCGAGTTGGCGCGGATCACCGCGGCGGGCGGAATCCCCGGAGTGGCGGTGCTGCGCGCGGACGCGGGTCGGTGAACTCCCTACGGCACCGTGACGGTCAGCGGCGTCGAGCTCCCGGCCACGGTGGC
>DAIQND010000004.1:5512-8308 GCA_036788555.1 Solirubrobacteraceae bacterium | reverse complement strand
TTGAGCGCCTCGATGGCGGCGTCGGGGGCGCTCCGGGCGACCACGACGTAGGTGCCTCGGCGGCGAGCCGGCAGCTGGACACGGAACTGTCCCTTGGTGACTCTCACCCGCCGGCTGACCGCCGGCCTTCCGTGCGGCTTGGAGCCACGGTAGAGCGCGAGCGTGACCTGGCGTTTGCCCGGCGCGATCGTGCCGCTGAGGATCAGCGGTGAGGCCGAGACCAGCTGCAGGTCGATCGTGGGCGCCACCGCCACCTCGAAGAAGTCCGAGACGCTCGCCGGGTAGGCACGGTGCAGCGCACGGAGGAGCGCGTTGCGCTGCGGGGCGAGCGTCAGCGTCCAGGACCCATCGCCAGCGGTGGTGGCGCTGGCGAGCGTGGCGGGCGGAGGGCCGCTCGGGCCGAGCTGCTGTAGCTCGATCGGCGCGCCGGCCAGCGGCTGACCGGCGAGCGAGCGCAGCTGACCGGAAAGCGTGACGTTCGTCCCGGGGGCGACCGCCGCCGAGGGACCGGCGATCGTCAGGCGCGCCGGCGTGCCGGCGAGCGCGGCGATCCGGGGGCGCACCGACGGCAGCTCGTCGTAGAGCGCGTTGCCGGGACAGTCGGTGGAGTCGCCGTCCCGATGCCCGGCCACGCGCGGCAGCGAGACCCGCGCGTCGGGTGCAAACGGCGTGTACTGCGCCCCGGAGGGCTCAACCACGACCGTCACGCGCCCGTAGGACGGGACCCCGTGCAGCGAGAGCTTCCAGGCGAGCAGGTTCTCAAGCGCTCGGATGGCGGCCGCCGAGGGAGTCGCGCTCATGAAGTCGCCGAGCATCGCCACGCCGGTCGACTGCATGTTGTAACCGCCGGCCTGCGCGCCGATCACGGGCATGTCGATGCCCCCGGCCCGGGCCTCCCAGATCCGGCCGTACCGGTCGATGATGAAGTTGTAGGCGATGTCCCAGAAGCCGCGGACGTACACGTGGTAGTCAAAGATCCCCTGGATCATCGAGGGCACCTCGGACGCGCTATAGCCGTTGGGGTTGACGGTGTGGTGGACGAAGCCGAGCTTCACCGTCCCGTATTCGGGCGCGTGCACCGGAGTCGCGCCGCCGCCCGCCCAGGCGCTGCGGGCGATGATCGGCGGCTGGCCCGGGCCCGTCTGCAGGAGCGGTTGCGCCAGCATCGGCGCCGCGGCGCCGAAAGCGGACGGGGTGGGGGTGGTGCTCACGAAGTGAAGCCGCACATCGTCGACGAGCTGCTCGCTTCGCAGCTCCACCCGGTTGGCCGGGCCGGTCCAGATCGCCTCGCCGAACTGCTGTCCGGCGGCGGGCTGCCCGTCGCCGTCGTGGCCGAGGATCGACGCGCCGACCCATGGGCTCCAGCGTCCGCCTGGCCCTTGGGCGCGCAGCTCGATGTGGGCGTCGCGAGGCTGCGTCCACTGAAGGCCGACCAGCGCGAAGCTGCGCGGGGCGAGGATCGCTCCCGAGCTCCCGGCCAGCTGCCCGAGCCAGCGGCTTGCCACCCGGCCCGATCCGGTGAGGGGCCTGGCCAGCCCGGAGGCCGGCACGATCAGTGAAGCGGCTCCGGCCGCGGCGGCGCCACTGAGCAGCGTCCGGCGAGTTATCGCCGGTAGCTCACCGCCGACCGCGGGCGTCCGCCCCACTGCGCCAGAAACCTCCTGCCCCATTGCGAGGGCAGGCTAGCGCACGGCCGCTGATGCAAATGTAAGTAAGAGTCACCTCATGCGCCCGCGCGCGCTGAGGAAGAGGCCCCCGGGCGCCGGCGAGGCTCCGACGCCCTGTACCTCGACGGCGGGACTCGAGAACAACGTGACCGTGGCCAGGCCGCCGAACGGCACATCGGGCGCGGCTACCAGCGCACCCCCGGCCGGCCCGACGGTGACATCCACGTTGGCCGTCACTCCGAGCAGCGTCGCCGTGCCCTGAAGCGTCAGCCGCCCGCCCGAGGAGGCGATCGGTTCAACTGAGTCAAGGATCGGGAACGACGAGCGCAGGTCGGCTTCGCCGATCATCGCCGTGGCGGTCAGCCGGCTGCCGCGCTTGGTGAGGGTCGCGTCATGCAGGGTCAGCAGACCGGTGTCCAGCCGCGACGCCGTGGCGTCGAGCGAGGCCGCGCCGGCGATCTGGCTCATCGCGGCGGCGAGCGCCCGCGGCGTCGCGTGATAGCTGCGCATGCGGATGAGGACGTGATCCGCGTGATCCCAGAGCAGCTCGATCGCCGGAAAAGCATCGACCTCGACCGTCCGCACCGTTCCGGAGCGGGCGAGCCGGTCGCGCAGCCGCTCGGCGGCGATTGCGGGAAGCACCAGCTGCCCCACGGCCAGCAGCACGATGATCAGCAAAACCGGTGCCGCGACCAGGACAGTCACGCGTCGCAGCGAAAGGAACTGCCTGACTTTCACGGGCAGATTGCGTAGGACCACATGGGGAGGACGTTGAATTGTCCTCCAGTTGCTCCAACCACAGGAAGGGGAACCGTCTAATGCGCAAGCGTCTGACAGCGTCAATCATCACGGCGGTCGCAGGTCTGGCCATGGCGATGCCGGGCGTCGGCCTCGCCAGCAAGGGCGGGCATCCGCACAAGACCCCGGCCAAGTGCGGACTCCACAAGCACTACGGTCATCACAAGGGTCTGACCAAGGGCAAGAAGAAGGGCTCGTCCAAGGGCAATAAGTGCGACATGCCGCCGGCGACGAGCGGGACGTCCAAGACCTCGTAGCGAGGCGGGAGGTGCCGCACCCTCCCGGACGCAGCTGGGCGGCTTCCTGCGTGGGCTGGGGGCCTACACAGGGG
>DAIQND010000004.1:0-5502 GCA_036788555.1 Solirubrobacteraceae bacterium | reverse complement strand
AGCTCGCGTAGGCGGGCGGGAGGTGCGGGCTTTCAGGAACTAGGCGGCGCCGACGGTCGACGACGTCGGGGTGGGGGAGGAGCTCGCCGCGGGCGGCGTGTACTGGAACTCCTCCTCGGCGCCGAACAGCAGATCGAGCACCTTCGAGCGGAGCTTCTCCGACCCGGCGACGGCCGCTCCGCCGCCGATCAGCCCGAGCAGAAGCACACGTCCGAAGGTCAGGCCCCGGCGGCGGCGCTTGGTGTAGGTCAGGGTGATCGTCGCGTCGCGTGCCGCGCCCAATGCGCGGGCGAGGTCAGCGTGGAGCTTCTTGTCCTCGAGCAGCGTCTGCGCCTGCAGCTTGCCGTTGTTCACCCGCTCGTAGGCGCTCTTGCCCGAATTGACCGCCACAGAGACGTTCTTGCGGAGCTTCGGGTCCTCGAGCAGCCTCCGGATGTACGGGTTCTGCTTTGCGATGTTGGCGATATCCGCGGCGTTGAACGGCACCGCCTTGGACCGCTTACGTCTTGATGCCATATTTCTCCTCGGTGCGCGTGGGGCCTCGTCCTTGCGGAGCATACGCAATGTGGCCCGTCTGAACTCGGTTCTTCCCCCCCCGATTGGCGGTTACTCGCCGGCGTCGGATATGTGTCATGGGGCTACGTGACTTCGGGGCGCTGGCTCAGACGGTGTATTCGGCGCCCTCCTGGGCCAGCTCGACCGCCCCCGCGAAGCCGGCCGTCGCCTCGGCGCGGATCCACTCGGGATCCAGCTCGTCGGAGAAGTGCGTGACGACCAGCCGCTTGGCGCCGGCGCGCCGGGCGTGGTCGCCCGCCTCCCCCGGGGTCAGGTGGCCGCGCATGCCGGTCCGCTCAGGGCGTGGAAGCGTCGCCTCGATCAGCAGCAGATCGGTGCCCCGGGCGAACTCGATCAGCTGATCGTTGGGGCGGCAGTCGGCGCTGTAGGTCAGCCGCCGGCCGTTGGCACCGCGCACCTCGACGGCAAACGTCCGCGTGTAGTGCGGAACCTCGCAGAAGCGGACCTGCAAGGCGCCGAGCTCGAGTTCGTCGCCGGGGCGGTACTCGTCGATCGTGAACGCGCGCTCGACCAGCTCCTCGTCTCCCCACGCGCGCGCGACGTCGCGAAACAGCTGGGCGGCGCCGTGGGGGGCGTGGAGCTGCGGCCGAGCGGGATTGGCGGTGCCGGGCCAGCCGGCGACCGGCACCGGCTGCTGGCGTGGGGCATAGGTCAGGGCGTAGCTGAACGGGATCAGGTCCAGGACGTGATCGGCGTGCAGGTGGCTGATGACCACTGCATCGACGTCGATGTAGTCGCGGTGCCGGCGCAGCTTGGCGAACACGCCATTGCCGCAGTCGAGCAGCAGCGCATAACCGTTCTCCTGCACGAGGTAGCCGCTGCAAGCCCCATCGGCGTCCTGCCAGGACGGGGACTTGCCTAGCACGGTGATCTGCACGTCTCTCCTCTCTCTCGCGCGGAACTGTAGAGCGGGGGGCTCTCCGGGCGTCCCGGCGCCGGCGGGGGCTCTCCGGGCGGCGCGCGCACGGTGAGCGGTGCCCGCCGGGTGCGGTTGACGTGCCCGCGGAGGGCGAGCTCAGAGGCGGCTACGGCGCGGGCGTGGCTCGACGGGAGCCGGGCGCTCGCGGCGACGCGCTGGATCGACGAGCCACCCGATCAGGAGCGTGAGCAGGAATAGGGCGATGAATCCGCCGATCAGCGGCCAGAACATGCGCACACGATATAACGCGGCCGTGCGCTAGGCATGAAGGCCAACCTGCTCGTTGGCCGACGGGAACGCCCAGGCGACCTGAAGCCGGCGTTCCTGGCGGAAGACAAAGCGCATCTGGCTGGGCGGGCGCAGTCCCTCCGGCCGAGCCGGACGGAAGGTTGCGCACGGTCCCGTCTCCGAGATCGCGCACAGATGGTTCTTGTGAAAGAAGCAGTCTTCGCAGCGTGCTTTGCCTGATGTGCGCCCTGTCGCCATGCGTTCCCTCCGCCCCTCTGGCGTGTTGTCATCAGCTACGGGTGGCATCAAAGCGAACCTTCGAGCCGGGCGCAACACGCGTTGGCGGAAAACGCACGAATTTCCCGCCTGAGCTAAATACCTGCAAACTGCGAGTATTTATGTCCACCGTGGTCAGCGCGCGCGCATTTTCCATGGCTTTCCCGCCGAGTCTCGAGGCGAGCTGTGAGGCCATGGTTCCTCCACAGACGGGTAGAGCCCAGCGATGAACATCCTGGTCACCGGGATCACCGGGTACATCGGGTCGCATCTCGCCCCGCGGCTGCTGCTCGAGGGGCATGAGGTTCGCGGCCTGAGCCGACACCCCGGGAAGATCCCCGCTCCGCCGCAGCCAGGCTGGCCGGGCGATCACCGTGAGCTCCTCAGTCAGGTTCCGGTGCTCGCCGGCGACGCGGTCACCGGTCAGGGACTCGACGCGGCGCTGGACGGGGTCGAGGTCGCCTACTTCCTGATCCACTCGATGGAGGCCTCATCCGACGCGACCTTCGACGCCCGCGAGCGAGCCGCGGCCCAGAACTTCGCCCGGGCGGCCACCGCGGCGGGGGTCCGCCGGATCGTCTATCTCGGCGGGCTGCTCCCAACTCGGGGGCAGCTGTCCGCCCACCTAGCGAGCCGATTGGGGGTTGAGGAGACGCTGATGGCGGCCAGGCCCGACTCGGTGGCGCTGCGAGCGTCGATCGTGATCGGCGGGGGCTCGCGCTCCTTCCGGTTCCTCGTCCGGCTGGTCGAGCGACTGCCCGTGCTGGCCGTCCCGGCGTGGTCGAATCACCGCACGAGCCCGATCGACGGGCGGGACATCATCGAGCTGCTGGCGCGGGCCGCAACGAGTGATCGCGTGTCAGGTCAGTCGCTGGACGCGGGCGGCGCGGAGGTGGTGACCTACGGCGAGCTGATCGATCGGATCCGTGATCACATGCTGGTCTCACGCCCGACGATCACCTTCAAGCGACTGACCGTGACCCCCATCGCCTCGCGCGTGGCGTCGATCGTCGCCGGCGAGGATCCAGCACTGATCGGCCCGCTGATGGGGAGCCTGGAAGAGGATTTGCTGCCGGTTGATGACCGCGCGGTCCAGCTGCTCGGCGTGCGGCTGCATTCGCTGGACGCGGCGATTGAGCATGCATTGCGTGAACTTGAAGCCACAGAGACCCTGGCCGCACGTTAGGGTGCACTTCTCATGAGCTTGATTCATGTCACGACGAGGATCGAAGCGGCGGTCGACCAGGTGTGGGAGACGGTCATGGATCCGAACTGCCTCGGCGAATGGGTGACGATCCACCGCGCGGTCGAGGACGTCTCCTCGCAACCGCTGCGCAAAGGGTCGACGATGAATCAGGTCCTGCACCTGCGAGGCGTCTCGTTTCGCGTTCACTGGACGCTGGTGCAGCTACGGCCACCCCATCACGCGGAGTGGGCGGGCGAGGGGCCGGCACGCTCGCGGGCGCGCATCTGCTACGACCTCGAGGCGGACGGAGATGGCGTCACTCGCTTCGAATACACCAACGAGTTCACTCCCCCCGGTGGTCCGCTGGGAACGGTCGCAAGTCGTGTGATCGTCGGTGCCGCGTCCGAACGTGAGGCAGAAAAATCTCTCGCAAGACTGAAATCGTTGCTTGAGAAACCTGGGAAATAGCGGGACTGTTGTATGGTGTAGGTGGATGCAAACTTTGCACAGGGTTTTTTTCACCACCACCACCACCACACAAGGAGATCTCACTTGACGGAGTTTCTCGACAGCACGGTCAAGGACATCGACCGGCGCTTGAGCGACCTCAAGCAGGAAGTGGCGAAGCTGGAAGCCGCCCGTTCGGCGCTCGTAGGTGGTCGCCGCGGACCCGGGCGCCCACGTAGCACAAACAGCACGGGCCGCAGCCGCGGCGCCTCCACGACTCGGCGCACTCGCCGCACCCGCGGGCGCAGGGGCGGGTCGACGCGAGCGAACCAGGCCCTCGAGCTGGTGCGCAATTCGCCGGGCATCACGATTCCGCAGATCGCCAAGGAGATGGGAATCGAGCCCAACTACCTATACCGCGTGCTGCCGAGGCTCCAGCAGGAGGGGCAGATCAAGCGCGACGGCCAGGGGTGGCATCCGACCGGCAGTTAGGTTTCTCCTGCCGTGAGAACCGCCTCCAGGTCTCCCTTCACGAGACCAGCCGGAGGCGGCTCTCCCAGCAAGTTCACCACCCGGCTCTCACCGGGTGATCATCAACGATGATGATGGGTTAGATCAGGTCGAGCTGCCTGACCGCGTCGCGTTCTTCCTTTAACTCGTTGACGGTCTTCTCGATCCGCGAGCGTGAGAAGTCGTCGATTTCAAGGTGCTGCACGATTTCGTAGCTCCCGTTCCGGCAGGTCACGGGGAAGCTGGAGATCAGTCCTTCGTCGACGCCGTAGGAGCCGTCGGAGGGGATCGCCATTGACACCCAATCGTCAGCTTTGGTTCCGAGCACCCAGTCATGCACATGGTCGATCGCCGCGTTGGCGGCCGAGGCCGCGCTCGACGCGCCGCGGGCCTCGATGATCGCGGCGCCGCGCTGCTGAACGGTGGGAATGAAGTCGTTCTCGACCCACGCCTGGTCGTCCACCACCTCGGCGGCGTTCTGGCCCCTGACCTTGGCGTGCGAGATGTCGGGGTATTGGGTCGCTGAATGGTTGCCCCAGATGGTCATGTTGGTGATCTCGCTCACCGGCACCTGGAGCTTGTTGGCGAGCTGGCCCTTGGCACGGTTGTGGTCCAGACGCGTCATCGCGGTGAAGCGCTCGGGCGGGATGTCGGGCGCGTTTGACTGTGCGATCAGACAGTTTGTGTTGGCCGGGTTCCCCACCACCAGCACTCTCACGTCGTCGGCGGCGTGCTCGTTCAGCGCCCGACCCTGGGGCTTGAAGATCCCGCCGTTGGCCTCGAGCAGGTCACTGCGCTCCATGCCCTTTGAGCGCGGCCGGGCGCCGATGAGCAGCGCGACATTGACACGGTCAAACGTCTCATTGGGATCGGCCGAGATGTCGATTCCCCGCAGCAGCGGGAAGGCGCAGTCGACCAGCTCCATCGCCGTCCCCTCGGCGGCCTTCACCGCGTCCGGAATCTCCAGCAGTGAGAGGTAGACGGGGGTATCGGGTCCCAGCAGCTGGCCGCTGGCGATGCGGAACAGGATCGCGTAGCCGATCTGACCGGCGGCTCCGGTTACGGCTACTCGTACAGGCGTGTCGGGCACAGGCTCATCTCCGGTTGGTCGGGTTGGTAGCTCATGGGTTATATACCCGAGGCCTGTGAATTCGCCGTGGGAGAGGGCGGCGCGGGTGCGGGCGGGCGCCGTCCGCGGCGCCCGGGTAGGGTGAGGCGCAGCATGAAGATCATCTACACCCACACCGATGAGGCGCCCGCGCTGGCGACGCAGTCGCTGCTGCCGATCATCCGCGCGTTCGCCGGGGCGGCGGGGATCGAGATCGAGCTGCGGGACATATCGCTGGCCGGTCGGATCCTG
>DAIQND010000003.1:34428-35605 GCA_036788555.1 Solirubrobacteraceae bacterium | reverse complement strand
GGTGGAGCCAACGTCGTCGTCGTCAGCCAGGGCTCGGGCAGCTTCGGCGCCGTCAGCGACAACTCCGGCTTCTACGGCACGCTCACGGCCAACGTGGCCGTCAACGTGCCGGGGATCACCGTCGCCGGCACGTTCGCCGTCACGCTCAACACCTCGGATATGACGGAGAACACCGTCGAGCCGGGGACGCTCGAGGTCACGGGCAACGGCGTCACGCTCGGCATCCTCGGCCAGACGCTGACCGGGAACGTCGGCTTCGTGAAGACGGCCGACACGGTTGCCGTCACCGTCAGCAACCTCACCCTGGCACTCAACGCCGGCACCCAGACGCTGCTGACCGCGACGATCACGAGCGGCTTCCTGGTCATCACCCCACAGGGGATCGCGGCCCAGCTGCAGGCCAAAGTCACGACCGGCACCCTGCTCAACTCGTTCCTCAGCGTCACCGGCACGTTCACGCTGGCCCTCAACGAGACCGGCTGTGAGGTGACGAGCGGCGCCCCGACCTCCAGCAACTGTCCGATCGCCGTGGCGCTGCCCAGTGGATCGCTGCCGATCGACGTTCCCGCCGGCCCGTTCCTCGAGCTCGGGATCGGTGCCGTTGGCAGCCCGGCGACGATCACCCTGCTCGGCACCGAGACGATCAGCGGCGTGTTCTTCTTCGAGGAGGCGACGAGCCAGTCGCAGGGCCAGGTCATCTCGCTCGGCTTCCAGGACGCCGCGATCTGCCTGGGCGGCACGTTCAACGGCTCGGCCTGCTCGGCCGGCACGCTGGTGGGCGTTACCGGGGCGCACGGCGCGGTCGAACTCAGCCAGGCGGGAGCTGCGGGGTCGATCACAGGCAGCATCTCGCTTGACCAGTCGCTCTCGTCGATCTTCAGCATCAGCGGCGACGTGTCGGTCGTCTTCAACAGCGGAGCGGCCGCCGTCAACGACACGATCACATACGCGCCGCCGGGCAGCGGCCCCACCAGCTGGCTCATCGACGCGCCCGGCGGGCCGTTCGTCGCCGTCCAGCTGGGTACCCCGGCGACGTCGACCGCGGCCGCCCAGCCGTTTACCGCCACGCTTGGCGGTCAGACCTTCCAGGGCATCTTCGAGTTCCAGTGGAACGGGACGGCACTGGAGATCGGGGCCGTCGACGTCGGCATCGTCGTCGGCGGCAAGCCGTATTCCG
>DAIQND010000003.1:14746-34418 GCA_036788555.1 Solirubrobacteraceae bacterium | reverse complement strand
GGGGCGGGGGGGGGCGGGTGGGGGGGGGGGGAAAAGCCGTATTCCGGTTTGCAGGGCGCGCTGGTCTACGAGCCGGCGGGCGGGGGCGGCAGCGTGGGCATCGCCGGAGTCCTGACGCTTCCGGTCAGTGCCGGCAGCGGCTCAACCCAGGTCGGCGCGAACATCGGAGTCGAGTTCAACAACACCGGCGCCCCGGTCAACACGAGCGTGACGGTGGGCGGTTCTCCGATGCCGATCAACATCCCCAAGCTCGACTCGCCGTACTTCGCGGTCGCCCTGAGCGACGTCACGATCAACCTCGACAACCTCGTCGAGATCTACGGCAACTTCACCGCGAGCAGCGGGTCGTTCTCAGGTAACGGCCTCACCCTGTTCGTCGGCAGCGGCCCGTATCAGACCAACGGCAAGGTCAACTCGAGCGCGATCGGCGTCCTCATCAACAACGCCTCGCTCAACTACAAGCAGCAGAGCGGCGGCTACGGGCTCTACGCGACTGGGACACTGGCCTTCGCGGGCCTCAGCGGCCTCAACGTGACCGCGACCGTCACCCTCCAGATCAACACCACCACCGATGGGTCGACCGTCAACTTCTCATCCTGCACGCCCCCCGGCTGCTCGGTCTCGGCCACGCCGGGCTTCTCGCTGTCGGCGACGAACGTCGACATCAACATCGCGGGCGCGCTCGACATCAGCGGCACGCTGTCGATCACGCGGACGGCGGATGGGACGCTGACGCTCGCCGTCGGCGGTCCCTGCTCGGGCTCCTTCAAGGGCACCAGCACGTGCACCGGCAGCCCCTGCAAGGGCACCGCCTGCAACGACGCCGCACTCACCGTCACCGTCTCCGGCTCCCAGGTGTTCGACCTGATGGGCAACGCCACGTTCACCGTCGATCCGGTCAACGGGTTCCAGCTTCAGAGCTACTCGCTCGACGACGTCAGCCTGCTCGGCTTTGACATCTGCACCGTCGTTCCGGGCGGCTGCCCGAAGTCGACGGGCTCAACGCCCACGCTCTTCCCGACCGCGTCGCTCGCGACTGCGCCCGGGTCCGCCAGCGCCGCCGGGCAGCCGGTCAACGGCGCCACCGTGCTCGCCACGCCGCAGATCACGACGCTTTACGTGACCCTGAGCGACCCGAACGGCCAGTTTGCGCAGTTCAGCGGCTCGGGCCAGCCGATCCAGGTTCTGTTCAACGGCAATCCGGTCTCGAACCTGACGATCGGCCCGCCGACCTACGTGAGCGGCACGACCTATAGCTTCCAGGTCACGAACTTCCCTGACACCGCCGGCCTGGTGTCCGTCGAGTTCGTCGCGGGGTCGATCGTCGAGTGCCCGCAAGCCACAGGCGGGACCTGCAACACGAGCGTGGCAAACCTCGCGCTGGTCCAGCAGTTCTACCTGGTGACGGCGGGTGGTGACACGCCGTCGCCCGCCGCCGCCGTGTCCAGCCCGGCTCCCGGCCAGCCGGTCACCGCGGAAGCCCTCAACGCGGCCGGTTACATCGACGTCACCTACCAGTTCCTCTCGGCGGCCAACCTGAGCACGCTCGAGGCAGCGACCACGGCGCCCTTCACGCTCACCGGCAGCGGCGTCGACAACATCCAAACCTCGGGCGGCTTCCCGCTGCTGGCCAGCGCTCCCGAGGTCGTCGCCACCGATGCGGCGGGAACGACGGTGACGCTCCGGTACACATTCGCCAATCCGTCCGGGGCGACGTTGTTCCAGGCCGGGACGGTGACGCTGGCCATCCCGACCGGCGTCGCCGCCGGCAGCACGCAGATCATCACGATCCAGGATCCGCCGATGTTCACCTCCTCGGCGTCGGTGAGCCTCGGCCCACTCACCCTCCAGGGTCCGAGCTTCGGCCTCGAGGACGTCGGCTTCAAGGACGGCGGCCTCGTGCTGACGATCGGGATCGGCCTGAACCAGGCCAGCTTCGGCCTCGACGGCGGCAGCGGCTCGCAGTCGAGCAGCGGGATCACGGCGAGTCTCACCGGGATCCTGGGGACCTTCCAGCTCAAGGTTGATGTGCTCGGGCTCCTGGGTGGCAAATTCAGCGCCAGCCCGGGCAAGTTCACGCTCGGCATCAAGACCCTGGCCGTGAGCATCCCAGACGTGGTCAATATCAGCGCCTCGGGGATCAGCGTCGCCTATGACCCGAGCCAGAAGGCCTCGACGCAGATGCTCCTCGGCATCGACGGCGCGAAGGTCACCTTCCCCAAGTTCCCCGCGCTGAGCGGCACGCTGTGCTCGTACGACACCACGGCGGGCAAGGGGTTGCTCTCAGGCGACGGGCAGACATGCGTAGCGCCCAGCAGCGCTCCCAAGGGCGACACGGTCATCCCCGGCCTCGCCGTGTACGGCGATGGGTTCACCCTCGGCTACGCGGCGGTTACCTACGGCAACCCGATTTCGCTCCCCGGCGGGATCCTGACCCTCAACGACCTGACCGTCGGGGTCACGGATTTCGCGGTCAAGTTCGACTCAAACCCCGTCGTCAGCGGCACGATCAACATCTCCTCGACCGGAGCCTCGCTCCTCCAGGGCGACCCGATCTCCGCGACGATCACGCAGGCGCCGGGCGCCCCGACGGGGGCGGCGGCGATCAAGCTTTCGCTCACCTTCACCGGGGCCACGGTGAACGACTTCGTGTTCAGCGTTCCCGGTCAGCTCACGGTGAAACTCGGCAGTTACGTCACGCTGACCACGACGGGCTTCAACCTGGACACCGGAGCGATCGGGACCAGCAACAACCTGATCTCGGTTTCCTCGCTCGCGGCGAGCGTCAACATCCCGCCGGTCGCGCTGACCGGCACAGCCACGAACTTTGCGATCGACGGCAACGGCCACTTCGCAGCCGGCAAGAACTTCAGCGTCTCGCTGAGCATCGGCGGGGCTGACGGCTCGAGCTTCCAGTGGCCGAGCTGGATGCCGATCAGCATCCAGTCGATCGGGATCTCGTGGCCCGACATCAATACCGACCCGGGCAACTTCACTCTCGACCTGTCGGCGGGAATCAACTCGATCAGCGGGCTGTCGGGCCTGTCGATCACCGGCGCCGTCGACAACATCCAGATCGACCCGGCGCTGCTGGCCCAGGGCAAGTTCCCGATCGTCGGGATCAGCGGCTTTGCCATCACGATCCAGGGCGATCTGTTCGGCGGACAGCTCGACGCGGGGCTCGTCGGCGGGATTCTCAACCTCGACGCCAACAACAACATCATCGCGGCGACCGATACGACGACGCCGGTCGCTCAGCGGATCCCGTATTTCGCCATCGAGGGCGGGTTCTCGTTCGCCGGGCTGGCGGGCTTCACGATCCGCGTCGGCCTGAGCTCCAACGGACCGCTCCAGGCGTTCATCAGCGTCGATTTGCCGGGCGGGCTCCTGCTCGACCCCGACACCGGGCTGACGCTGAACGACTTCAGCGCCGGGATCGAGTTCAACACCACCGTCACGAGCCTGTGCAACAACGGGCAGCCGCTGACCGACCCCCACCAGCTGTCATCGTGCACGATGCCCTCGGCGACGGCCGGAAGCGCCGCGCAGTGGCTCGCTCAGCTCCAGCAGGAGATCGTCGCCCAGGCGAAGTCCGGCACCACCTGGGCGAACGTGTTCTCAAAGCCGATGCTGATCGTCGGCTCGGCGGTGGTCTACTCGATCTACACCTCGCAGCTGCTGTTCAACGCCAAGGTCTCGCTGGCCTTCTCCACCGACGGACAGATCCTGATCGAGGGTCAGCTCAACTTCGCCGACAACCAGCTCAGCCTCGGCGCCTACCTGTACGCCAACCTCACGCAGATCTCCAGCGGTGGCCTGAACATCATGTTCCTCGCCCAGGTTCCGCAGCAGCTCCAGATCCTCGTGCTCTACGGCCAGCTGCAGATGGGCTTCGAGAACGACGCCGGCCAGCCGCTGACCTACAACGTCACCGGCTCGTCGGTGGCGCCGGCGAGTAACCCGCCATCGGTTCCAACCGCCTCGCTCGCCGCGCCTTACTCCGGCCAGTCGCTCAGCCAGGCCGATCTCACAGGCGAGGCCTGGATCGACGTCACGTACTCGCCGTTCGGCGGATCGCCGGTCGACGTGAACTCGGTGATCAACAACCCGCAGCCGTTCCTGCTCACCGACTCAAACAACGACAACCTGACCCTCGTTGGCAAGCCGGTGCTGATCGACCCGTCGACCAACACCTTCCGCTACTTCTTCACCGGGTACACGCAGCCCCTGACCGGCCAGACGAACAACGTCAACCTGACGTGGCAGGGCGGCTGGGACAACGGCGCCGGCACCGCCTGGTGCGGATCCAAGGCGTCGCCCTGCCCGAGCGGCGTCAGCGCCGACGCGGAGCCGACGCCGGGCAGCGGCCAGATAACGCCCGTATTCGGCAGCTGGATCGACGTGAACCTCGCCACCCCGGCCGGTCAGTCGGTCGCCTTCGGCGGATCGCTGAGCGCACCTCCTGACCCGAGCATCCTGTCGCTGAGCGGCGCCGGGGCCGGCTCGCTCACGACCTACACGGGGTCAAGCCCGGTCGTACAGGTGGGCCCCAACACCTACCGGTTCTTGTACCAGGGATCGGTGGGCACCGGGACCGTGAACGTGAGCTTCGCCGCCGGCAAGTGGCAGGGGGTGACGCTCGACAGCAGCGGGAACATCGCCACCACCGCCCAGAGCGTCGCCTCGAGCGCCAGCTTCAGCGTCGTCGCCCCGGCCCAGAACTTCTACATCCAGATCACCGGCGGGCTCGACGTCTACATCCCAGGCATCAGCCAGCCCGCGCTGGACGTGACGGCCGCCGTCAAGCTGACCGTGGATCCGACCAACAAGGTGATCGCGCTGACCTTCTCGGGCCAGATGAGCGTGATCTACCTGGGCACGCTTGGGTACACGGCGGGATCGTTCGTGCTCGACGTCGGCCCGGACGGCCCGAACCTGTGGGGCGTGGCGACCGTCTCGGCGACCTACCCGGCCCTCGCCGCGGCCGGCCTGTACCTGACCGCGAGCGGCACGCTCGAGGTCAACACCAGCACGCAGACCAAGAACGTGACCCTCCAGCTGCCGAGCGGGCCGAATGGCGCCGAGCAGGCGGCCCCGTACACGCTGCAGCCCACGAGCCTGCAGATCGCGGTCACCGGCCAGGCCGCGCTCCGCCCGCCGGGAACGTCCACCGACCTCGTCGACCTGACCGGCGGCTTCTACATCGGCGTCTCACCGCAGGGCCTTCAGGTCTACGCGGTGGCCACGGCGGCGATCGGCGGCGTCCAGCTCGGCCAGGCCACGGGCCTGATCATCATCTCGACCGGCGTCGGCTCGAACGGCATCCCGGGCATCGCCGGGCTGCTGACGATTGGCGGCACGGCGTCGCTGGGGCTCCCGGATGTCGGCAGCCTGATCAGCATCACCGGCACCGCGACGGTGATGTTCAACACCACGCTGACCGACCAGACGTTCCCGATCCCGGCCGAATTCCTGGCCCTCCAAGCCCCCGGCGATCCGACCTCGATCACCGTCTACGGCGCTCCCCCGGGGCTGAGCGGCCAGCCGAACCCCGGCGCAGCGCCCGCGGTTTACGCCTCGGTGTCGATCAACGCGCAGATCACGATCGGCGGCGTGATCACCCTGACCGGGTTCGTCCAGATCGAGGCATCTGCCGGCTCACAGGGGGCTTCGCTGTCGATCAACGGCGCGGTCAGCACGACGATCCCCTTCCTCGGGTCGCTCAGCGGCCAGGTCAACCTGACCGTCGACGTGCTGCCCACGCCTGGCGTCGTCGGGCGCGTCTACCTGACGCTCGACGCGAGCTCGATCCCGGGCGTGCAGCTGAACGGGCAGTTCCTGCTGGAGCTCAACACCTTCGGCACCGACCAGAAGATCCAGACCTACGCGCTGGTTGACCCCAATGGCAATGCGTGCGACCCCCAGACCGCGACGAACTGCGGCTTCACGCTCAACTCCGCCGGCGATCCGGTGACGACGACCGTCGACATCCAGCCGGGCCCGTACTTCTCGCTGTACATGTTCGGCAACCTCACGCTGGCCAGCCTCATCACGGTCAACGGGAGCGTCGCGTTCTCGA
This sequence comes from Solirubrobacteraceae bacterium, assembly GCA_036788555.1. GTDB lineage: Bacteria > Actinomycetota > Thermoleophilia > Solirubrobacterales > Solirubrobacteraceae > Palsa-465. The sequence goes on along the minus strand of DAIQND010000003.1, from coordinate 28,339 downwards.
TCGACCTGAACGGCAGTAACCCGGGCATCAGCCTGCTCGTCAACGGCACCGTGGCCCTCGGCCCGCTCGGGACTCTGGATCTGAAAGACAGCGGCTTCCAGATCAACAAACAGGGGCTGGTCGCCAACATCAACCTGTCGCTGAACGGCGGCTTCGGCGGCAGCCTCGGGCTCTCGTTCAGCGGCAGCGCGGTGATGTCGCTCAACACGACCGGCCAGACGGTGACCTTCGGCTCGAGCCAGATCGCGCCCGGGTTCGACCTCGCGATCAGCGGTTCGGTCACCTTTGCCGGCTTCGCAACCGCGAGCGGCGCAGTCGACGTGACGATCCAATCGGGGGTCTTCCAGCTCACATTCAACGTCCAGTTCGCGATCGGGCCACTCGACTTCTCGGCCAACGGCGGCGCCGGCATCTACGCCAATGGCGCCAACGACACCGGAATCGCGCTCGCGCTCAACGTCAACCTCTCGATCAGCGCCGCGGTGTTTGACATCAGCGCCTCCGGGACCCTCGAGATCAACACCACCGGCACGAACCACCTCGGGATTCCAGGCGACAGCTTCCTGCTGGCGCTCAATGGCCAGGTCTCGCTACTCAAGGTCCTGAACTTCAACGCGGCGATCACGATCGCCGTGTCGCAGACCACGCTGAGCGACCTCCAAGTGGGGCCCGTCTCGATCGTCAAGGGCACCCAGACCGGCGGTTGGTACTTCGAGGCCAACGCCAGCGTGAGCTTCTTCGGGATCGCCACCCTCGACGGCGCGATCTTCCTCGATGCCAACGGCGACTTCACCGTCTCGCTCAACGGCGGCATCACGATCGGCTCAAGCGACTTCGGCCTGTCCGGGAACTTCAGCTTCCTGCTCTCCTCCCAGCACGACACCTACGGCGGCTACCGGCTCCTGGTCAGCGGCAGCGCGAACGTCTCCGTCAACGCGTTCGGGATCTCGCTGGCGGGCGTCGGGATCGACTTCAGCGTGTGCGCTTCGACCTCGAGCACCTACCAGTGCCCTGACGGTTACACGTCGGACGGATCGAGCACGCCGCTCAACCTCGACATCAACATCCACGTCCACATCCTGTTCGTCACGATCTCCGGGACCGCGCATTTCACGCTCGGCTATATCCAGCTGCCGCAGCCCGTGTATCTCGGCGGCGACTCGCCGGGCTCGAAGAACTGGACGCCGATCTCCGGGCAGGCGCAGACGCTCTACCTCAACGTGGGCAGCCAGCAGGCCGTCCGGAACATCTCGACCGACGGCACCAGCGACACGTACAAGATCGTGCAGGTAGGCGGGACGGCGAGCGACGCCACGATCCAGGTCACCGCGTTCGGCCGCACCGAGACGTTCACCGACGTCAGCAACATCGTGGGCGATTGGACCGGCCAGAACTGCGCCGGAGGCTGTCAGACCATGGTCGACGTCGGACCGAGCGTCACGATCCCGGTGAGCATCACCGGCGGCCCCGGCAACAACATCATCATCTACGAGGGCGCCAACGCGACCGGCACCACGACCATCACCGGCGGCACCGGGGCGAACATCATCACCGCGTCGGGTAACGCTTCGCCCACGGACACGGGCAAGTTGACGATCGACGACAGCAACGCCCAGCAGCCTGGCACCATCAAGCACTCCGGGACCGAGACGGCGACGATCATCAGCGGCAATCTCGGCGCCAGCAGCGGGGGCCCCGGCGACACCATCTTCGGCGGTCCGTCCGGTGGCGACATCATCAAGGGCGGCCACGGCAACGATGTGGTGTTCGGGCCCGCGGCCAGCATCGACCTGGATGGCAACGACAACCAGATCGTCCTCACGGCGGGCCAGGGCGGGGCGAACATCGGCGGTACCGGGACGAGCGGCAACGTCCTGACGATCAACGGTGCTTCCGGCGGCGACGTGATCTCAGGGACGACGCAGGGTGGCGGGTTCGCCGCCAAGGTCGACGGGCAGACCGTCAACGTCACCAGCGGCGTCCAGCAGCTCGTGTTCGACGGCACCTCCGGCACCGAGTCCTTCAGCAGCTTCGACGTCAACGGCAGCAACGGGCTCTCCTCGATGAACCTGACCGCGCCCGGACCGATCGTGATCACGAGCTCCGACATCGCGGCGCCGACCCTCGCCGTCACGAGCACCGGAGGCTCGGTCACGATCACCGGCTCCACCCTCGCGGGCCCGTCGTCGCTGACGGCGACTGGCGCCACCGGAGTCACCGTCCAGCCGCTGGCGAGCACCGCCTCGGACCTCAGCGGCGGCACCGTGACGCTCACATCCGCCCCGCCACAGGGATCGTTCGCGAACGGGGGCCCCGTGAGCATCTCCGGCGCGACGCTCAGCGCGACGGCGGGCGCCCTCAACCTGAACGCCACCAACGGGGCGGTGACGGTTTCCGGCGCGACGCTCACCAGCTCCGGCGAAACGACGGTCAACACCACCGCAGGCTCGGTGACCGTCTCCGGCTCCACGCTTACCGCCACGGGCGGCGGCATAACCCTTGAGGCCATCGCCGGCGGCGGTGTGAGCGTCAACTGCACCTCAGGAGCCACGACCCTGACCTGCTCCTCGCTGACGGCGTCCGGCGATGTAAACGTGACCGCCCCGGCAGGCTCGGTCCTGATCTTGGGCGTGCCGACGACCGGGGCGACGGTCAACTCGAGCGGCGGCGCCGTGAACGTGACCGCCGGCCCGCAGCCGGGGACCAGCCCCGCCGAGTCGGTCACGATCACGGGCGCGACGTTGAGCGGAAAAACCGCGGTATCGGTGTCGGCCAGCAGTGGCATCACGATCGATGCCGGTCAGTCGCCCTCGACGCTGACGGTGACCAACAGCGGTGGCGGAATCAGCCTCACGGCCCAGGCCGGCTCAGTGTCGCTCACGAACACGACCCTGGACGCCTCGGTCAGCTCGGGAACCGTGGACCTGAAGGCGACGGGCGGCAATGTCGTGCTCGACTCGCCGTCGGTCACGGGCGCCGCGCACGTGAACATCTCGGCGACCGGCGGCAGCGTGTCGATCCAGGGAGGGAGCGTCACGGCGACCGGGAGCGGAACGATCGACGTCACCGGCGACCAGAACCTCACGGTCGGCGGCGCGGCGATCAGCGCCGGCGGCAGCGACACGCTGAAGACGAACTCGGGCACGATCACGCTGCTCGGGGCGAATGTCTCGGGAGCCTCCACCAGCGTCACCGCAGCGTCGGCGCTCGCGGTGCTGTCGGGCGCGCTGTCCGCCGTCGGCACCCTCACGCTCGGCGGCACCGGAGCTCCTGGGATCCACCTCACCGGCACGACGATCAAGGCGTCGACGGCCAACGCCAACGCCACCGGAAGCTTCGTGGTCGACGGCGCCACGACGGCCGTCGCGGGCCAGGACATCACCTTCATCGCCACCACGAGCGAGACCGTGCTGCAGTCGTCGCTCACCGCAACCAGCGACAACGTCACGCTGACCGCCCAGGGCGGAGATCTCACGGTCAGCCTCTCCCAGCTGACGGCGGGGAACTCGATCACCGGGACCAGCACCGCTGTCAACTCGAGCCCCAGCAATGACGTCGTGGTGCAGAGCGCGTCGGTGCTCCGCGGCGGAAGCGCGATCGACCTCGAGGCCGACGCCGGCGCGGTGACGATCGCCGCCTCCTCGCTGTGCGCGGGCGGCACGTCGGCCGCTGGCTGCGCCACGCCGGCCCCCGGCGAGGTCACCCTCAAAGCCGACGGCGGCGACCTGAAGATCACCACCACGCTTGTGTCGGCCGGGAGCTCGGTGACCGGCGCCGCGACGCAGGACGTCGATGTGACCGACTCGACGGTGAACGCCGGGACGACGATCTCCTTCACCGGCGCGAACAACGTGACCGTCGATCCGTCGACGCTCACAGCGGCGGGAACGGTGAGGTTGACGGCGACCAACGGCGTGCTGACGCTGACCGGCGCCACGGTGTCGGGCTCGGCCATCACCGGTACCGCCGGGACCGATCTGCAGATCGACCCCACCAGCTCGCTGACGGCGACCACGACCACCACCCTCCAGGGCGGATGGGTCAACCAGCCCGGCAGCCAGATCCAGCTGCTCGGCACGTTCGTCTCGCCGCTGCTCGAGATCTACGGCGGCAACGGCGGCGACTTCCTCACCCTCCAGCCGGTGGCGATCGTCGGCTACACCCAGCTGTGGGGCGGGACCGGCAACGACACCATCACCCTCCAGCTGCCGAGCATCGACCCGGGCAACAAGTACTACACGAGCATGTGCCCCACCCAGGCCAGCTGCGCGCCGGCGGCTCTGGACAACGGCACCGCGGTCGAGACCGCTCTGACCGGGCTCGGCCGCACGATCGTCGGCCAGAACCGCGGCTTCGACGGCCAGTCGCTGTTCCCGCTGCGCAACATGGTCGACGTCAATGGCGGGGCCGGCAGCGACAGCTACATCGTCAACCTGTCCGGAGACGTCAACCTGGCGACCGGCAAGGCCATTCCCAACGGGACCGGCACCGACTACGTCGTCAACCTCCACGACAGCGGCGCCAACGACGCCCTCACGCCGACCGACGTCAACACGCTGACGCTCAACGGGCCCCCGCAGGACAACACCTACCTGCTGCGCCAGTACTTCGTGGCGCTGCTCACCGCGGATCCCAACAACCCCGGTAGCTACCTGCCCGGCTACGAGCGGATCAACTACGACAACTCGATCAACCTGCTCCACATCCTCGGCGGGCCGGACAACAACACCTTCTTCGTCGACGACAACTCCGCGATCACCGTGCTCGACGGCGGCGGCGGCCAGGCCAACTTCCAGTTCGGCCAGCTCTACGGCGCCAACCGTGCCGTGACCTACCAGGCGAGCAGCGGCGTCCAGACGCTCCAGCCGGGCGATGTGGTGCAGAGCGCCGGCCTCAGCTATGAGTACATCGGGGTCCTGCCCTTCACCGGCGACCTGACGAGCGTCAGCTACGCCGCCGACACGGCGAACTGGGCGCCGGTCCCCGCGAGCGGGGTCGCAGCAGCGAACGCCGTCGCGCCCGGCGATGAGATCGCCACCGTCGACACGACCGTCGGCTGGCTGAGCCGCGGGATCAGCTATGCCACGACGGCGTACGGAGGCGCCGGCAACACCACCTTCACCGTGTACTCGAACAAGGCGCCGCTGAAGCTGCTGGGCGCCGCCGGGGATGACACGTTCATCATCCGCGCCTTCCAGATCGTCAACAGCAATCAGGTGGCGACCTCCAACACCCTGGTCCAGGGCGGCAGCGGCAACAACCTGATCCAGTACAACATCAACGCGCCGGTCAGCATCGTCGGCGGCAAGGGCTTCAACACGCTGATCGTGCTCGGCACCGGCCAGGGCGACAACTTCGTGATCACCAAGGATGGCGTGTTCGGCGCCGGGCTGTACGTGACCTACAGCAACATCCAGAAGCTCGAGGTCGACAGCCTCGGCGGGCCCGCGACGTTCAACGTGCTGAGCACCAATCCAGACGTCGTCACCCTGCTCAACGGCGGCAACGGTCATCCGACCTTCAACGTCGCAGGCGACGTCACCGGGCCGGTGTACGCGCTCAACCCGAACGGCACCAGCTCGGCGATCAACAACCAGGTATCCAGCACCGACCCGAACTACAACGGCATCTTCGCCGCGGGCCTGCCGATCACCGTGGCCGGCCCCAGCACCGGCGGCGTGGTCGTCACGCTGCCACCCGGCGGCCTGAATCTGGTGCAGGACGGCGTCACCGGCTACACGCAGGGCAGCTACATCCTGAGCCTCGGCGCGGCGGCTCCGACCACGCCGACCATCTGGTACGTGACCGTCGCCGTCGCGCCGGACCTGGCCGCCGACGGTGGCTCCTCGCTCCAGGTCTCCACCGACGGCGGCAACACGTGGTCCTCCGCCGCCGTGGTCACGTTCGACTCGACCCAGAGCGGCACCGACCCCTACGCGTGGGACCGCAAGCAGACCGTCCTCGTGCGGGTGCTCAGCGGCTCGGTGCACCAGGACTCGACGATCGAGATCATGCACTCGGTGCTCTCCACCGACCCGGTGGCGCCCGCGATTCCGGGCTTCGACACGGTCCCGACCACCAACGTCGACGTACAGGTGCGCGACGGCGATCTGGCCGGCCTGGTGATCACGCCGGCCGATCCCGCCAACGGGCTGAACGTGATCGAGGGCGCCCGGAGCGACACGTTCACGGTCGCGCTGACCAAGGCGCCCAACCCCGGCGAGGAGGTGAACGTCACGATCACCAGCAGCGACCCGCGGCTCGGCTTCGGACCATCGTTCCAGCTCGACGCGAGCCACCCCAGCCAGGTCGTCACGGTCACCGCAGCGCTCGACGGGATCATCGAGAACCTGAAGCTCGACCGCATCAACATCGTGGCCCAGAGCGCCTCCGGCGTCTACGCCGCCGGTGTCTCAGGCTCCATCAACGTCATGGTGTACGACGGCAACAGCGCCGGCGTCCTCGTCCTCGCGACGGGACCAAGTGTCGTCAGCCCCACCCAGTCCTCGAGCTACACCCTGCAGCTCACGAGCGCGCCGGCTTCGGGGACGACCGTGACCATCAGCCTGCTGAGCGACGGCGCCACGCTCCTCACGGACGGCCGTACCCTGCCCCTCGCCGCCGGCGCCCCCGCGTTCTCCCCCACCGGCGGAGCAAACAACGCGCCGACGGTCACCTTCGACTCCACCAACTGGGATGAGCCGGTGCGGATCGACATCGCCGGCGTCTATCCGACCCCGCAGCCGAAGGGCTCAACTCAGACCGACCCGGTGGTGGTGTTCCCCGCCCAGCCGCACAACGCCGATCAGATCTTCGGGCCGCTGATCATCGACGGCGGCAACAGCAACTCGCCGATCGAGTATCCGCTCGTGCAGGGCTTCCGACTCCCGAGCGAGACCGACGTGCCGCTGCCGCCGCCGCCGGCTCCGCCGACGCCGGGGCCCGCCGGCGCCGTCCGGATGGCGACGCTCAACGTCTTCGACGACGGCCTGACCGTCGGGGACACCGGGACGATGAGCACCATCTCAAGCCAGGAGTTCGCCGCGCTCGGGGCGATCTTCACCGGGCTTGAGGGACAGGGGCTGTCGGCCTCGCAGTTCAACGAGATCACCGGCCTGAGCATGGGCCCGGGGGTCAGCTTCCAGCCGCCGGGCGATCCGCAATTCAGCTTCGACGGCGCAATCACCTACCGCAACGTCGACGTCGTCGACGTGATGCTCGGGAGTCGCTCGCACAGCGTTGGGACCGAGGGCCTGTTCACGGTGAGCGCGACGCTGCCGGGCGTCATCACGGTGATCCAGGGCGGCGGCGGCGACAAGAAGCTCGTGGCCACCGGCGGTGGCGGATTTGACTCGCCGTTGATCCTGCTGGGCAACACGACTCAGGACGGCAGCTTCTACAACTCCACGACGGCGGACCTCACCGGGCACGCGCGCGTCTACCAGAGCCCGGGACAGAGCGTGGTCGACGCCAGCCTCGATCCCAACCCGGTGATCATCTATGGCGGCGTCGGAGATTCCCAGATCTATGGCGGCGGCGGCGGAGACCAGATCGCCGGCGGCTCCGGGTCGGACACGATCTACGCCGGGTCGGGCAACGACATCATCCATGCCAACGACGGGTTCAACCTCTACCTCCAGCAGCCGCTGGCGCAGGTGGTGGCGCAGAACCTGAACGCGCTGATCGTGACCCACGATCCGAGCTCCTCGGACTCGCCGACCGGCGATCCGCTGAATCCGACCTCGGATCAGATCTACGGCGGGATCGGTCACGACATCGTGTTCCTGGACCACGGCCAGGTCGATCAGCTAAACGATCCGATCACCGGGACCGGCGGCGTGCTCGACGCCTACACGACCGACGCGGTCACCTTCGGGCTGAGCTCGTACTTCGGTGCCTACAACGGCAGCTCGGTGGTGCTCGCGGGCACCGGCCAGCAGCTGGTCGACGTCTCGCATACCTCGCAGCCCAACGTGGTGGTCAAGAACGGCTACGTGTACTTCTCGACGCCCGATGGCTGGATCCAGCATCTCTCGAAGGTGGGCAGCACCGATCCGGGTGCGGGTGGCAACGACACGATCAAGTTGGGCAATGGAAACGACGTCGTCGTCGCCGGGACGGGCAACGACAGGATCACCGGCGGAGATGGGAACAAGATCGTTCTGGGTGACGACGGCGAAATCACCTGGGTCGCCGGCCGGCTCACGGGGATTCTCAGCCAGGACCCGGGCATCAATCTCAACAGCCCCTCCGGCAACACGATCACGCTCGGCAACGGCAACGACATCGTCTTCGGCGGGTCAGGCTCGAACACGATCACCTTGGGTAACGGCAACGACATCGTCGCCGGCGCGGACGCCCAGCTCAGCTACGACGCCTCCGGTCAGCCGACGACGCTCCAGAGCACGTTCCCGACCGACGGCGGCAACAACGCGATCAGCGTGGGCGGCGGCTCGGGCGTGGTGATCGCCGGCCCCGCCACCAACACGGTCTCGGCCGGCCCGGCGAACGTCGTCATCGCCGCCACCGGCGAAGCGCTCTACGCGCCCGCCTCGCAGAGCTGGTCAGTGCTCGAACCGACTCCTCAGCCGGTGAGCACGCCCCCGGTTGCCGGCCCACCGCCGTCCAGCTCGACGGGCACCGGTCCGACCACAGCCACGAGCGGTTCGGGCGCACCGGCGCCGTCGCCGACCCCTGCGAAGACTTCGACCAAGAAGCTCAAGAAGAAGCTCAAGAAGAAGGTCAAGAAGAAGGTCAAGAAGAAGCTCAAGAGGAAGCTCAAGAAGCGGCTCGGCAAGAAGCCGAAGAAGGTCAAGAAGAAGGTCAAGAAATGAACAAGTCGGGGGGTCAAGACCCCGTGTATTGGGGGGCGTTGGTGGCCCCGGAATGGGGGGCGTGGCCCCGTGTGCGTGTCTGGAGGCTTGATGAGGTTTAGGTATGTGGTTCATGTCGGGGCGGTCGTGGGAGCGTGCTGCGCGGTGGTGGCCCTGGTCGGGTTGCCGTGGGCGGACGCCAGTCCCGCCGCTCGAGTGGCTGATGCGGGTGGTACGGGAAGCGAGGCCGCGAAGCTGCCGAGGCAGTGCGTGAGCTTCGACTTCGGCGAGGGGCCGATCTGCGGGATCCTGCGGCCGGGTCCGCGCGGCCTGCGCGGGTTTACCGGTCCGGTTGGCAAGGTGGGTCCCGTCGGTCCGGTCGGGGCGACGGGTCCGCAGGGGCCGACCGGTGCGGTCGGGCCGCAGGGGATCCAGGGGCCCCAAGGGGTTCAGGGGATCCAGGGGGTGCAGGGGGCTCCGGGTCCGACAATCGTGGTGGCCGGGACGCAGGTGAAGGAGGTTGGTGCGACGGGCGGCACCCCGGAGGGGACGATGATCACCCCGACGGTGGCGCAGTGCCCGGCGGCGGGAACCCCGAATCCCAACGGTGGGACCTACGAAGATCCCGAGGCGTACGGCGGCGGAGTCCAGACCCAGATCAGCGGTGGCGATCCGTCCAACGGGGACGTGGTGACGCTCGCCAATCACTTCCTGGGCACGTACGTCAGCCCGACGCAGGTCAATCCGCTGCCTGCCGGAAGCACACCCGGCGCCGTTTCCGCCGCACCGGCCAATGCCTATGAGGCCCAGGCGGTCGTGACGGAGCTGGCGCAGGGCGATACGGCCACGGTGCAGTCGTTCGTGGTGTGTGGCCCATGAGCGTCAGGTACTTGGCTCGTGGCGTGCTGCTCGCGGTGGTGTGCGTGGGCTCGGTGGCGCTGGTGGGGTTGCCATGGGCAGACGCCAGCCCGCACGCCTCCCGGACCGCCACCGCGATCCCCACGCCGAACCGCGCCGCTGCCTCCACGTCGCGCTGCCTGATGGTGCGCTATGACGCTGATGAGGGGGCGAAGTGCCTGAAGGCCGGCCCACGGGGCAGGCGCGGCCTGCGCGGCTATCGAGGCCCACGCGGTGCTCAGGGCCCCGTCGGTCCGGCGGGCGCGGTGGGTCCGGTGGGGGCGACCGGCCCTCGCGGCCCGCAGGGGATCCAGGGGATCCAGGGGATCCAGGGGATCCAGGGCGCCTCCGGGGCGTTCGAGACCGCCGGGACCTCAGGCGGTCAGACGATCCCAGCCGGGGCGCATCCGGGGGGGAGCACGGTGATCGCCCTCGGTACCAAGATCGGGCCGATCACGATCACCAACACGGCTCCGGCGACCGGGACACCGCTGACCCCGAGCGTGGCGCGCTGCCCGACGAACGGCTACGACCAGCAGGCGTTCGATGGCGGAGCGATCATCACCACCAACACGTTCGATAGCAGCGGCAACCCGATTCCCGCCACCGATGACGTGGTCGGGTTGCAGAACAGCTACCCAGGGCTATGGGCGGGAGCGACCGAGGTCGCGCCGCTGCCGCTGGCCTCGGGTCCCAATCCGCCGAGCGGGATCTCGACCCAGACCGCCAACGCGTATGAGGCCCAGGCGGTGATCACCGAGATGCACTACGGCGACCAGGTGACCGTCCAGGCGTACGTGGTCTGCGGCCCGTAGCCCCCATCGGCACTGCGGCGATCAGGTGAGCCGCCGTCCTCCTCCGTGCGAGGGGGACGGCGGTTTCACGAGCAGCGGTGGCGAAGTCGCTATGCTGGCCGACAGTGGGGCATGGTCTGAAGCTGTTGGGGACAGCAGTCTCCGTGGGCATCGCCTGGGTGATCGCGTTTGCCGCGCCGGCGCTCGGCGACGCGTGGCTGCCCCACCCCGCGGGCGCCCAGTGGCAGTACGAGTGGAGCGACAGCACCTACAACCCGTCCGGCACGATCGAGAACGTGGTCGTCCAGCACCAGAACGCGAGCACCTTCACACTCGCCTGGGCCGACCAGGCCGACAAGCCACCGACGACAACCACGTTCCCCTGCGCGCAAAACGCCGACCTCGGGTGGATGACCTTCCAGGATTCCCCCCAGGGGCTCGTGGACCCGAGCCCCGGCTGGAGCAGCTGCCCGCCGCCCACGAACATGCCGCTCCTCTGCCCCCCGAGCGTCAGCCAATGCCCCGACAGCCTGGCCGGCGCGCTCTACAACGTGATCTGGGGCGCCCGCAACCCGATCCTGTCTGAGCCGCTGCTCCAAGGCACCAGCTGGACGACCGCGGGCGGTGTCCAGGGGGAGGTGACGAGCACCTCGCAGTACGAGGGGCTTCGTCTCGTCAAGGTGCCGGCCTTCCCGAGCGGCGTGCGGGCGGCTCTGGTCAAGAGCCGCATCGCGCTGGGCGATGGCTCGCCCGGGGATGACTACGGCACCGGCATCCGCTACACGTGGTGGGTGCGGGGCGTCGGCCCGGTGAAGATCGCCTTCTACCACGCCGACGGAGCGTCCAGCCTGAGCACGGTTTCCCTGCTGCAGACCAACCTCAGACCGCAGTCGCCGTTCCCGGACCAGAACTACTTCCCGTTTCAGCAGGGGCTCACCAGCCGGTACGAGTGGACGAACACCAAGCACATGCCGAAGGCCGAGATCGAGACCGTGACGGTGAAGGCGGTGTCGAACCGCACCGCGGAGGTCGTCGCCAAGAGCGTGTCGGGCCCGATGAAGGCAGCGGGGACCTACGAGTTCACCTATGGGGTGGACGGTCTCCGCAGCCCGCTGGGGTCCAACGCCGCCGCTTCGCTGGTGAAGTTCCCGCGTCTCGGATACGGGCGGCACTTCTTCACCCCCGTCGATCTGATGACCTTCGGCTTCAACCCGATCCTCAGCGCCTATCCGCAGGCGGGGCAGAGCTGGTCGGGCGGGAGAGGGTTCGACTTTCAGGTCTACGGCGTGAGGGGCAGGACCTGGGTGGTGGGGCTCCGAAAGGTCCACGTCCCGGCCGGAACCTTCAACGCCGTGGAGGTGCGGAGCACCCTGACCCAGCGCGGGTTCCCGTTCGGCAGCGGGGTGCGGACGATGTGGTTCGCGGCTGGACGCGGTCTGGTCAAGCTGGTGTTCAACCACCGTGACGGCAGCACCTCGCTGGTCCAGCTGCTCAAATAGCTGAAATGCGCGCGCGCTGGACGCTTGCTGGCGCCGCGGCCGCGCTGATGGTGGCCGCCTGCGGTCAGCAGGCGAGCCAGCGGGCCGCCGTCGCCGCGTACCTGAGGCACGTGAACCAGATCGAGCGGGCGCTGGCGCGGCCGCTCGCGCGCGTAACCACGGCCGGGGCCAGGTTCGCCACCGAGCAACGGGCAGGCGGGACGCTGACCAACCTCCTCCCGACCCAGCAAGAGGCGACGCTCCAGACCGCGCTGGCGCAGGTGCGGGACCTACGCGCACGGCTGGCGGCGCTGAAGGCACCCCCGCCGACGAGGCGCCTGCGCCGGCTGCTGCTCCAGATCGTCGACGGCCAGAGCGCCCTGACGCGGGAGGTGGCAGAACTGGTCCGGTTCCTGCCCAGCTACAGCAGCGCGCTACGGCCGCTCGCCCCCGCGACCCGGAGTCTCGAGCTTGCGCTCGCCCAGAGCACCCCGCCGTCTCCCAGGCTCCCCACCGCCTACGCGGCCAAGGCGGCGGCACTCAGACAGTTCAAGGCGACGGTGCAGGGCATCCTGCGCCAGCTGCGGGGGATTCATCCGCCTGCTGTGTCGAAGCCGGACTACCACACGGAGATACACGCGCTTGAGGGGATGAGCTTGAGCGCCGGCGAGCTCGCCACCGCCCTCGCCTCGGGGACGCAGGCGAACATCCAGCCGCTGCTCGTGCAGTTCGATCGAGCCGCCACCAGCAACCAGAGCATCGCCGCGCAGAAGGCGCGAATCGCCGCCATCCGCGCCTACGATGCCCAGAGTGCCCGCCTCTCGGAGCTTGCCCAGGCGGCCGAGAGCGAGCGCACGCGGCTGGCCGACACGCTCGGCTGAGTCCTCGTCGAGCGCCGATCCGAGCCGGTTTCTGAACGCCGCCCGTCCATTTGGAGGGTTGACAGCCGTTCTGGAGTGTGAAACCGTCAGATTGCTACGCAAAGGGGCGGCCGGGGATGTGGGCGCCCGAATCGAACGCGCGGGAACGCGCGACATGAGGGGGCGGCTGGGGCCGAGGAGGACTGCACACCACAGAGGCAGCGCACCACAGAGCTTCCTGGATCCCGCTCCTCAGGGCGGAGTGACGGGTCCAAAGACGCGCTCGCCTACAGATGCGCCCGTGCTCGTCGGCATCGCTCAGCCCCCATGGCGAATGCCGACCCGCTACCACAGGCGCTTGCGCGAGCGCTCCGGTTGCCGCGGCGGGTGCCCCCTCCGCCGCGGCACCGGTCACCTTCCGGCGCTGGGTTGGCGGTGGCGCGACCGGCGGTGGGCGGGCGGCGCGGGCCGGCTCAGCCTGAGAAGCTGATCCAGACCCGGGTGCTCGACGGGGCGCCGATCTGCGGCGTGAAGGCGACCGGCACGGCGAGCTTGAGGCGATGGAGCCTGCGCAGCTGCGCCCACTGGCCGGCGGTCGGCTTGACCCAGGCCTTGACGGTGCGGCCGGCGGCGACGGCGAAGCGCCGGGGGCCGGCGTGGATCCCGACCCGACAGCTCAGCGCACGCGCACCGACGAGGACGGCCCAGGTGGCCACCGTGGTCGTGCCGACCACCTGGCTGTCGACCGACG
>DAIQND010000003.1:0-14736 GCA_036788555.1 Solirubrobacteraceae bacterium | reverse complement strand
GGGGCCCGACCGCGAGCCGGCCGGCGCCGTTGAGCCATACCGCCAGGACCTTGGCGGCGCCCTTCCCGGAAACGCTGATCCGGGTGATCCGGCTCCCCCGCAGGACGACGATCTCGCTGCTGGCCGAGGCTTGCTCGCCCGAGCTGCCGGTGATGGTCAGCGTGATGCGGTAGGACCCCGCCTTCTTGTAGGCGTGCCGCGGCGCCCGGCCGCTGGCGGCCGACCCGTCGCCGAAGTTCCAGCTGTAGGCGGCGATGGCACCGTCGGGATCGCTCGAGCCGGCGGCGGTGAGGGAAACCGGAACCCCGGCGGCGGGATGCGGCGTGAGGATCGTGAAGCCGGCCAGCGGCAGCTCATCGAGGACGTCCACCACCTGGCTGGTCGCGCTCGTCAGCCCGATGCTGTTGGTGACGGTGAGCGTGACCGCGTAGGCGCCGGGGGCGGCGTAGGTGTGCAGGGGCAGCGGGCCGGAACCGCTCGTCCCGTCGCCGAAGCTCCAGGCGTAGGAGGTGATCTCGCCGCCGGACGCGCTCGCCTCGAAGGCGACGGTGGTGTGCTCCAGGGGCGCGCTCGGCGAGAAGCCAAAGGCGGCGCTCGGGGGGATCCCGACGGCGACCTGGCGGGTCGCGGAGGCAACGTTTCCGCGGTCATCGACCAGCGTCAGCGTGACCGTGTACAGACCGGGCGCGGTGAAGGTGTGGGTGACGCCGGCGGGAGCGCCGGGGTGGAACGCCGAGGCGCTGCCGTCGCCGAAGTCGAAGGTCTGGCTCGACAGCGGCTCGCTGCTGGTGCTGAGCGAGGGATCGAAGCTGATCGGGCTGCCGACCGCGACCTCCGCCGGGGCCGCGGTGAAGCTCGGGCTGATCGTCCCGGAGGAGGGCCGCATCATGCAGTTGCTCTCGCCGTTGCTCCACTCGCTCTGGGTGTAGTAGTGGTTCTCGTCGATCAGCTGGTCGTAAAGGCTTCCGCTGCTAGCGGAGCCACCCAGCGTCGGCAGGAAGGCATTTGGGTCGGTGTCCGTGGCTGGATCGAAGGCGCCCGCGGACGAGCAGCCGTCGCCCTCCTCGTCGCCCGACACCGGGTCCCACCAGCCGGTCTGGACCGGGTCGGTGATCGTCTCGCTGTCCTCGTGGCTGAGGTCGTTGATGACCACGTCGGCGGTGCCGGGGTCGGCGACAGTCGCGTTCGGCGCCTGGACCATCGGCTGGCCGCTGGCGTTGGTGGTGCCGTCGGATTGGCACTGCTTGGGGTTGGTGCTCGCCAGCAGCATCGGCATCGCCGCGTAGAGCACCGTGTCGCCGCCGTCGGTGAACGAGGCGTGGTAGGAGCAGAAGTCGGTGCTGGCGCAGTCGTTGGCGCTGCCCAGGGCCGGGTTGCAGAGGTTGACGTCGCTCGGAAGCACGACGAAGTAGACCGGCGCGCTCTGTGGAAACTCGGATCCGGATCCGTCGCTCGGCAGCTGGTCAGCGGCGATCAGCCGCGCGAGCTCGGCCTGGAGCTGGCCGTCGGTGATGCACGTGGGGTAGGCGCTTGAGGTAGCCGTGCAGTCGCCGGTGGTCGGGTAGGCCTGGAGGTCGAGCACCGCCTGGCTGGGGCTGAAGCTCTGACGGTAGTCGGCAAACCCCTGGGAGTCGTAGTACTGCCGGCTCACGCCGTAGACGTTGCCGCTCTGGCCGCTGGCGGCCGCGACATCGGTGAAGTAGCGCTGCATCAGCGCTTTCGAATCGGCGTCGATCTGCCCGCTCGGGTCCCAGAAGATCAGGTAGGGGGCGCTGGAGTGCAGCACCGGGCCGTGGTGATAGGTGAGGGTTCCGGGGTCGGGCGGCGGGGGCTGCGGCTGCTGTGAGGCCACCGACCCGGCGAGGGTGCGCGGATCAACGCCACGGCGCAGCGTCACGCCGAACACGCGGCCGCCGCGGCCGTGGATCACGACGGCGGACGCGGGTGAGGCCACGGCAGCAGCGACCGCGGCGGCGAGCACCCCGGCGAAGATCCATCTAGCCGTACGAAAACCCCTGGAGACCGCCAAGATCATAGCTCCGCCACGGGGTTTCGCGGTCGCTGACAGCGACCCTGCATGGCCGGTGCACGCAACCGAACAGCGGCTGGTCCGACGGACGGCGAGCGACTGAAGCCGGGCGGGCCGCCACGCCTTCTCCTCAAAATAGCATTATCCGGATCGAGTTTTGCTAGATTTGCCCGCTCCGCCCGCGACCGGAAGGATTCTCCATGGAGCCCGCCACGATCGAGATCGAGAACGTCCCCGGCCACGTGATCCCGATCCTCGAGCGGGAGTTCGACGACTTCGACACCGAGTCCACGCGCTTTTTGCGCGGCGAGCTCGACGGCGAGGAGTTCGTGAGGTTCCGCCTCAGGCAGGGCGTCTACGGCCAGCGCCAGCCCGACGTGCAGATGGTGCGCGTCAAGCTGCCGTTGGGCGGCGTCACCCCCGGGCAGCTGGAGGCGTTCGCCGCGGGGATCGAGCGCTACGTGCCGCTGCGCAAGGGCCACATCACCACGCGGCAGAACATCCAGATGCATCACGTGCCGCTGCCCGACGCCGCCAAGCTGATCCGTGAGCTGGGCGACGCCGGCCTGTCGAGCCGGGAGGGGTGCGGAAACACGATGCGCAACGTGACCGGCGATCCGCGGGCGGGGACGCTCGAGGGCGAGCCATTCGACATCACGCCCTACGCCGGGGCCTACGTGCGCTACTTCGTGCGCCACCCGACCACCCAGAGCATGCCGCGCAAGTTCAAGACCGCGTTTGCCGCCACCTATGACGAGGACAACGCGATCACCCGGATCCACGACCTCGCCTTCCTGCCGCTGGTCCGCGACGGCGTGCGAGGGGTCGAGGCGCGGGTCGGCGGCGGGACCTCGATCATGCCGCGGATCGCCCCGACGCTGTACGACTTCGTCGAGCTCGACAATGGCGACTATCTGAAGGTCGCGGAGGCGATCGTGCGGATCTTCGATCGCACGGACTGGCTGCGTCCGAATCGGGCCCGGGCTCGGATCAAGGTGCTGATCGACAAGATCGGGATCGACGCGTTCCGCGAGCAGGTGGAGGAGGAGCTGCGCGGCGACTGGGTCGCCGAGCGCGACTTCTCGCTCGAGGCGATCCTCTTCGACCACGACGAGGAGGCACACGCGCCGGGACCGGCCGAGAGCTATGCGAGCGCCAACGGCGACCACCGCGAGTTCGACCGGTTCGTGGCCTCCAACGTCCAGCGCCAGCGCCAGCGGGGGTTCTCGACCGTCGAGGTGGTGGTCGCCCGCGGCGATTTGACTGCGGATCAGCTGCGTGGGCTGGCGGCGATCATGCGCGATTACACCGGCGGCTACGCCCGCACGACCGTGCATCAGAACCTGGTCCTGCGCTGGGTGCGCGACGAGGCGGTGTACGAGGTGTGGCGCGCGCTCAGCGAGCTGGGCCTAGGGGATCCGGGCGCGCAGGAGGTGACCGACGTGGTCAGCTGCCCCGGTACGGATTCCTGCAAGCTCGGGATCACCAGCTCGATGGGGCTAAACCGGGCGATCGCAGAGCGTCTGGAGCAGATGCGGATCGACGACGAGCTGACCCGGCGGATTCACGTCAAGATGAGCGGCTGCCCGAATGGCTGCGGTCAGCACCACATTGCCAATATCGGCTTCTACGGCGCATCGATCAAGGCCGGCGAGCGCACGCTTCCGGCCTACATCCCGCACCTCGGCGGTGCCTACGAGGGCGGCGAGGTCCGCTACGGGCAACGACTCAAGGCGCGGCTCCCGGCCAAGCGCGTCCCCGAGGCGGTCGAGCGGTGGATACGCTTCTACGAGTCCGATCGCTCAGACGGCGAGGAGTTCAACCAGTTCGTCGAGCGGGTGGGCGCCCCGGAGTTCGAGGCTCGGGTCAAGGACCTGACGATGCCGATCGACTTCAGCCTGGAGAACATGAACTACTTCATCGACTGGAGCAAGAACGCGCCCTTCGAGGTCATCCGCGGCGAGGGAGAGTGCGCGGTCTAGCTATGGCGCTCGCCGACCCTCAGACGCTGGAGCGGGCCTCCGCCGAGGAGGTGCTGGGCTACGCGGTGGAGCGCTTCCACCCGCGGCTGACGATGGCGTGCTCGTTTCAGAAAGAGGAATCGGTGCTGGTGCACATGCTGACGGCGATCTGCCCCGAGGCTCGCGTGTTCACGATCGACACCGGCGTGCTGTTCCCCGAGACGCTCCAGACCTGGAAGCGCTTCGAGGAGCGCTTCGGGGTCAGGGTCGAGGTGTTCGAGGCCCGGAGCGCGGGGGTGCCGTGGACGGCTGAGAACTGCTGCGGGCCGGCCAAGGTCGACGCCTTGGAGCGGGCGCTTGACGGCGTCGAGGCGTGGATCACCGGGATCCGGCGCGAGCAGGCGAGCACGCGGGCGAGCGCGGCGAAGCTCGAGCGCGACGAGGCGCGCGGGATCTGGAAGGTCAACCCGCTGGCCGCCTGGTCAGAGAAGGACCTCTGGCGCTACATCCACCGCCATGCGCTTCCGTATCACCCGCTGCACGACCGGGGTTACGCGTCGATCGGGTGCGCGCCGTGCACGCAGCCCGGCGCGGGGCGCGAGGGCCGCTGGGCCGGGACCGACAAGATCGAGTGCGGGATCCACGAGTGAGGCGCCGGGTCGGCCGATGAACCCCCTTCACTACGAGCTCTCCTACCTGGAGGCGCTCGAGGCGGAGTCGATCCACATCTTCCGCGAGGTGGCGGCCGAGTTCGAGCGCCCGGTGCTGCTGTTCAGCGGCGGCAAGGACTCGCTTGTGCTGCTGCGGCTGGCCGAGAAGGCGTTCCGGCCCGGGCGCTTCCCGTTCCCGATCATGCACGTCGACACCGGCCACAACTTCCCTGAGGTGATCGAGTTTCGCGACCGGGTGATCGAGCAGCTCGGCGAGCGGCTGATCGTCGCCTCGGTCCAGGACTCGATCGACGCCGGGCGGGTGGTCGAGGAGACCGGGCCGCGGGCCTCGCGCAACCGCCTTCAGATCGTGACGCTGCTCGACGCGATCGCCGAGCACGGCTTCGACGCCGCCTTCGGCGGCGCCCGGCGCGATGAGGAGCGCGCCCGGGCGAAGGAGCGGGTGTTCTCATTCCGGGATGACTTCGGCCAGTGGGATCCCAAGTCCCAGCGCCCGGAGCTGTGGGCGCTCTACAACGGGCGGATCCGCCGCGGCGAGCACGTCCGCGTGTTCCCGATCTCCAACTGGACCGAGCTCGACGTGTGGCAGTACATCGCGGGCGAGCGCCTCGAGATCCCCTCGATCTACTACGCGCACAGCCGTCAGGTGTTCGAGCGCGACGGGATGCTCTACGCCCATTCCGATCACGTCCAGCTGATCGACGGCGAGGAGCCGTTCGAGACCTCGGTCCGCTACCGGACCGTGGGGGACATGACCTGTACCGGCGCGGTGCGCTCGAGCGCCGCGACCCTCGAGCAGGTGGTGGCGGAGATCGCCGCCACCCGGATCACCGAGCGCGGCGAGACACGCGCGGATGACCGCGTCACCGAGGCGGCGATGGAGGACCGCAAGCGCGAGGGGTACTTCTAGTGTCGGGTGCTGCCACGAACGGCCACGCTACGCGCTCGCGTCCCTCCGAGCTTCTGCGGATCGCCACCGCCGGGTCGGTCGACGACGGCAAGTCGACGCTCATCGGCCGCCTGCTCTATGACTCAAAGCAGATCCTCTCAGACCAGCTCGCGCACGTCGTCTCGGTCTCCGAGCGTCGGGGGGACGGCTACCTGAACCTGGCGCTGCTGACCGACGGGCTGCGCGCCGAGCGCGAGCAGGGAATAACGATCGACGTCGCCTACCGCTACTTCCAGACCAAGCGGCGCAAGTTCATCGTCGCCGACACGCCGGGGCACGAGCAGTACACCCGCAACATGGTCACCGGCGCCTCGACTGCCGACCTGTCGCTGGTGCTGGTCGACGCGCGCAAGGGCGTCTCCGAGCAGACCCGGCGCCATGCCTACATCGCCGCCCTGTTGCGGATCCCCCACCTGGTCGTGTGCGTGAACAAGATGGACCTGGTCGGCTACGACGAGGCGGTGTTTGACCGGATCGTCGACGAGCTGACCGACTGGGCGGCCCGGCTGGACATCTGGGACATCACCTTCATCCCGATCTCCGCGCTGCACGGGGACAACGTCGTCGAGCGCTCCGAGGCGATGCCGTGGTACGGCGGCCCGCCGCTGCTCTACCACCTCGAGCGGGTGGTGATCGCCACCGACCGCAACCTCGTCGACGTGCGCTTCCCGGTCCAGTGGGTGATCCGTCCGATGGACGAGGAGCATCACGACTATCGCGGGTACGCGGGTCAGGTGGCGGCCGGTGTGCTGCGGCCGGGCGATGAGGTGATGGTGCTGCCGAGCGCGCTGAAGACCAGGATCGCGGCGATCGACGCCTTCGAGGGCGAGCGTGAGGCGGCGTTCCCCACGATGTCGGTGACGCTGCGGCTGGCCGATGAGCTCGACGTCTCGCGCGGGGACATGATCGTCAACGTCGACGATCCGCCGGTGCCCGCGCGCGAGATCGAGGCGACCGTGTGCTGGATGGGCGCCGAGCCGCTGCGGCCGGGCGGGCGCTACCTGCTCAAGCACACCACCCGGACGGTCCGCGCGGTGGTCAAGGAGCTCGAATACCTCCTCGACGTCAACACGCTGGGTCACGTCGCCGCGCCGGAGCTGGCGCTCAACGAGATTGGCCGGCTGCATCTGCGCCTGAGCGCGCCGGTGATGGTCGACCGCTACCGCCGCAACCGGACGACCGGCAGCTTCATCCTGATCGACGAGGCTTCGAATGACACGGTGGCGGCGGGGATGGTGCTGCACGCGTCGAGCGCGTAGGTAAAGTCCTCCGCCGCATGTTCTCGAAGGTCCTGATCGCCAACCGCGGCGAGATCGCGATTCGCATCATCCGCGCCTGCGAGGAGCTCGGGATCGAGACGGTGGCCGTGTACTCGGAGCTCGACCGCGACGCGCCGCACGTCAAGCGCGCCGGCGAGGCGTTTCTGCTCGGTCCGGGTCCGGCCAGTGAGAGCTATCTGAAGATCGACAAGCTGATCGAGGCGGCGGAGCGCTCGGGGGCGCAGGCGGTGCATCCGGGCTACGGGTTCCTGGCCGAGAACGCGGCGTTTGCGGCGGCGCTCGAGGAGCACGGGCTCACCTTCATCGGGCCGCCAGCGTCGGCGATCGAGGCGATGGGCTCGAAGACCCGCGCGCGGGAGCTGATGGAGAAAGCGGGTGTGCCGATCGTCCCCGGGACAACCGAGCCGGTGGCGAGCATCGAGGACGCGCGGAAGGTGATCGCCGAGACGATCGGCTATCCGGTGGCGGTCAAGGCGGCCGGCGGCGGCGGCGGCAAGGGCTTCCGCGTCGCCGAATCAGAGGACAAGCTGCAGGAGGCGTTCGAGGGCTCATCGCGTGAGGGGGAGAAGTTCTTCGGCGACCCCACGGTGTATCTGGAGCGCTATCTGCCCGATCCCCGGCACGTCGAGGTTCAGGTGCTGGCCGACAAGCACGGCAACGTGATCCACCTCGGCGAGCGCGACTGCTCGATCCAGCGCCGCCACCAGAAGCTGATCGAGGAGGCGCCGGCGCCCGCCGTCGATGAGGAGCTGCGGGCGCGGATCGGCAGGATCGCCACCGAGGCGGCGGCTGCGGTTTCCTATACCGGCGCGGGGACGATCGAGGGTCTGCTCCAGGAGGGCGAGTACTTCTTCCTGGAGATGAACACCCGGGTGCAGGTCGAGCACCCGGTGACCGAGCTCGTGACCGGGATCGACATCGTCAAGGAGGGGATCCGCGTGGCCGCGGGGGAGCCGCTGTCGATCACCCAGGACCAGCTCGAGATTCGCGGGCACGCGATCGAGTGCCGGATCAACGCCGAGGACGCGAGCAAGAACTTCGCGCCCGCGCCGGGGCGGATCGGGTCCTATCGGGAGCCCGCCGGGCCGGGGGTGAGGGTCGACTCGGGCGTCGAGGCAGGTTCGGAGATCTCGCCCATGTACGACCCGATGGTGGCCAAGCTGATCGTCTGGGACGTCGACCGAGAGCAGGCGACGGCGCGGATGGTGCGGGCGCTGGGCGAGTACCAGATCGAGGGGCTGAAGACGCTGATCCCGTTCCACCAGGCGATCCTCCAGACCGAGCAGTGGCGCCGCGCGGAGACGTGCCGTGAGCTGATCGGCGACCGCGAGTGGCTGAAGTCGCTGGCCTTCCCGAAGCCGCAGGCGCCGGCCTCGGAGTCCGAGGAGGAGGGCGAGGCGGTCGAGCAGTCCTACACGGTCGAGGTGTCGGGCAAGCGGTTTGACGTGAAGGTGATCGGCCCGCCGTCGGGGCAGCCGGCGGCCGGCGCCAACGGGGCCGCGCCGGCGGTCCGCCCCGCGGTTCCCGGTCGGCGTCCGCCGCGGCGCGCGCAGCGCTCGGGCGGCGGCGGAGGCGGCGGTGACACTCTCACCTCGCCGATCCAGGGGACGGTTTTGAAGGTGGCCGTGGAGGCGGGGAGTGCGGTCGAGGAGGGGGCGCTGATCGCGGTGGTCGAGGCGATGAAGATGGAGAACGAGATCACCGCGCACAAGGCGGGCATGGTGGCTGAGCTACCGATCTCGGTCGGCGGCTCGGTCGCGACCGGCGACACGATCGCGGTGATCAGCTCGGATTCTGGTTCGGACTCCGGCGAGTAGCCGGGTGAGCCGCGGGTCGCCGCCGCGGCGCCGGCGCTCGCGCGTTCAGCCCACGCCGACGAGCTTTGCCGCCTCGCGCAGATTGGTGGCCTCGGCGTCGGGCTTCTTCTGGTTGCCCTCGAGCTGCTCCTTGTGGCGGTTGACCCAGACCACCGGGACCTTGCGCTTGATGCACGGCTCGACGTCGTAGTAGTAGCTGGCGGCGACGTGGACCCAGCCCTTCTTGCCGCCGATCCGGCGTTCGCACTCGACGAAGTGGGCGGGGTCAGGCTTGTAGGAGCGAACCTGCTGGGCGGTCACGACCAGGTCGAAATCCAGGGGGATGTGGCGCCGGGTCTGCCCGAGCAGCTTGTCGTCGATGTTCGAGATCAGCCCCACGCTGTGGTTCTTGGCCACCTTCTGGAGCACCGAGTTGGTCTCCTTGAAGGTCGGCCAGCGCTGGACCGAGTCAGGCAGGAATCCGGCCCGCGAGGGCTCGAGCGGCCAGCCCAGCTCCTTGGCGATCTGAACCGCGGTGCGCCGCAGCACCTCCGCGTACAGCTCGTATGAGCCGGCCATGATCTGGCGCTGGGTCTCGAAGAACAGCGGGAGCAGCTGGTCGCGCTCGAACGTGAACCCGTCGCGGTCGGCCTCGCGCTTGAACGCGTCGTAGACCCCGGTCTCCCAGTCGATCAGCGTCCCGTAGACGTCAAAGGTCACGAACGAGACGTTCTTGGGAATCGCCATGGCGCGGGCATGATGCCATGGAAGGCGCCTGCGGGGCGGCGGCGGGGGGTGGGCGGCGGCGCGGGGGGCGCGGGCGGCGGCCGGAGGCTCGGCGGGGCGACTTCAATAAAGTGCTTGCCATGGACCTGCTCGAGTACCAGGGCAAGCAGCTGTTCGCGCGGCACGGCGTTTCGGTCCCGCAGGGGCGGCTGGCCGTCTCGGTCGAGGAGGCGATGGACGCCGCCGACGACCTCGGATACCCGTGCGTGATCAAGGCCCAGGTGCAGATCGGCGGCCGGGGCAAGGCGGGCGGGATCAAGCTGGCCGGCGATCGCGACCAGGTGCGTGAGCACGCCTCGGCGATCCTCGGGATGGACATCCGTGGCCTGACGGTGC
Organism: Solirubrobacteraceae bacterium; assembly: GCA_036788555.1. Classification (GTDB taxonomy): domain Bacteria; phylum Actinomycetota; class Thermoleophilia; order Solirubrobacterales; family Solirubrobacteraceae; genus Palsa-465. Next base: position 4,928 of record DAIQND010000003.1, on the reverse strand, counting down.
ACGAGCTGTGGGTGGAGGAGGCCTCGGAGATCGATGCCGAGTACTACGCCTCGGTGGTATTCGACCGCTCGGCCAAGGCGCCCCTGTTGATGCTCTCGACCAAGGGCGGGATGGACATCGAGGAGGTGGCAGCCGAGGCCCCTGAGGCGATCGCGCGGCTGCACGTCGATCCGCTGCTCGGCTTTCAGGACTTCCACGGCCGGCGCCTGGCGTTCGAGGCCGGGGTCGCCGGCGACGTCGTGCGCCAGGTGGGAGAGATGCTGGACAAGCTCTATGGAGTGTTCGTGGCCGAGGAGGCGACGCTGGTCGAGGTCAACCCGCTGATCGTCACCTCCGGCCCATCCGAGCAGAGCGGGGTGCGCGCGGTCCGGGCGCTCGACGCGAAGGTCACCCTCGATGACAACGCGATGTTCCGCCACGCAGACAACGCCCAGCTGCGCGACATCTCCGGCGAGGACCCGCAGGAGCGGATGGCCAAGGAGCGCGGCCTGACCTACGTCAAGCTCGACGGCGACATCGGGATCCTCGGCAACGGCGCCGGCCTGGTGATGTCGACGCTCGACGTGGTCGCGGAGGCGGGCGGAGCGCCCGCGAACTTCCTTGACGCCGGCGGCGGCTCCAAGGCCGAGGCGATCACCAACGCGGTCGAGGTGATCCTCTCCAACCCCAAGGTCAGGGCCGTGCTGTTCAACATCTTCGGTGGGATCACCCGCTGCGACGAGGTGGCGCGGGGACTGATCGAGGCGTTTGACCAGATCAACCCCCAGGTCCCGTTCGTGGTCCGGCTGGACGGGACCAACGACGAGGAGGGGCGCCGGCTGCTGGCCGAGGCGGACCTGCCCAACGTGCACGTGGAGTCGACGATGGACGGCGCCGCCCAGCGCGTGGTGGAGCTGGCGGCGGGCCAGGAGGCCGCGGGCGTGATGGAGGCGCCGAGCGGATGAGCATCCTGATCGATTCCTCCACCAAGCTCTGCGTCTCGGGGATCACCGGGCGCGAGGGAACCTTTCACTCGCTGCGAAACCGCGAGTACGGCACCGACGTGGTGGCGGGCGTCACCCCCGGCAAGGGCGGTCAGGACGTGGAGGGGATCCCGGTGTTCAACACGTTCGCCGCGGCGGTGAGCGAAACCGGCGCCAATACGGCGATGATCTTCGTCCCGCCCCGGTTCGCCGCCGACTCGATCCTCGAGGCCGAGGACGCGGGGATCGAGCTGATCGTGGCGATCACCGAGGGGATCCCGGCCCACGACGAGCTGCGGGTCTTCAACACGCTGCGCCGGAACGGTCGCGCGCGGCTGATCGGTCCCAACTGCCCCGGGATCCTCTCGCCGGGCAAGGCGAACGTCGGGATCATCCCAGCGGCGTTCTTCAGCCAGGGCAACGTCGGCGTGGTCTCACGTTCGGGCACGCTGACCTACCAGATCGGCAACGTCCTGGCCCAGAGCGGGTTCGGCAACTCGACGATCGTCGGGATCGGGGGAGACCCGGTGCCCGGCACCGACTTCATCGACGTCCTGGCGATGTTCGAGGAGGATCCCGAGACGGAACTGATCGTGATGTGCGGGGAGATCGGCGGTGATGCCGAGGAGCGCGCGGCGCAGTTCATCGCCGAGCACGTGAGCAAGCCGGTCGTCGGCTACATCGCCGGCTTCACGGCTCCGCCCGGCAAGACGATGGGGCACGCCGGTGCGATCGTGTCCGGATCGCAGGGCACCGCCCGGGCCAAGGCGGAGGCGCTTGAGAGCAAGGGCGTCCGCGTCGGCCGCACGCCGACCCAGGTGGCCGAGCTGGCCGTATCGCTGCTGGGAAATCGCTCCGCGGCGTAGCCGCCGGTTAGGGGCTGGTTCAGGACCGCCCGCGCTGCCGAGCGCGTCGCCCAGCCCCCGTATCATCAGGCGTTCCGTGAGCGTGATCTCCCCACCTCGCAGCGGCGCCACCAACGGTTCGCCGCCCCCGCGAGACGGCTCTCCGGCGCCCGGCGGCGGGCTGCTGCCACCCTCGCCACCTCCGAGCGACCCGCCGCCGCACCGGCGCTGGGGATGGGGGCGGATCATCCTGGGCGCGGTGATCGTGCTGCTCTGCGCCGCCGGGGGCAGCGCGGTGTTCGTGCTCGACCAGGTGCACTCGCTGAGCGACGCGCTCAAGCAGAACGGGAGCCTGAACATCACGCAGGGCGTGCTGGCCAACGCGGGATTCGGGCAGCCGGAAACGCTGCTGCTGGTCGGCGACGACACCCGCCGGGGCTTCAAGTACTACCACGGCTACGTCCCCGATCTGGCCAACGAGATGCTGCTCGTGCGCCTGGACCCGAGCAAGCCGTACATCTCGATGATGTCGATCCCCCGCGAGCTGATGGAGCCGATCTACAACGCCTCCGGCCAGCAGGTGGCCGCGCCGACGCGGCTGAACTACGCCTACCACTTCGGGATCGGCGCGCTGGTGAAGACGATCAGCCTCGACCTGGGCCTGTCGGTGGACCACGTGGTCGTGGCCACGTTCTACACCTTCAAACGCGCAGTCGATGAGATGGGCTGCGTGTACTCCACGGTCGATCAGCGCTACTACAACGAGAACCTGGGCACGCCGGGCACCAACTATCAGAGCATCAATCTGCAGCCCGGCTATCAGAAGCTGTGCGGGCAGCAGGCGCTCGAGTTCGTCTCCTACCGCCATACGGACACGTCGCTGGTCCGCGATGCCCGCGACCAGAGCTTCCTGCTCGACGTCAAAAAGCAGTACGGCCCCACGCTGGTCAACAACGTCACGAAGTTCGAGCAGATCTTCGGCCAGGCGGTAAAGACCGACGCGGGCCTGCAGTCGCCCTCGGAGATCCTCAACCTGCTGGGAACGCTGATCAACATGTCGGGCAGGCACGTCCGCCAGGTCCACTTCCAGGTCAACCTCCAGCCGACCGGCGCCAACCCCTGCTCCTGCGACACGGCGAGCCACCAGCAGATCACCGACAGCGTCGACGCGTTCCTGTACGGCGGCTCGCCGATTCCCAAGCAGAGCGTCGCCGCCCAGGCCCGGGCCGTCCAGAGCAAGCACGCCGTGTCCCAGCTGCCGCTGACCCCGGTCCCGTCCAGCGCGGAGGGACAGGCCCGCGCCGCGGCGCTGGGGCTCGCGTTCCCGCTCGAGTACCCGCAGGTGGAGGATCGCTCCGGCAGCTGGGTGGCGCCAACCCTGCGCGTCTACCAGATCCAGGGTCCCGACCGCAGCCTCTACCCGGCCTACGTCGAGGTGTTCAAGGCCGGTCAGCTCGGCCAGTACTACGACGTCCAGGGCATGACCTGGACGACGGCACCGCAGTTCGACAGCCCCGACCAGACGGTTCAGGCCGGCAGCCGGACCTACCGCCTGTACTACGACGGCTCGAATCTGCGGATGGTCGCCTGGTACGAGCACGGCGCGGTCTACTGGGTCCGTAACTCCCTGACCGACGCCCTGCCGAACGGCGAGATGCTGGCCATCGCCGAGCAGACGATCCCGTTCGCCGGAGTCCACGCCACGCCGACGCAGCCGCGGGTGATCCATCTCAGCGACGCCGGCGTCCCGACGCGCGTCGTGCACAAGGCTCCCCTGACGCTCAAGGAGAAGGTGGGCGGTATCTCTGCGCTGGTGACGCTGGTGGCGCTCCCGTTGCTCGCCTTCCTGGGCCTCCGGCGGATCATCCAGGTGCGCGGGACGCGTAGGTACGTGAGGAGCGGCGGCGAGCAGGGACATCGCCCGCTGGGCCCCCGCGGGTTGAGGGGCACGCCGCTGGTCGCGAACCCGGCGGGTCGGGTGGGTTCCCGCGGGTTCGGCGGACCAGCGTTGGCGGGCGCGGTCTCCGGCGCGAACGGCGCGGCCGGCGCCAACGGCGCTTCCGGCCGGTGGATCGGGAGGCCTCAGATTTACCGCGACTCACCGGTTCGAGGACGCGGCGCGATCGTGGCCGGTGCGGTGGTGCTGGCGCTGGTCGCAGGCGGGGCGGCTGCCGCCGTGCTGCTCACCCGCCACCAGCACGCGGCGCCTGTCGTTCACCGCGTCAAGCGGCCGGTCGTCCCGGCGCTGCCGACGGCGCCGGTGGTGGTGCTGAACGCCACGCAGACGGCTGGCGCCGCGCACCGGATGGCTGTCCTGCTTCAAGCCCACCGCGTCAAAGTGACCGGGGTGGGAAATCTCTCCCAGCAGACGCTGCCGCCCGGAAACGAGATCCAGTATGCGCCGGGTGAGCGCGCGCAGGCGCTGCTGCTGGCGCATCTGGTGGGTGCTGCGGCCAACGCGGTCGCACCGATCGATCCGGTGGTGGCGGCTGCGGCGGGGAGCAATCCCCAGCTGGTGCTGGTGATCACCTAGCGCGTGCGGCGTGCGGCAGCCGCGTGCCGGTTGCGCGCGGTGAAGCCGCGCGGGATACTGGTCCGGTCGTGCGGTTCCCCCGAATTCTGGCGGCCTGCGTGGCGGTGGCGGCGGTGGCGAGCGTCACCGCATTGAACGTGTCCGCCTCGGAGGGCTCGCCGGTCGCCCTGCATCATGCCCACGCTGTGCGGCGGGGCGGGCACGGCCACTTCCGCGTCGCGCCAGGGCGGCTGGCGCCGGCCTTAGGAGCGCAGACGTGCTTCGTCGACGGCGGGTGCTCGCTGACGCCGTGCGTCCTGTTCATCCAGCAGCACGTCGGCGGGGAGGTGGCGGTCTCGTCGACGCTCACGATGCGACCGAGCGAATGGGCACCGGCGCGGGGTTTCCATCCGGACGAGATTCCGGCGCGCGGCTGCCAGGGCCGCCTCGAGGCGCCGCGGATGCTGGCGGTGGGAACGGCGTCGCGCGTCCGGATGCCGCCCCGGTAGCGCTGCCCACCAGACGTTCCATCCGGAGACTTCGTAGTCTTCCGCGTGGTGGCCAAGTCGATCTCGTTCGCCCGCGGCGCCCCCTCGCTCGACATCGTCG
>DAIQND010000002.1:6132-38900 GCA_036788555.1 Solirubrobacteraceae bacterium | reverse complement strand
CCCGAGGTGGCTACGAAGACCCGCGTGCCGGGGCTGTGGTCTCGCACCGCCTCTAGCAGCGTTGCGCTCGCCCCCGCGATCGCCGACAGAGCCTCTGCGGGGTCCCGCCACGAGTGAGGGACAAACGACGGTCCTGCCAGGTGGTAGAGCTCGTCGGGCCGCACATCGCGGACGATGCTGATCAGGCTGGATGGGTCCAGCAGCTCCCCGGATACCAGCCCAACCCGCCGGCGCAGGTGCTCAGACGCTCCCAGCGAGTCCCCATCGCCGGTCCGGACCATCCCGGTCACGTCGTAATGCTTCTCCAGGAGGAGCTCCGCGAGGAAGGAGCCATCCTGGCCGCTGAGCCCGGTGATCAGCGCCCTTGACCGGACGGGCGCGGCCACCTAGCGGCTCAGTAGCCTGTGGTCGGCGTCGACCGCGAATGACATCGCCGCGAACAGCTCGGCGAGATACGAGCCGTCCTGGCCGGTGATGCCGGCGATCAGTGCGGTCTGATCACTCGCCATCAGCTACGCAAGCTCCCGCACCGCCGAGATCACCTGCTCCTGTTGCTCATCGCTCAACGTCGGGTAGCACGGGATCGACAGGCATCCTGCGTAATACTCCTCGGAGCTGGGACACAGACCAGGGGCCGTCCCGTACGTCTCGCGGTAGTACGGGTGCAGATAGACCGGCAGGTAGTGGACCTGGGCGAGGATCCCGCGCTCTCTCAGGCCGTCATAGAGCCGGCGCCTCGCCGGAATCCCCTGGCGATGGCAGACCGCGTAGAGATGCCGCCCGTGACGCTCCCCAGCCAACGGCTCGGGCGCGAGGACCAAGGAGGGGACATCGGCCAGCGCCGAGCGATAGCGCGCAGCGATTTCGTTCCTCCGTTCGACGAATCGCTCGAGCTTCTGGAGCTGAGAGATACCGAGAGCGCAGTGCACGTCTGACAGCCGATAGTTGAAGCCCAGCACCTGTTGCTCCATGTACCAGCCGCCCTCATCAGGCCGGGTCAGGCGATCGGGGTCCCGAACCATCCCGTGCGTGCGGAAATCAACCAGCCGCTGGCGCAGTTCCGGATCGCGGGTCGTAACCGCCCCTCCCTCGGCGCTCGTCACCGTCTTGACGGGATGAAACGAGAACACGGCCATGTCCGAATGCGTGCAGGCACCGACCGGCTCGTCGGCCTGGCGGGCCCCTATGGCATGGGCGGCGTCCTCGATGATCGCTACGTCCTCTCCCACCCGCTCTCGGATCTCCCGGATCGGGGCCGGCAGACCCGTGAAGTGAACCGGGACCACTGCCCGAGTCCGGTCGCTCAGCGCCGCCTCGACCGTGTCCGGGCTGACGTTCCAGGTGCGGGGGTCGATGTCGGCAAAGCGAGGCGTAGCGCCGACGTAGGCGCCGCAGTTGGCACTGGCCGCGAAGGTGATCGCGCTGGTGACGAACTCGTCACCCGCACCGAGGCCAGCGGCAAAGGCGGCTCCATGCAGTGCGGCTGTCCCCGACGAGAACGCGACGGCGAAGGGGACGTCGCAGGCTCGGGCGATTGCCTCCTCGAACGCCCGGACCGCAGGCCCCTGAGTGAGCCAATCCCCCCGGAGCACGTCGGTCACGGCCCGAATGTCCTCGTCGTCGATGGCCTGGCGGCCGTAGGGGATGACCATCGCGGCAAGGCTATCGGCACCCGGAGTCGCCGGTTCCCAGGGCTAAGATGCCGTCATGGCATCCCCTGACATCCAGGGCAAGGTCGTTCTTGTCACAGGGGGCACAGGCTCATTTGGCAAGGCGTTCATCCGGACCGTTCTCGAGCGCCACGACCCGGCCGCCGTCCGGATCTACAGTCGCGACGAGCTGAAGCAGTGGGAGCTCAGCCGGGTTCTCGACGACTCACGACTTCGGTTTCTGATCGGCGACGTCCGCAGCCGCGAGCGGCTGGAGCTGGCGATGCGCGGCGTCGACGTGGTGATCCACGCGGCCGCTCTGAAGCATGTGCCGATCTGCGAGTACAACCCATTCGAAGCCGTCCAGACGAACGTCCACGGCGCCGAGAACGTCGTGGCTGCCGCGATCGCCAACAACGTCCCGCGGACGATCGCGCTGTCCACCGACAAAGCCGTGAACCCGGTCAACCTCTACGGCGCAACCAAGCTGTGCGCCGAGAAGATCGTCGCCCAGGGGAATGCCTACGCCGGAGACTCGCGTTCGCGGTTTGCCTCCGTCCGCTATGGGAACGTCGTCGGCAGCCGCGGAAGCGTGGTTCCCCTGTTCAAGCAGCAGGCGTTGCAGGGCGAGCTCACGATCACCGACGAGGCGATGACGCGCTTCTGGATCACCCTCGAGCAGGCGGTCGATTTCGTGATCAGCTCACTCGGGATGATGCAGGGCGGCGAAGTGTTCGTGCCGCGGATCCCGAGCATGCGGATGGTTGATCTAGCCGACGCTCTGGCTCCGGACGCCTCGAGGCGCATCGTCGGGATCCGCCCGGGCGAGAAGATCCACGAGGTCTTGATCACGGAGGACGAGTCGCGCCATGCCCGGCTGCTCAGCGACCGGTTCATCATCTATCCGCCGTATGAGTTCTGGCGCACAGGCGATCCCCTGGGCGACGAGCTGCCACCCGGCTTCCGATATTCCAGCGACAGCAACCCCGAGTGGCTGGACGCGGCGGACATCCGCGCGATGGCTGACCTGGTGCCCGCCGCCGAATCGCGTTGACGGTTCCCGAAGCGCAGGTAGCGGACAAACCGGACCCGACGACCGCAGCCGGGCTATGGCGCCCGGGGGCGATCCCGCTCAACACGCTGATGATGGCCGGGCGGACGATGACTGTGTTCGTCGTCGGCTTTCTGATGCTGCCGCTGCTGATCGACCGGATCGGCCCCGCCCCGACCGGACTGTTCGTGTTCGCCACGACGCTGACGGGCTACTTCACGGCGGTTGAGCTGGGGATCGCCACGTCGGTCACGAAGTACCTGGCCGAGTATCGGGTGGCCGCGGCCCAGGAGCGCATCAACTCGATGGTCCGTGGCTCGCTGCTTTTGATGCTCGGGATCGGCCTGGTGGTGGCTGCCGGGCTGGCGCTTCTGGCGGTTGTGGGGAGTCGCTCGCTGTTCAGCGGTCAGGCCGTACGGGGACAGGCGGTGGCCACGCTGATGGTGGCGGCCGCCACCGCGGTCGTCTATTGGCCTTCGCGGGTCGGCACCGCGATGCTCGAGGGCCTCGAACGCTACGACCAGCGAGCGGGAGTGGCCATGGGGATCTCGTTGCTCACCCTCGCGGGAGTCTGGGGCTTGACCTTCACCACCCACTCGGTCCCGGTGCTCGTCGGCTACTTCGGTGCAATGCTCGTCCTGGAGGGAGTCTGCTGCGCGGCGCTGGCGTGGAGTCGGGCGGGAATGCGTCCGGGCATCGGCTCCTGGCGCGGCCGTGACCTGCGCCCGGTGATGACCTTCGGGGGCGGGCTGTTCATCATCGGGATCGCCGACACGGCGATCTATTCGCTGGACCGCCTGATCGTGGCGGCGTTCGTCGGTGCCGCAGCGATCGTCGCCTACGAGGTGGCGCTGCGCCCCCACAACGCCGTAAGGATGATCAGCGCGCTGACCGGGCAGGCGCTGATCGCCACCGTCTCGCGGCTCGCCGCCTCGGGGCAGCGCGACCGCCTGCGCCGCCTGGTAATTGTCGGAAGCTTCCTCGGGCTGGTCGTCACGCTGCCGTGGGTGATCCTCGTCCTCGTCCTGGCCCGACCCCTGATCGTCGCCTGGGTCGGCCACGGTTACGGCCGCTACGCCGTGTACGCCCAGATCTTCGTCATCTACTGGCTGACGGGAGCCAATACCGGCGTCCTCGGGACGCTGATCTCCGGGATGAGCAACATTCGCGTCTTCGTGATTCTGACCGCGATCGGTGGAGCGGTCTCGCTTGCGCTCTCAATCGCCATGACCGCGGCGTTCGGCACCGTCGGCGTCATCTGGGGGACTGTGATCCCGAGCATGGCGGGGTTCCCGGTGTGGATGCACTTCGCCTTGCGCCGCGCGGATCTGAGCTGGCGCCGATACGGGCTCGAGGTGGCGCTGCCGGCCTACGGGCTCCTGCTCCCGTGGGCCGCGGCCGTATGGGGCCTCTCCCGGGTCCTGCACCCGACTGGAATCCTCGGCGTGGGCGCCTACGGCGCGGTCGCTATAGCCGCATTCGCGGCACTGGCGGCGGCGCCGTCGCGCCGGCACTGGCGGTGGGCGCTGGCCGGTGCGGCGTAGGTCACCCCGCCTCCACCCAGGCATGGGCGGGGTCTGTCCTCCAGCGAAGCTCCCGACCTCGACCGGCCAGACACCAGAGGTAGTAAAGGCTGTAGCCGGGCGCCGCGACCACAGGGTGATAGCCGCGAGGGATCGCCACGACGTCGAGATCGTGAACCGTCATAGCGACCTCCGCCGGCGGGTCGTCGGTGTAGGACAGCTGAAGGCCGAAGCCCTGCTCCGGATCTAGGCGGAAGACATACACCTCCTCGAGCTCGGCCTCCTCGGGAGGCGCGTGACGATCGTGCTTGTGCGGGGGACTCGAGGACCAATTCCCGGCTGGATTCAGCGTCTCGCCCGCGAGCAGGCGGGTGGCAGGTCGATCAGCTGGGAGGATGTCCCGCACGGTGCGCCGAAAGTTGTCTCGCCCGCGCACGACGCTGGCAACCTGCTCGGGGAGAATGACGTAGGGATCGAGGCCCGGCTGCGCCTCGGCTTCGGCTCCGAACACCACCGCCAGGACCTCGCCTCTCACCACGACCGGGTGGCCCGGAGGTAGGTAAAGAGCCGAAGGACCTTCGCTGAACACCGACGACCTGCGGCGAAGCTCGAAATCGTGGCTGCCGCTCGTGAGCGACACGCTCCGCGGGGCGTCAAGCACCACGATCAGGCGCTCGTCCTGGTTAGCCTCCAGCGCCGCCTCGGAGCCGGAGGCCAGACGGACGATATGCACCCGCAGATGCCGCAGCGGAGTCTCGAGGCGCTGGACACCCGGCGCGCCTGACGGCGTCAGCCGTACGGCAAGGCCGCTCACGGAGTCAGCACCACCTTGATCGCGCGCCCGTTCTGCATCGCAGCGAACGCCGGCTCCCAATCCTCCAGGTCGAAAGCTTCATTGATCATCCACTCGCCACCGATCTGCCGTCGCTCGGTCAATTCGAGCGTCCGCTCCCAGCTCGATGACTTTGAGCTGAATGAGAAAACAACGTCGAGGTCGCGGAGAAGCGCGAGGTCCCAGGGAAACTCGACCACAGCTCGGCCCGATAGGCCGAGGACGGTGACCCGGCCACCGGGGCGGCACGCGGCGAGGCAGTCATGGAGCGCCCCTGAGGCCCCCGCCGTCTCAATCGCGACGTCGACGCCGCGGCCGCCCGTCAGCTCGAGGACCCGCTGAGCCACATTTCCGTGGTCGGCGTCAACGACCTCCACGTTCAGCGATGCGGCCGCCTCGAGCCGTGTGGTGCCCTTTCGACTGCGCCCTGAGACGATGACTCGGCTGGCACCGGATGCGATGGCCACCTGAGCCGAGAGAAGCCCGATCGGCCCATGCCCCGCCACGAAGACCTCGTCGCCTGCCTCGATCCGGCCTCGCTCGAGCATTCCGTGCAGGGCACACGCTCCCGGCTCGATCAACGTTGCCGCGAGATCGCTGAGCGATTCCGGTACGCGATGCAGGAGCCACGCGGGCAGAACCACCTGTTCGGCGAAGGCTCCGTCCGTCCAGGTACCGAGGGCGCGCTTCGAGGGGCAGATCTGCGGGTTGCCCGAGCGGCAGGTCTCGCAGGTGAGGTCCGCGCCGGTATGTAGCTCGGAAACCACACGTTCGCCAGCCGACCAGCCGTCGACGTCCGCGCCGGCGGCGATCACGGTTCCCACCAGCTCATGGCCTGGAATAAGTGGATCGGCGTGGGGATAGACGTCGTGGAGGATGTGAATGTCGGTCCCGCAGATGCCAACCGCCTGGACCTGGACCAGGACGTCGCCCGGTCCGGGGTAAGGCGCGGGGACGTCCTCGACGCGGAGCCGCGCTCCCCGGCCCGACTTAATCAGCGCTCGCATGTACCCCGACAGGAACTGTGGTGACGTCGATCGCGCCGACAGCCTCCCCAGCTGCGAATTCGGCGTCCTCCCGCGTGTCCGCGCAGGTGATGACAAATCCGGCGCGATCCGCACAGGTGCGGTAGGGCTGGATCGTGTCTCCGATTTGCATTCGGAAGATGACGTGCTCAACGCCGGGAATCGAGAGGGCGGACTCGACGCCGTCGATGCCGACGATCGTGCCCGGCTCGGGAAACAGCGCCCTGCAGATCGAATACCTGTGCCACCGTGGCAGCAGGTCGGCGTCATCGACAGGCCGGCCCAACGCGAGATCGAGCGTTGCCTTGATGTCGTTAGTGCCGTATGCCAGCGGCGACGTGTATTGGGAGTGAAAGCCGCCGGAGAGACGGGCGGTCATCTCGAGCACGATCGGCCCGCGATCGCTCCACATGGTGTCGGCCTTGGCCGCTCCGAGCTGGATGCCCACCGCGCGCGTGTGAGCTTCGACCAACTCGTATAGCTCGTCCTGCTGTGCATCGGTCAAGACGGTCGGATTGTCGTGGCCGAGTTCGATGGGATAGGGGTCGAACGCGAACGGCCGGTCGACGATGTTGCAGCGGCGCTGAACGCCATCCTGATCGACGATCGTCTCGACGCTCTGCTCGGGTCCGGACAAGCACTCCTCGACGAGCACGGTGTCGGTGCCTGACCAGCGCAGCGCCTCGGTGAACGCGGCAGGCAACTCGTCCTCGGAGCCGATCTTGGTCGCCCCTCGCGACGCGGAGTTGTCCAGCGCCTTGATGATCGCTGGGAGCCCCACCTGCTCGAGCGCCTCGCGCGCCGCCTCGAGGCTGCCGACCTCACAGAAGCTCGGCACCGGGAGACCGGCGTCGAGACTCACGCGCCGAAACTCGGCCTTGTTGGCGCAAATTTCCGCCGCGCTGGGGTCGCAGCACGGCAGGCCGACGGCCTCCGCCGCGCGAGATACCGTCACCTCGACGTCGGCGCCCTCGGTGTAAACGGCCACGAGGTTCACCTCCCTCGCCAGCTGCTTGGCCAACGCCACGTGACCCGCCACGTCCTTGGTGTCGAGCGCCACGGCGCGGTCGACGAGCGGGAAGGCCGCTGCCGCAGGATCGCGATCGGTGGCCACGACGCAGAGCCCCATGCGCTTGGCCAACTCGACCGCGGGCACCTGGAGTACGCCGGCCCCCACCAGCAAGATCGTCGGCTGCGTCCTCACCTAACGTCTGCGGCCAGAGCTTCCACGTCGCGCAGCGTAGACCAACCCGCCTGTGCCCCTCGGGCGCTCGCGGCCAGCGCTCCGGCGGCACACGCGAATCGCGTGGCCGTATCGAGCCGCGCGCCCGAGACCCATCGGACAGCCAGCGCCGCCATGAATGCGTCTCCAGCACCGGTCGGGTCCACCGCAGCCACGGCCGGGGCGGCGACCAAGCCACTGCGCGTCCCATCCGACCACACGGCACCCTCGGGTCCTAACTTGAGAACCGCATGCTGGGCACCGAGCGAGTGCAGCGCCCGGCACATCTTCTCCGGATCAGCCGTGGCGGACACGCCGGTGAGCTGTTGAGCCTCCACCCGATTGGCCGACAGCAGCGAGACTTCGGTGAACGCGCGGTCGAGTGGCAGGTCGCGGAGCGGGGTGGCGTCGACGATGAGCGGGATGCCAGCGGCTCGGGCCGCGCGCGCGGCGGCCAGCAGGGCTGGAACGGGGAGCCCCAACGTCATCAACAGCCCGTCGCATCCGGTGAGCGATGGAATCTCTTCAGGGCGCAGCTCGAGGTTGGCGCCCAGGTGCGTGACGATCGCGTTCTCCTCGCCGACAGGCGCGACGAGCACTATCGCGACCCTGGGGGCCACCTCGGCTACCGAAACGCCGGCGCGGGTGAGCTCTGAGAGCACCATCTCTCCAAGCGGATCGTTCCCGACGCCGCTGATCAGGCGCGGGGTGGCCCCCAGCTTCGCGATGGCCACGCTCGCGTTGCCGGCCTTCCCACCCGGTCCGAGCACCAGGCTCTCGGCGAGCAGGGTCTCGCCGGGGCTCGGGAGACGTCGGATGCCGCACGAGAGATCGGCATTCACGTTGCCTACGACCGCGATGGTGGGAGCTGAGCCGGCAATTGCCTTGCTCTTCATGCCACTTCCGCGAATGCCTCGGCGAGGGCGGCAAGTCCCTCTGCGGCCTGCTCCCCGGTGATGACAAGCGGCGGACTGACCCTGATCACGTTCTTTGAAATGCCGATGGGATCGAGCAACAAGACGCCGCGCCGTGCCGCCGCGGCCACGACCGCCGCGGCCCGCTCAGGATCTGGTGCCCCGCGGCCATCGAGGATCGCGACGCCCAGCATCAGCCCTGCTCCCCGCGCTACCGCCTCGAGGTGCGCCTCGTCTGCGGCACGCTGAAGCCCGGAAAGAAGGAAGCCTCCCACCTCACGGGAGTTGTCGAGCAGATGCTCGTCCTCGATGACCTCGAGCACTGCGCACGCAGCACGACAGGCGACGGGGTGCGCGATGTGGGTGGAGGACAGCGCGCGCGCCGGCGCGGCATCGAAGACGTCTGACCGGCCGAGGAGCACGGTGAGCGGCAGGCTGGAGGAGATTCCCTTGCCGGCAACCACCAGATCGGGAGCCAGGCCGAACTGCTCGAAGGCGAACATCGTCCCCGCCCGCCCAAATGCCGACTGGGTCTCGTCGGCGATCAGGACCGCCGCATGGCGGCGCGCGAACTCCTGCAGCGCCTGGAGGAATCCCGTGGAGGTGTGACGCTGCCCGGCGTTTCCCTGGAGCGGCTCGATTATCACGGTGCCGATTCGCGCCGCTGTGCCGTCCGCTTCAAGCGAACCAAGCTGGGCGAGCGCGGCCGCCTCGGTCTCGCTGAAACCCGGTGCGCCGAGCTCTGGAAACGGCAGGTGCACCACCCCCGGAAGGAGTTCTCCGAGCCCGGACCGCGAGTCTGGGCGGCCGCCCACCGCCGTGGCTGCGATCGTCTTGCCGTGGTAGCCCCCCGCGAGTGCGAGCGTTCCGGAGCGCCCCGTCTTCCAGCGCGCGAGCTTGAGCGAGAGCTCGACGAGCTCGGCGCCCGTCGAGCCGATGAAAACACGCGTCAGGTCGTGGGGATCGCCGAGCGCGACGAGCTTGCGTCCGAGCTCCACCCGCCACGGATTTACGAAGTTGTAGGAATGCAGAAGCTCGTCTGCCTGATCGTGTATCGCCGCGACCACGCGCGGGTGGCGATGACCGACGTTGGCCAGCAGGACAGCCGAAGTGAAGTCGAGGAACACGTTGCCGTCGACATCCTCGACGTGGACTCCGTCCGCCCGCCTCCAGACGATTGTCGACTGCCGTGCCACAGCCGGTCCCTCCTGGGCCGCGGCGACGGCCATCAGCCGCCGGCTCTCGGGCCCGGGCACCCCGTCGGTCAGGATCTGCCGCTTCACGGCCTCAGCTTCCCATGCACGATCGCCTCGCGCCCAACGCCCTGCTCCGCGAGGTGGCGATGGAACTCGCGCCGAAGTCCCACCTGCTCCAGGCGCGTTTCCAGATTCATGCGCCGGAGGTGGACCGACGCGCCCCGCTCATCGTCGCCGACATAGTCCTCGCCCATCAGTAGAAACCATTCGACCGGGAACGTCGCGTCCCTCGTCACCGCGACCGCACCCTCTGAGCGTAGGAGCCTCTCAAGCGATTCGAACGTGAAGTAGTTGATGTGGAATGGAGGGGCGATCCACCAGTCCTCCTTCCCTAGCGCATCCCGCGCCGCGAGCTGCAGGACGTTGAAGTCATTTGGGACGTGGAGCGAAACTATGCCGCCAGGACGCAGGATGCCGCGCGCCCAGCGCAGAAAGTCGCGCGGACGCGGCAGGTGCTCTGCCACCAGCTTGCAGTGCACGACGTCAAAGGACTGCGGCGCCAGCGAGATGTCCTCGTAAAGACCGCTGTGCACGACCAGACCGCGCGACCTGGCATGGGCGACGGCCTCGGTCGACGGCTCTATACCCTCGGCGAGGCATCCTTCGCCGGTGGCGTACTCGAGCAGGAGGCCTCCAGAGCACCCTACGTCGAGCAGCGCCGGCCGGTCGCGATCGAGCATCTCCTGCCAATCGGAGAGTTTGTCTGCGTGCTCGAGGTCCCAGTAGGGCTGTTCGCGGCGATCTTTCTCCAGCCATCCCGGATACTGGTCCTGGTAGTAGGTTCGCTCGTACATCAGGGCGAGTTCACCCTCTGCGGGGATCGGATCCAGATGCGCCCATCCACAGGAGCGGCAATCGATCACGGCGAACCCGGCGCGCGCGCCGATCAGTGGGCCCTTGTGTGCGCTCACGCAAGCTTCTCGATGGCTCTGGCCACCCGCTGCGCGCCGCGGCCGTCGACCAGGGCCGACCCACGTTCCGCCATCGCGCCGTAGCGCTGGGGGTCGTTCAGCAGCGAGACGACCGCGGCGACCACGTCCTCAACTCGCACGCCATGCGATCCATCTAGCACAACGGCGGTGCCGTGGTCGCCGAATGCCAGCGCGTGGCTGACCTGGTCCGGGCGAAGCACCACCGCCACTGCAGGTACGCCGAGGTAGGCGGCCTCGAGCAGAGTGTGCCCATAGGCGGTGACCAGCGCGCGCGCTGAGGCCAGCGTCTCCAGGAAGGCATCCGGCTCGACGCGTCTGATGGCGTCGGGTGGCCGCTGACCTGAGTAGCCGGGCCCGAGGCCCGCCGCCACCCGAAGACCCGCGTCGGCGAGCGCTCGGCTGAGCGGGACGGTGAGGCCCTGAGGGTCGCTCCCGCCCATACCGACGAGGATGCCGCCGGCGGCCTCGGCGCGCCGGGTTTTGAGCACCGCATCACGCAGCAGAACGTGCTCAAAACCCGCCAGGCGGAGCCCGCCGGCAGGGGGCCAGCGCGATCCGGTGGGGGGATCGATGACGAGGTCGGCTTGTGCCCGGCCACCGCCGAAGTCATCCAGGAGGGCGACGCGCCGGCCAGCCGCCTGCAGGCTGCGAACGGTCCCGAGGGATGTCGGCGCGACCTGGTCTAGCAGCACGACCGGAGCAGTGCTTCCAGAGCCGGCCAGCTGTCCTCCGCCCGCCTCGACGAAGGCCGCGACCCGCTGATCGTGCACTCGAAACAGACTGCGACCAGAGAGCGCGTGGGCCAGAGCCAGGCAGCGCCCGACGTGGCCAAATCCAGTGCGGTTTCCGCCATCGGCTCGAATCTCGAGAATCGGGTCGGGCATCAGAGCTGCGGCGGACGACGCGGGTAGCGTACCCGATGTGGCGACAGTCGCCTTCATTCAAGCGCGCATGGGATCCACCCGGTTTCCGGGAAAGGTGCTGGAGCCGATCGCGGGTCGGCCGAGCCTCCTACGCATAACTGATCGCCTCGCGGGCGCCGCCGGGCTCGACGGCTTGTTCGTGCTCACCTCGACGCGTTCGACGGACGATCCGATCGCCCACTTGTGCGGGCAAGCCGGGATCGATTGTGTGCGGGGCGCGGAGTCCGATGTGCTGGACCGCTTCTATCTGGCGCTCACGCAGGTCGGGGCCGAGCGGGTGATCCGCGTGACCGCGGATTGCCCGCTCATCGACGCCGGAGTGATCGACGAGCTGCTGGCGCTGCACGACCAAGCCCCGGGCCTGGCGTATGCCTCGGTAGCGACGGGCGCGCTGCCGCCGAGCGCAGGCTACCGGCGATTTCCCGACGGACTCGACGCCGAGGTGTTGCTGGCGGCGGCACTCGCGGAGGCGTGGCAAGAATCACGAGACCCGTTTGACCGCGAGCACGTGACGCCGTTCATCTGGAGGCAGCCACAGCGCTTTCCGGCTGCGAGGCTCGAGTGCGAGAGCGACCACGGCGCGGAGCGTTGGACGGTGGACTTCCCGGAAGACCTCGAGTTCGTCCGCGCGGTCTACGCACGTCTGGGAGCCGACGACTTCGGGTGGAGGGACGTGCTGGAGCTCCTTGAACGTGAGCCCGAGCTGCGACAGCTCAACCTGGTTCACCGCGCGTGAGCGAGCTGCTCACGCAGGCGGCGCAGCGGACGCAGGCCGTCTGACGGGTCAGCCCTCCACGCGACGTCCGGCTGCTCGACCGGCTGAGGCACCTTTCGCCCGTCCCCGTCGAATTCACTCACCGGCTCAGGTTGAGCATCTGCCAGCCGAGCGCGGAGCGCGCGTATCCCTGCGGAGGTCCAATTGTGCTCGCCCGCCTCGAACCCTCTGCCATCCAGGTCGATGTGCAACTCCACGTCGCTGGCCCCCCAGCGGGCGACGGCGCGCACGACCACGTCGTCGCGTCCGGTGTGATCCGACCAGCCGACGGGGCAGCCGAAGCGCGTCCGCAGCGTTTCGATGGCGGCCAGGTTTGACTGCTCGGGTGGCGTCGGATAGCCAGAGACGCAGTGCAGGAGTCGCAGCTCGTCTGTGCCCACCGCCTCGACCGCGGCGGCGATCTCCTCCTCGGTGGCCATCCCGGTGGAGACGATCAGAGGCTTGCCGGTTGCGGCGCAAGCTCTTAGCAGGTCGTGCCAGAGCACCTCATAGGAGGCGACCTTCAGGAAATCGACGTACGGCTCGAGCGCCTCCACGGCCCACAGCCCGAAGGGAGTCGCTCCAAGCTTGACGCCGAAGGCATCACACGCCGCACGGACCTCAGGCAGCAATTCGAGCGCGAACTCCCACGCGCTGCGCCGTGACAGCTCGGGCTGAGCCGCGAGCGCCTCGGGCGCGAAGAGGTCATCGACCCGGAACACCTGAAGCTTGACCGCGTCACAGCCCGCTCCGGCCGCCGCCTGCACCAGCGCCCGCAACCGGTCGGGGTCGCGGTTGTGATTGCTGCCGATTTCGGCGATGAACGAGGTCATCAGCGGACGCCGGCGAGTGCAGAACGCCGCGAGGCGGCCTCCGAGACCTGAGCGGCCAAACCGTCGCGCAACGAGACCGCGGGCGAATAGTCGAGATCTCGCGCGGCCGCGGCGATGTCCGCCCAAGTGTTGCGGACATCCCCGAGCTTCGCCTCCTCGTGGACGATCTCAAGCTCGTGACCCATCACTTCGCCCAGCAGCTCGAGGACGGCGACCAGCTCGTAAGGGTGGTTTGACGCGATGTTGTAAACGGCACCGCGCTCGCCGCTCCGAGCCGCGGCCACCGTCGCCGCCACGGCATCCTCGACATAGGTGAAGTCGCGGAGCTGGCGGCCGTCGCCGTAGACCCGCAGGGGTTGGCCCGCCACGGCGTCCTCAATGAAGCGGGAGATGCCCATATCGGGCCGTTGGCGCGGACCGTAGACGGTGAAGTACCTCAGCCCAACGGCGTCCAGCCCGCGTTCGGCCGCGTAGGCGCCCGCCATCACCTCTCCCATCACCTTGGTCGCTCCGTAGGGCGAGATCGGATTGGTCGGCTGCGTCTCGGTCACCGGGAGATTGGCGCTGTTGCCGTACACGCTCGAGGAGGATGCATAGACGAGCCGCAGCGAACGATCGGCGCACGCGTCGAGCAGGAGCTTGGTCGCCGCGACGTTGTTGTGAAGGTAGTCGGCGAAGTCCGACCATGAGTCGCGCACCCCCGGGCGGGCGGCGAGGTGAAATACCGTGTCCACCCCCTCCAGCAGCTCGTCCCAGTCGACGTTGGCCAGGTCGGCCTCGACTAGAGCGAAGCCCGGGTGCGAGCGGAGCCCGCAGACATTCAGCTCCTTGAGGGCTCGGGGGTAGTGAGACGAGAACGAGTCGACGCCGCTGACCGTGACGCCGTCTCGCACCAGCCTCTCCGCCAGCTGCGATCCAATGAAGCCGGCCGCGCCGGTGAGGAGAACTCGCTGCATGCCTGACCCGCGCGCGGGAGGCCCGCACGATCGCGACTATTATAGGCGCCCCTAATCGACCGGCCTCGCGGGAGACGTCTGCCGGCATGGCTCACGACCAGCAAGCATCCGCCCACCGTATCGCCGAGTCGAACCGCCTCTGGGACCGCGCGCGCCGGGTCATCCCGGCCGGCACGCAGACGCTGAGCAAGGCGCCCTGGAACTTCGTCGATGGTGTCTCGCCGAAGTTCCTTCTCCGAGGCCGCGGCTCGCACGTATGGGACGTCGATGGCAACGAATACATCGACTGGCCGATGGCCCTCGGGCCGATCCTGCTCGGCTATGACTACCCCGCGGTGACCGGGGCGGTGGTAGCGCAGATTCACGACGGCACGACGTTCACGCTCATGCACCCCCTTGAGGTGGAGGTGGCCGAGCGGCTGGTGGAGGTGATTCCCTGCGCTGAGCAGGTTCGCTTTGCCAAGAACGGCGCCGACGCCACCGGCGGGGCCATTCGCGCGGCGCGCGCCCTCACGGGGCGCGAGCACGTGATCGCCACCGGCTACCACGGCTATCACGACTGGTACATCGCCACCACGGAGCGCGATGCGGGGGTTCCCCGCCTGCACCGCGAGCTGACGCATCCGGTGCCGTTCAATGATCTGCCGGCGCTCGAATCGGCGCTTGCCGAGTACCAGCCCGCGGCGGTGATCATGGAGATACCCGCCGAGGAGCCCGCAGAGGGATATCTCGTGAAGGCGATCGAGGCAACGCGCGCCCACGGTGCGCTTTTCGTGCTGGACGAGATCGTCACCGGGTTCCGATACGCCCGTGGCGGGGCCCAGGAGCTGTATGGGATCACGCCTGATCTGGCGTGCTTCGGCAAGGGGATGGCCAATGGCTATCCGCTGGCCGCGGTGGTCGGCAGCGAGGCCGCTATGTCGGCCTTCGAGGACATCTTCTTCTCGATGACGTACTCCGGAGAGACCGTTTCGCTCGCGGCGGCGCTGGCGACGTTGCAGGTGCTCGACTCTGAGCCCGTTCTGGAGCAGATCTGGGCGCGTGGCCAGCAGCTGCGCGACGGGCTGGCCGAGCTCGCCGGGCAGGTCTCCTTCGGCGTGCGGCTGCTCGGCAACCCGCCACGCTCGGCGATCGAGTTCGACGGCGGCCCCGGGAGCCCCTCGAGCGAGCTGCGCGCGCTCTTTCTCCAGGAGTGCCATCGCCAGGGGGTGCTGTTCGGAGTCCCCATATTCCCGACCTACAGCCATAGCCGGTCTGACATCGAGCGCACGCTGGCTGTGGCGGCAGCCGCCTTTGAAGAGATGGAGAGCGCCCATAGCTCAGGTGATCTGGCGGCGCGGCTAGACGGCGCGCCCCCGGGCGCGGTATTCCGCTCGCACGCCTAGGAAGATGAGCCTTGCCGCCCCGGTGGCCTCCACCCTGATCGACGGGGACGGCAGCTACAACGCTTTCCCCGGCTACGCGGTTGGCGCGTCTGGCGCCCTGCTGGCCTTCTATCGCAAGGGCGCAGAGCATCTGAGCTTCGACGGACGCCTCTTCCGCGCGACGAGCCGGGACGGCGGCGCCTCGTGGGAGCCCGGGCTGCTGGTGGAGCCGTGTGGCGAGACCCGCGGTGAAGCCAACGACGACATCCGCGATGCTGGCGCGGCCACGCTCACCGACGGCCGGGTTCTGGTCATCTTCAACCAGCGGGCCTCTGGACAAAAGACTCCCGCCAATACGAGCTGGGTGATCCACTCTGACGACGGCGGCCTCACATGGAGCCCGCCGCGGCAGATGGAGACTGGCTTCTCCGGCGCAGACGGCGCATTTGAGGCGGCGCCGGTCGAGCTGGCGGACGGACGGCTGATCGTGCCCGGCCACGGCGCCGACCGTCCCGGTGACCGGCTCTACATTCGCCTGCTCGAGAGCCATGACCGGGGCGAGACCTGGTCGGACCTCGGGGTGGCGCTGAAAAGCGCTACCGGCAACGACTGGAACGAACCGTGGGCGTGTCAGCTCGCCGACCGGCGGGTGCTGATGCTGATCCGCGACGAAAGCGACTACGTCGCCAAGGCCACCTGGTCTTTGGACGGCGGGAGGACGTGGACTGCTCCGGTGCCGGCGGTTGCTGCCTGCAATTCGCGCCCGGCCTGTGTGGCGCTGCCGAACGGCGAGCTCCTGGTCCTCTACCGTCACCACGGTCGTCCCTGGCCGACCTGCGCACGGTCGAGCGACGGCGGCGCGAGTTGGAAGGAGCCGGGCAGCTGGCCGCAGCCCGGCGCCCAGGGATCCTTTACCTACGCACAGTGGCAACTTCTCGACGCGGCTGATGGGCCCGCTGCCACCGCGGTGATGGGCCAGGAGCGCGACGCGGCCGGCCGCGCCTGCGACCTTTGGTTCATCCGCTTCGGTATAGGTCTTGGCTAGTTCCTAGGATCCTTCCGGCTCTCCGATGCCTAGCCATGCCAACCAGTCTGCTCCCCCGGCGGCCTTGGGCCGGCTCTCGGTGCGACTCGGGCCCAGCCCGGTGTACGTCACCGCACTAGGGCTGGGGACGGCCGCACTGGCCGGCCCCTACGGCGTTCCGGGGGGCGAACGAACCGCCCCGGCGCTGCCCGAGGCGCGGGCGACGCTCGAGGTGGGGCTCGAGCGCGGCCTCCGCTTCATCGACACCGCCCCCGCCTACGGACAGATGGAGGCGGTGGTCGGCGAGGTGTGCGCAGGCGAAGACTGTGCGATCGCGACCAAGCTCGCGATCCCCGAGGGAGGCTGGAGCTCGCTGGCGCCGGGCGAGGTCGAGTCATTCACCCGGTCCTCGGTGGAGCGGAGCCTGGTCCGCCTGCGCCGGCCTCACATCGACCTGCTCCAGGTCCACAACGCCGATGTCCGCACCATCGAGGACGGGGTCCTCCCCGTCGCGCTCGCTGCCCTGCGCGGTGAGGGGGTGGTTCGCGCCTGCGGGGCCACGGTGTACGGGCCGGAGAACGCGATGGCGGCTCTGCGTTGTGAAACGTTCGACGCCGTTCAGGTCGCGTTCAGCGCGCTCGACCGACGCGCCGAGCGGCTGCTGGCCCCGGTGGCCGCAGAACGCGACCGAGCGCTGATCGCCCGCTCGGTGCTGCTCCGCGGTGTGCTCAGCCCGGCCGGGCGGTCATTGACGGGAGCGCTGGCGGCGCTGAGACGCGCCGCCGACGAATTCCGCCGGGCGATCGGCGCAAGTTGGGAGGAGCTGCCCGGGGCGGCGGTTGCCTTCGCACTGTCACGTCCGGGAATCGGCAGCGCGCTACTTGGTCCGCGGGACAGCCATGAGCTCCGGCAGCTGCTGGACGGGGCGGAGAGTTTCGCGTCGGCCGCCCGAGGGCTGGACGGGGACTGGGACGCCGGCCTGGAGCCGGAGCTGCTCGATCCAAGCCGATGGCCTCGCGGATGACCAGTGGGATACCCCGGCCGGCGGCGGCCTCGCGCGCAGAGGAGCAGGGGCCGGCGCTCGTGGCCTGCCTGTTTCACCTCAACCTCTCCTTCTCATCGCTTGAGGAGGAGGATCAGCCGGCGGTAATCGACCGGTGCTACCGGCCGCTGCTGGCGCTGGCGCAGGACAGCCGCTTTCCCCTGGCGATCGAGTCCAGCGGCTGGACGCTCGAGCGGATCGCTGAGCTGGCCCCCGATTGGCTAGGCGCCGTCCGTACGCTGATCGATGCCGGGCGGATGGAGCTGGTGGGCAGCGGATACGCCCAGGTGGCCGGTCCGCTCGTGCCCGCCGAGGTCAATCGCTGGAACCTCCGTCTCGGGCTCGATACCTACCAACGGCTGCTCGGAGCCCGGCCCGCGCTGGCCCTGATCGGCGAGCAGGCGTACTCGCCCGGGTTGGTTGACCTGTATGCCGAGGCCGGCTATTCCGGGGTCATCGCCGACTGGGACAACGCCTGGCGCTCGCACCCCGAGTGGGGGAGGCAGACCCGACACCTTCCGCAGCGCGCGCGCGGCCTCGAGCATGAGGTTCCGGTCGTCTGGAGCGAGTCGATCGCGTTTCAGAAGTTCCAGCGCTACGCCCATGCGGAGATGACCCAGGAGGAGTACATCGAGTTCGTCCGCGGCGCTGCGCGCGATGGCGGCGCGCTGATGCTCTACGCCAACGACGCCGAGGTGTTCGATCATCGACCCGGTCGGTTCGCCGCCGAGCCCGAGATGCAGGAGCCCGAATGGGAGCGGATCGGCAGGGGCCTGCGCGCGCTGACGGATGCCGGCGGTATCGCGCCGGTGCTGCCGAGCCGGGTGCTGGCCCTGCTGGAGAGCGAGGGCGCCAGCCGCGTGATCTCACTGGAAGCGCCCGACCAGCCGGTCCCGGTCAAGAAACAGGACAAGTACAACATCTCGCGCTGGGCGGTGACCGGCCGTGACGACATCGACCTCAACACCCGGTGCGGGCGTCTCTACGAGCGCATGAGCGCCGCCGGGGCCGGAGCCGACGCGTGGCGGGAGCTGTGCGCGCTATGGGCGTCTGACCTGCGCACCCACATCACCGATCGGCGCTGGGCCAAGGCCCTCGCTCGGCTCCAGGCGGCGGAGACGCGCTACGGGGCGGCGGCACCGAGCCCGCCGGCCCGGGCCGAGCGGGCGACGGGGGGCGGCGCGGACGCGCTGCCCGACGAGGTCACGCGGGATGGCCGGTTCCTCCGCGTTGACGTCGGTGACCTCGAGGTGGTGCTGAGCACGCGGCGCGGCCTGGCCGTGGTCTCGTTCGTCGACCGCAGCGTGGCCGACGAGAGCCTGTTCGGGACGGTCGAGCACGGCTACTTCGAGACGATCGATATCAGCGCCGACTGGTATACGGGCAACCTCGTACAGGAGGCGCCCCTGCGCCACAAGGTGACCGATCTCGAACGCGTGGAACCGGCGGTGAGGAAGGTAGGACACAGCGTCACGGTGTCGGGTCGCATCGAAACCGAGCTCGGGCCGGTCGAGAAGGCGGTGACGGTCGACGCCGAGGCGCGGGAGGTGGTGGTCGACTGGACGCTGGACTGGGACGAGCTCCCCGCCGGCTCGCTGCGCCTCGGCCACGTGACGCTGCACCCGGAAGCACTGGACCGCTCGAGCCTGTTCTACGCCACCCATAACGGCGGCGCCGGCCTCGAGCATCACCAGCTGGGGGACGAGCCGGTCGATCACGGTCTGCCCGTCTCAGCGCTGGTATCGGCTCGTATGGGACTTGGCGTCACCGAGGGGCGGCTTCTCCTCGGCGATCGGCATAAGCACGTACGGGTGCGGATCGACCACGCAGTGGCCCGTCCGATGGGGCTGATCACGTACCGCCCGGCGCCGAGACGCTTCTTCCTCCAGGCGTCGTTCAGCCTCACCGAGTCAGACGACACCCGCCGCGGCCCGATTCGCCGATTCCCCGGGCATCCGCAGCGCTGCCGGATCGCCTTCGCCGCCGCGCGCGGCCGAGACGACTGAATGCCCTCCGTACTGCACGTGCTCCCGCATCCTGGCGGAGGCGGCGAGCGCTACGTCGACCTGCTCGCGCCGATGACCGGTTACGACCAAGACCGCACTTGGCTGAGCACCCGGCGGACGCCGCTCTCTGCCCTGCCCTCGATCCTGGTTCGCTACCGCCCCCTGAAACGCAGGGCGCGCCGCCCCGACCTGTTGCACCTGCACGGGGATATGGCCTCGCTGCTCGCCCTCTCCCTGTACCGCGAGCACCCGGCGGTCATCACTACTCACGGCCTGTCGTTCCTGCGCCGTGCCCACGGCCCGGCCCTGCGGATCGCCAGTTCGCGCTGGCGAGAGGTCAGCGCCAGCGCCAGCCGGATCATCTGCTCCTCACAGGCGGAGTACGACGAGCTCCTGCCATTGGCGGGACCCGCCGGCGATCGGCTCGTGGTGATCCACAACGGGATTCCGGCGGTCCGCACCGCAACCCGGGAGGATCGCGAGACTGCGCGGGCGGCGCTGGGGCTCCGCAGCGAGGAAGTCGCCTGCCTGTACGTCGGCTTGCTTGATCGCTACAAGGATCCGCTCACGGCCGTCCAGGCCGTGGTGCGCGTGCGCCGGGAGGGTATACCGATCACGCTGCTGATCGCGGGCGAGGGGCCGCTGCTTGGCCCGATCCGGGCGCAGCAGGGTGCCGCGATCCGGCCGCTCGGCTTTCGCAGTGACGTCGAGTCGCTGCTCGCGGCGGCCGACGTGTTCGTGATGCCCTCGAGCCGGGAGGGGTCCTCGTTCGCTCTGCTTGAGGCGATGGCCCACGGTCTGGCGGTGGTTGCCTCTGACGGGCCCGGGGTGGCGGAAGCGGTCAAGGACGCTGGGCTGATCGCCCCGGTTGGGAACAGCAACGCGTTCGCCGACAGGCTGCGCGAGCTCGCGATCGACGCGGCCCTGCGGAAGAGGCTCGGAGCGGCCGCGCGCGAGCGCGTCGCCAGCCGCTACGGCGTCGATCGGTTTATCGAGCAGACACGCAACGTTTACACCGCCGCGCTTGGCGACTCGGGGCGCGGCCTCGCGGGGTTGAGCGCCCGGCGGCTATAGATGCCGAGCCGCAGCCGCAGCGATGCGCCGAACGAGATGCCTCGATCCAGGAGGTCCTGAGGCGGCATGCTCCGGCGAGGGCTGGCGGCTGCCGCTCGCCAGCCCGCCCAGCGGCCGGCCGCGGCCTCCAGATCGCGCGAGATCACCAGGTCCCCGACGATCACGATCAGTTCGGTGAGCAGCGCCCGCGGCGCCGCGGGCGAGCGCAGTACGCCGTAGCGACGCAGCAGGTAACCGCGACCAAAGCCGGCATGGCGGCGCTGCCGGGAGCTGCGGTGCCCGAAACTGGCCGACCCCACGTGGGTGGCCATCGCGTCGAGCGCAACCGCATGCCCCCACCCGGCGCAGCGGATCCGCAGAAACAAGTCGAAATCCTCGCCGTAGGCGAAGATCTTCTCGTCGAGCCCACCGGCCTGCTCCCACGCGCTCCGGCGCACGACTGCGGCGGCGCCGGACGGGCCGACCACAACCGGGCCGGGTCCGTATGCGCGTTCGATCGGCTGACCGTGGAATCGCTGAAACGGGGCCAGCGTCCGGTCGGCGGTCAGCCCGACGCTGTCGAGCCGCCCATCTGGGCGCAGCAGCACGCAGCTCACGAGTCCGAGGCTCTCGTCACGTTCGAGCCAAGCCACCGTCCGCTCGAGGAACTCCGCGCGGCAATCGACGTCGTTGTTGAGCATCACGATCGCCTCACCGCGGCCGGCGTCAACGCCGCGATTCACGCCAAACGCGAACGGGTGGTCGCCCTCCAGCCTGATCACCGTGACGTCGGGGAACGCCTTCCGCGCGCGCTCAGTCGTCGCGTCGGACGAGCCGTTGTCTACGAGGATCACGCGGTGAGGGACCGTCTGGCGCTGGAGGTGGCGCAGACAGCTCTCGGTCAGCTCCCACTGGTTGCGCGCGACCACCACCACGTCGATCCTCATTGCAGGCGCGGTGCCTCCCCGGACATCGCTCTAGGCTACTTGCCGCCTTGTCGCGCCTGTTCTTGCTTTGGTCAGCCGAGTCACGCGACGCGTCCTGGCTGACTGCGGGGCAGGGCCAGTGCCTGGTCTTCGATCCGCTCGGTGCCGAGCTAGCCACGGCGCACGGCGTAGAGCCGGTGCTGGCCGACGACCTGCTCGACTGGGACGCCCGAGCCGCGATCGAGCTGAAGGTCGCGGAGCTGCTGAAGGCGATCCGCAAGCAGGTCGTGGCCGAAGCAGATCCGGGGGGAGCGCCGGGTCTCAGCCGGGCGGTCGTCGACCTGGCCGAGTACGAGCTGCGGTTCGAATGGACCGCGTTGCTCTGCGCTCACGCCGCCGCTCGCCGGCTGGGGGGGCCCTACGAGGCGATCATCTCTCAGCCGGAGACGCCCTCGGCGATCCTCGCGGGGGTCGCCGCGGCCGCTGGGCGCGGGCCCAGCGTTTCGGGACACTGGCTCCCGGCGCGGGAGCCGCCCCCACGCCGGCGGCTCGCCCACGCGGTGGCCAACGCGCTCGTCGCCGCGCGCGCCGTAGCGACACCGCCTGAGTCGATCCGCCTCCTCGCGCTCCCGGCGATGCGCATCATCACCGCGCTGTCGCCGCTCGCGCCGGCAGAGCTTCAGGCGGCAGGACTGGCGGTCGGCGTGTTTCCGGGACTGACCCACGGCGACCCGCTCCGGCTGGTGGTCGACAAGCGCCTGCCGGCGTTCGTGCCCCGGCCCGGCAGAGTGCGGGCGCCGGGCGCTCCAGCCCTCGGCCCGACGGGCGAACCCGAACTCCTCGACGCTGCGCTCCGCCGCGCCGCAGATCGGATGCTGGCGGGCGCGGCAGGCGGCGCCGTGGCCGCCCGGCAGGCGCTCGGCGCGATGGCCGCGCTGCCCAGCCTGCGCGCGCTGCTCCTGCCGACGACGGCACTCGGGGCGGCCCGGCTGGTGCGTGACTGGGCAGCTAGGCGAGGCATACGCGTCGGTGTCGTCCAGCATGGGATGTACGCCTTTCGCGACTGGGACGGCGGCGATCGGCTGGCCGACGTGATCTATGGATGGGGGCCCGGGGTGAGGGCTCAGGTTGCCGCTTGGGGTCCTCCCACACCGCGAGTCGAGGTGGTCGGAGCCCCTGGGCTGCCGCGGCCATCCACGATTCGCCGGCAGGCCCTCACCGTCGACCGGGTGCTGGTTGCCAGCACCCACCCCAACCTGGGGACAGCTCTCACGCCGTGGGGTTCTCGATGGGCCTTCCTGCATGCGGTGCGCGGCGGGCTAAAGACGCTGCGCGACGCCGGCGCATCCGTGACGCTCCGCCCCCACCCGAGCGAGCCGCACGACGTGTACGAGCGGCTCCTGCGCGGCTTTGGGATCGACGGGGTCGAGGTCACCTCGGCCGGAGCCTTCGGCCAGGTGGCCTCGGCATACGACCTGGTGGTGTGTCCCCCATCCTCGACCGCCGTCGAAGCCGCCGCCATCGGCGTTCCGATCCTGCTCTGGTTCGGCGACCAGCCCAGCGCGATCCGCCGCCAGTTCCTCCTCCCTCCCCTGAGTGACGAGCTTCCGGGATCGTTCACCGACGCGGGCCAGTTCCAGAGCCTGGCCCGCCAGGCGATCAGCGCGCCGGAGGCCCTGCTCCGCCAGGCCACCAGCCTCAGCCAGCGGCTGTTGAGCTACGCGGAGCCGTACGACCCGCGACGGCTGGCGGATGAGCTGCGGAAGCTGGCGGAATAGCTAGGCGGAATCGCCGTAGGTCCGCAGGAGGACCTCGAGCGAGCGCTCGAGCGAACGTGCCGGCGCATTGCGATCGAACCACGCGGCCGTCGTCTCGCGCAGCCCTGGCCCCGCGTCGTGGACGCGCAGGATGGCCGCCGCCAGGTTCTCCGGCGAGGCCGACGGCGCCACGAACCCGTTCTCCCCGTCGGTGATGAGCTCGACGGCCGCGTTGTCGGCCGCGGCCGCCACCACGCTCGGCGTGCCGTACGCCGCCGCTTCGATCACGACCATCCCATAGCCCTCGCGGCGTGAAGGCAGCAGGTTGCAGAGCGCGCGTGACATCGCCTGCTCGACGACCTCGCTGGCCACGAAGCCGGGGACCTCAATCGCGTCCTGGAGCCCCAGCTCATCGACGAGCTTGACGACCTTCGCCCGATCCGGCCCGTCGCCGAAGATGACCGCCCGCAGGCCGGGAAGCCGACCGCGAAGCTTGACGATCGCCGGCGGAATCATCGCCACCCGTTTCTCGGGGATGTGACGCCCGGCGAACACGACCAGCGGTTCGGCCGCCGCTCTCGACTGGACTTCGAGCCTGCCGGCGTACTCCCCGGGGAGCATCGTTATCTCGCCCGCCAGGCCCTCGCTGCGAAGCCGGTCACCGTGCAGGCGAGAGAAGCAAAACGCGCGCTGGGGGATGCGGACGCACAGCAGCTGCACCAGCCAGCCGACACCGCCGGCGGCGCGGCCGAGGTACTCGCGCCAGTATTCCCGGCTCCAGACCTCGTGCCAGTCGACGACCAGGCGGTAGCCGCCCAGCGGCCGCGCGAGCGCGGCGGCGAGCAACGAGAAATAGGGAAACGACGCCGTGTGCACGACCTCGTAGCGGCGCCCGTGGCGGAGCAGGTGCCAGAGCACGCCCGCGCCGAACACCAGCGGGGGCAGGATCCGACGCCGGCCGCGAGCGGCATACAGTCCCATGCGCGGTCCGACCGCGCAAACGCCCACGCCGGCCACCGATGGCTCCACCCCGCGCTCCCACTGGCGCATCGTCAGATAGGTGACCTCGTGGCCCGAAGCCGCGAGCCGCTCGCCCAGATTCCGGTACCAGCGCTCCGCGCCCCCGACGGTGTACGGGAACAGGCAGTCGTAGACGAGGCAGACCCGCATCCGTCCGGGCAGGCTGCCAGATTCCCCGCTACGATCGCCGTCAAACGCCGCGACATTTGGGCTTGTTGCGCGTTTCCCCTCATGCATGGCCGGGAGGACGCCGATTCCCGAGGTAGGGCCCGCACATGAGCACAACTGAGCTGTCGACCGGTCGATCGCACGAGACGGACGTCGCGGCGGCTCCGGACGTCTCGGTGGTGATCCCGTGCCTGAACGAGGCCGGGAACATCGAGGAGTGCGTGGCGCGAGCGCTGCATGTGCTCAGCGCGCGCAAGATCGACGGCGAGGTGATCGTCGTCGACAACGGCTCGGAGGACGGCAGCGGCGAGCTGGCGGCGGCGGCGGGCGCCCACGTCGTCTGGGAGCCCGAGCGCGGCTACGGGAGCGCCTATCTGGCGGGACTGGCCGCAGCCCGCGGCCGCTACGTCGTCATGGCCGATGCCGATCTCACCTACGACTTCAACGAGATCCCCAGGTTCGTGGCCGAACTCGAGGATGGTGCCGAAATGGTGATCGGCAACCGGATGAAGAACATCCACCCCGGGGCGATGCCCTGGCATCACCGCTACATCGGCAATCCCCTGCTCTCCGGCTTCCTGAACCTGCTGTTTCGCTCGGGCGTCGACGATGCCCACTGCGGGATGCGGGCGCTCAGGCGTGAGGTTCTTCCCCGCTTGGATCTGCGAACGACAGGAATGGAGTTCGCCTCCGAGATGGTGATCCGGGCGGCCAAGGAAAAGCTCGACATACGCCAGTTCCCGATCGAGTACCACCCCCGCGGCGGCGAGTCCAAGCTCTCGAGCTTCCGTGACGGATGGCGCCACCTGCGCTTTTTGCTCGTGCACTCGCCCAACCACCTGTTCATATTTCCCGGCGCGCTCATGGCCCTGCTCGGCGGCCTGATCGAGCTGATCGTGATCAGCCGCGTGCCGATCTTCGGACGCCAGTGGGAGATCCACGCGCTGATCGGCGGAGCGCTGCTGGCGATCGTCGGGACGCAGGTCGTAGCGCTCGGCATCTGCGCCCACGCCTACGGGACATACTTCATGGGCGAGAAGGACCGCTGGTTTGACCGGATGCGCGCGCGATACAGGCTCGAGCACGGACTGCTGCTGGGCGGGGCGGTCGCGTTCGCTGGGGTCGTGCTGGGCGCCGTGATCGTGGCCGACTGGATCAGCCGTGGGTTCGGCGCTCTAGCTCAGGAGCGCCTCGCGGTACTTGCTGCCACCCTGATAATCGTCGGGATCCAGATCTTCTTCTCGTCGTTTCTGCTCTCGATCCTGGGGCTGCGTCGACGGCGCTGAATCACCGCGGTGGCTCCGCACCCCGCTGCTAGCTTAGGTCGGCCTTGGCGATGACTACGACGACACCCATGGAGCTTGAGCTCCCCGGGCAAGCCGGCACTGTGCCCCCGGCCATCACCGTCGCCAACGTGAGCAAGGCGTTCAAGCTTCCCCACCAGAACTACCACACGCTCAAGGAGCGCGTCCTGCATCCGCGTCGGGCGCGGACCTTCGACGTGCTCCAGGCCGTCGACGAGGTCAGCCTTGAGATCGGCCAGGGTGAGTTCTTCGGGATCGTCGGCCGCAACGGGAGCGGCAAGAGCACGCTGCTCAAATGCCTGGCGGGGATCTATCGGATCGATTCCGGGGACCTGACGGTCCGCGGCCGTCTGTCGCCGTTCATTGAACTGGGCGTCGGCTTCAACATGGACCTTACCGCCCGCGACAACGTGATGATCAACGCGATCATGCTCGGCCTCACCCGGAAGGAGGCGCGAGCTCGCTTCGACGCGATCATCGACTTCGCCGAGCTGGGCGGGTTTCTCGATCTGAAGCTCAAGAACTACTCCTCCGGGATGCTCGTCCGGCTGGCGTTCTCGGTCGCCGTACAGGTCGATGCCGACATCCTGCTGATCGACGAGGTGCTGGCGGTCGGCGATGCCTCCTTTCAGCAGAAGTGCTACGAGCAGTTCGGGCGCTTGAAGAACTCCGACCGTACGATCGTCTTCGTCACCCATGACATGAGCGCGGTCGAACGCTTTTGCGACCGCGCGATGCTGCTCGAGCGCGGAAAGATGCTCGAGATCGGGGCTCCCGCGCACGTCGCGCGCAGCTATCTGCAGCTCAACTTCGGCCGGCTTGTGCACGAGCTCCCGGCCGAGCAGGAGCTTGCCGTTCCCGGTGGCGGACCCGACGCGGAGGTCGTCGACGCATGGTTCGAAAACAGCAGCGGGGAGCGGATTGCCGCCGCGCCGCACGGTGTTTCGTGCGTCGCGTGCAGCGAGGTCAGATTCAACGCCACGGTCGATGAGCCGATCTTCGGGATGACACTGCGCAACGACGTCGGCGCGACGATCTTTGCCACGAGCACCGACCTTTCTGGAGCCCGCACTGGACACTTCGAGCCAGGCCAAACTGCGATCGTGCGCCTGCGCTTTGAGAATTGGCTGATCACCTCACGCTACACGCTCACGCCGTCGATCGCTCGTCGAGGCACAGGGCAGGACGTGGTGGACGTCCGCGAGGACATCGCGACCCTGATGGTCCACGGGTGGCACTTCACCGGAGGCGTCACCAATCTTCCCCACGAGTTCGAGGTCGACGTCTTGTGAGTAGTCACGCGGCAGCCCGTCGCTACGGGCCGGCGGCAATCGAAGACGACGCCCGCCGCTTCCTGACGCTCACGGCGACACTCGCCACCACAGAGTTCAAGGTCCGCTACTTCGGATCGGCGCTCGGGTACCTATGGTCGCTGATGCGTCCCTTGATGATGTTCGGCGTTCTCTACGTCGTGTTCACACACGTATTTTCGCTCGGCAAGGGCATCCCTCACTACCCAGCCTACCTCCTTACCTCGATCATACTCTGGACCTTCTTCATCGAAACCACGAACAGTAACGTGACGAGCTTGGTGGCACGCGAGGGACTTCTGCGCAAGATGCGGTTCCCGCGTCTGGTGATTCCTCTCTCGGTGGGCATGACCGCACTGTTCAACCTATGTATGAACATGGTCGCCGTCATGGTGTTCTGCTTGGCGAACGGTGTCTATCCTCGGTGGAGCTGGCTTGAGATGCCCCTGCTGATCCTGCTCCTGGCGATCTTGGGGCTAGGCGTAGGGATGATCCTCTCGGCGCTGTACGTCCGCTTCCGGGACATTCAGCCAATCTGGGAGGTGGCTTCCCAGGCGCTTTTCTATGCCTCTCCGGTCATCTACACCGCGTTCCAGTACAAAGGTCTCAAGCACATCGCGATGATTAACCCGATCGGGGCGATTCTCACGCAGATGCATGCCGCCTGGGTAGGCGGAGGGACGATCGTGAAATTGGGACACACGACTCACTACGTCGTCCATGGAGCGGCAACGACGATTGGCGGCGCGCCACGACTGATCGTTCCATTGGGGCTGATCGCGGCCGCGTTCTGCCTAGGCCTATGGGTCTTCCATCGGGAAGCCCCGCAGATCGCTGAGAATCTATGACTGGTAACGGAACGGACGAGATACGAGCGCACGCCGGGGTTTCAGCGGTTCAATCTGAGGAAGCTGCCGAGGTCGCGCGTCTGCGCGAGCGCGTAGCCGAGCTGGAGGCCGAGCTTGTGCGTGTCGAGGACTGGGCCAACCGGAGCCTGGGAGCTGCGCAGGAGCAGCTCTACTGGCTTGACCGATGGCATGTTGACCTCAACGATCTGATGCAGCGGCCGGGCGCCGCAGAGTTGCGGGCGGCGTACCGGGCAGTTCGATTCGTTTTCCGCAGCGGACGCCGGATCAGGCAGCGTCTGCAGTCAGGCGAATGAGCACCTGCAGCGTCGTGGTCCCCGTCAAGGACGGGGAGCGCTACCTGGAGGAGGTGCTGGCCGCCGTCATGCGGGAGAGCCCCGACGAAGTGCTGGTCATCGATTCGGGGTCCCGGGATCGGTCGGTCGCGCTCGCGCGCAGCGCCGGCGCCGATGTGCTGAGTATTCCGGCCAGTGAGTTCGGGCACGGACGAACACGCAACCTCGGCGCGCAGCGGACCTCCGGTGACCTGATCTGCTTTCTCACCCAGGACGCGACACCCTGTCGCGGCTGGTTGGCCGCCTACCGCGACGCCTTCCTTCTCAGTGACGCGGTGGGCGCCGCCTACGGACCGCACCTGCCACGGGCGGATACCAGCCCGATCATCGCCCGAGAGCTCGAGGAGTTCTTCGCCTCGATGTCGCCCGATGGAGCACCGCGGCTACAGCATCCTGGCGACACGCCGTTTCTCTCAAATGTCAATGCTTGCTATGCCCGCCGCTGCTGGGAGGAGATTCGCTTCCGTGACATCGCCTACGCGGAGGATCAGGCCTTCGGCGCCGATCTGCTGGCCAGCGGCTGGCTGAAGGCCTATCACCCCCAAGCCGCGGTCCTGCACGCGCATGACTATCCACTCGCTGAGTTCATGCGGCGCTACTTCGACGAGTATCGGGGCCTCAACGAGAGCCTCGGTCACGTCGAGCCGCTCGCCCTCAGACCGACGCTGCGGTCCGTCAGACAAAACGTCGCGTCGGACCGACGCTGGCTCGCCGCACATCAAATCGGTGGCGCGGCGGCCGTGCGCTGGACGAGTCGCTCGCTTGCTCATCACACCGGCCGGAAGGTGTTCGCGGCGCTGGGCTCCCGCGCGCAATCGCTTCCGAGACCGCTCCAGCGGGTTCTGTCACACGAGCGTCGCGCTGGCGCACCCGCGGCAACCCACAACGCGTCAGCACCCACCGCCGCTGGTGTGCCTGCAACTCATCCGGTCCCCGCGCGACTCAGGCACGAGCCGTACGAGGTCGCGATGCGTGTGTGGTCTGAGGGCGCCGTGCCGCTTCGCGCAGCGCCTCCCGGCGTGTCGGATCGGCCGCGGCTCAGAATCGCGATGGTCATCCCAACGTTTAGCCCGGGGAGCGGGGGCCACACGACGCTGTTTCAGATCCTGACACGGCTTGAGCGGCGGGGTCACGTGTGCAGCGTCTGGCTGCACGATTACTTCGGACGCGCGTCAGCCGTGCGGCCCGGCAAGCTACGACATGACATCCGCGAGCATTTCGCACCGTTCGAGGGTGCGGCGTACAACAGCTTTGACGCTTGGCACGGGGCGGATTTGGTGATCGCCACCGGGTGGGAAACGGTGCACCCGGTGCTGGGACTGCCGAACTGCTACGGACGGGCCTACATCGTCAACGACCACGAACCCGAATTCTTCGGGACATCCGTCGAACGCCTGCTCGCCGAGGACACCTACAGACGCGGGCTGCACTGCATCGCAGCGAGTCCGTGGCTGCGCGATCTCCTACGAGACCGCTACGGCGCCTCGGCCGATGCGTTCACTCTCGGCGTCGATCATCACATCTACCGCCCGCAGCCTGTCACGCGCCAAGCCGATACCGTGATTTACTACGCGCGTCACGTCACACCTCGACGCGCGGTGCCCCTGGGACTGGTCGCGCTCGAGGAACTCCACCGTCGGCGCCCGGACGTCCGAATCGTGCTCTTCGGAACCGAGCATCGGATCCACACAGCGTTTCCTTACGAGCACGCCGGGGTGCTCCGCCGCGAGGAGCTAGCTCAGCTCTATTCCGCCGCGACCGTCGGACTGTGCCTGTCGCTGACCAACTTCTCACTGATGCCCAAGGAGATGCTGGCGTGTGGACTGCCCTGCGTCGAGCTCGCCGGCTTCAGCGCCGAGTCGATTTTTGGAGCTGACGGTGCAATCGAGCTCGCCGAGCTTGATCCAGCGCGGATCGCCGACGCGCTCGACCACCTCCTCGAGGACCGCGAACTCTGGGAGCAGCGATCACGCCAGGGGATGGAATTCGTCGCCTCCCATACCTGGGAGCGTACCACCGACGAGGTGGAGGCCAGCCTGCGCCACGCGCTGAGGCTTCGCGAGGTCCACGACCTGCGTGATCAGATGAGCGCGGTCAGAGCGTGATGCCCTAGGCAATTTCCAACCAATCAATGTTGCGCCCGCACAGCGACCGCCAGGCGGCCGGCCGCAGGGCGGCGATCTTGTCGCTTTCCTCCGTCCCGGTCGCAAGAAAGACGCCATCGATGCTCGTCCCGGCGTCGTTGCCGGGTCCAGGACCTCCGCCGCCGCGCAACAGCAGAATCTTGTGTCGTCCCGCCGGCACGTGGATCGACCCCGCGTAGATCATGTTCCCGTCGTCGCCGGACTGCAAGGAAGGCGCACCAACCTGGCGACCGTCCAATGAGACGTGCAGTGCGCGGTCGACGTTGCCGCCGAGCCAGACGCCGTACGTCGCGGTCCGCGGGACGTACAGCTCCATCGAAACGTCGCCGGGAGCCACGAATGTGGCGGTCGGGAAGCCCTCGATGTCCGGCACGATTGCGACGGTCGCCGAGTGAGCGGCGGTGCTCAAATCGGTGGTGACGTTTCGTTGACGCCATGCGTAGCGCAGATCCGCGCCGTCCCGCTGCGCCTGCGTCGCGAGACGATGGATGGCGCCGCAGGACATAGTCGCCACCGGCTGAAAGGAGCCTCCCACTGGAACGTGAGCCAGCGGCGCGGGGGCGACTCGACGCCAAACGTCGTAGTAGCTTCCACGCCAGGCGAGCCGAAAGTTCCCCGGAGGCCGGCTCCAGCGCGGAGAGCGGCGCATCACGATCAGGCTGAAGCGCTGGACTGACGAAGCGGTGAAGTCATCGACGTCGTTGCTGTGGGCGTAGGCGGGGGGGCCGCCGAACAGCCGGAAGCGGCCGGCCATGTTGAGCGCGAAGCTCGGGCTGTCGATCCTCAGGCCTCGCAGAGCGTAAAAGTCGTACTCGTCAAAGTCGGTGACAAGCGTGGGTCCCTCACCAGAGAATCGCTGGCCGATCGACAGTAGTTCGTCGTAACGCGCCGTGGGGGCCAGGTTCGTTGCGTGATAGAGCAGCGAGTCTGAAGCCAGCACGCCACCGCCCAGGATGGCTGCCAGCACGATTGACGCTCCGCGCAGACGCCGGGATCCGAGAAAGCCGAACGCCCCGATCAAGGCGATCGCGACGATCACCGGTGAGGTGAGCATCAGCACCTTCGCGTCGGTCCATTCGGTGCCACGCTGCACCAGGGCGCCCCACACGATCATCGCACTGATGAGCAGCCCGAGGACCGCCCAGCGTCGGCGCCGTACGAGCCAGAAGACTCCCAAGACGAAGCACAGGATGGCCACTGCGATCAGCGCGGTGGTCTCGCCCGGATACTTCGGGTCGATCCGGTGCGACGGGCCCAGCCAGACGCCGAACGCCTGGACCCATTTGAGCGGCCTCAGCAGGTTCCCGGCGTCATTTGCAGCGGCCGGATCGGAGCCGGAGAGCGATACGGCCTTGCTCACCGACACTCCGAGCCGCGTCAGCGTTGGGAGCGACAGCACCGCCAACAGCACCAGCGCGCCCGCGCCGGTGGTGACGATCGATCCTGTCGAGATGCCGGAGGAGTCCCGCGCTGGGCGCCTTCTGCTGTGCAGCAGCACGGGCAGAGCGAAAGCTAGAGCGCCAACGCCGAAGACCCCGATCCAGGCGACTGCCGCGGGGCCGATCGCCGCGACGGCACCGCCGGCGGCTAGAGCGAAGGGAACCGTGCCGCGCACTCCCAGGCGAAGGTGCTCGCGGGCCGAGACGAGACTGGCTCCCAACAGCATCAGCAGTGGTAGCGCGGTCAGCTCCTTTATCGACCCCATCATCGCGTAGGAGGCCACGAGCGCGGACGCGGGTGCGATCCAGCCCGTGAACGCGGACGCCCACTTCGGCAGCCCTGCACGATGCGCGACATAGCTGAGCACCAATCCAGTCAGTGCGAGCGCGAATACCTGGAAGGGGAAGAACAGCCACAGAAGGTTCTGCCCGGTGAGCCAGCCGGACGCGGCAAGCAAGACTTGGCCCCCCGTCGGATAGCCGGCGCCGCCGTAGTCGTGGAGCGCCGCCCCGTAGGCCGGATACGGCGCAGGCAGCGACGCTCCGTGGTGGAGCATCCAGTCCCCAACAGCCAAGTGCAGGCCGGCTGTGGTGTCGAGCAGGTAGCCGGGGAAGGTGACGCGCCCGGCCGCGATCAGCGGAAGGGCAACCGTCACGTA
Organism: Solirubrobacteraceae bacterium; assembly: GCA_036788555.1. Classification (GTDB taxonomy): domain Bacteria; phylum Actinomycetota; class Thermoleophilia; order Solirubrobacterales; family Solirubrobacteraceae; genus Palsa-465. Next base: position 6,613 of record DAIQND010000002.1, on the reverse strand, counting down.
GCAGGCCGCTGCGCCCAGCGGCACCACCCACGACCCGCGCCTGCGAGCGCTCCAGCGTTCGCGAACCGCACCTCTTCCGAGGGCGAAGCCGAGCAGGGCCAGAGCCGCCAGAACCCAAGGAGTGACCGGGGCTACCGACGAGCTGAGAACCGTGTACTGCGAGACGACCAGCAGCGCCGCAAAGCCGGATGCCGGCACGAGAAGCGTCGGCAGCCGGAGGGCCACCACCCGCTCGACCAAGAGCCCTGCGCCCGACGACAGGATCACCAGCAGTACCGGGTAGAGAAACGCGACTGTGACGAAGCTCATACGACTGGCAGGGAGAGCTACTCGCTACAGCAAGGCAATCGCAACCCCGCCACGCCCGCCGCGATCGTCTGGGTGACTCGACCTGCAGCGGCAACGGTAGCCGATTTCCGTCCATCGCGCCCCCGGGGGGCGCCCGGGCCCCGCCACAGCCACCACCCCCCCCACCAGGCCC
>DAIQND010000002.1:0-6122 GCA_036788555.1 Solirubrobacteraceae bacterium | reverse complement strand
GCCGCTTCCGGACCGGGCTGCCGTCGTCGATCCTGGGCATCGGCGTGGACCTCGCGCCCCCGGGGGGCGCCGGGGACTCAGACGCGCTGAAGCACGTAAACGTCCTGGTTTGACTGGTTGCGGCCCGGCGCAAACTCGAGCACCCGCCAGAGCGGACATAGGCGCGTCAGCATCCATTCCGGGCTGATGAAGCATGTCCCCCACGACTGATTTATGACGCCCCAGTCCCCCCCGGGTCCGAACTCAGGGGCGTACCAAGACCCGCTACGGACAAGAGCCCGCTGGATCTCCTCGAGCTGGGCGTAGGGACGCATCCCGCGGCTCGCGTAGTACGCGACGGACTCAAATCCGTGGGTCGTGATGACAAGGTATCCGCCCGGACGCAGAACCCGGTGCATCTCGTCGAACCAGCGCATCCCAAGGTCGGGCGCAAAGTGCGACCAGATCGAGATGGCGTAGACAAGATCGAAACTTCCGTACTCGACATTCAGCGGTGGCTGCTGGGGGCTGACGAAGAACTCGATCCCGGGCAGATGGGCATCCGCCCAGGCGATCGCCGGCCCGTTCGGGTCACCCGCAGCCCAGCTCACGTGCGGATACGCGGCTTGGAGCACACGGACGACGCGCCCGGACGAGCAGCCAAAATCGAGCGCACGCCGCGCGTCTTTGAGATCGACTCCAACGCTCGCCAGCGCGTCGACGACCAGATCAGCCTCGTAGAGCCCCCCTGCCGCGGCGAGAGGACCGCGAGCCATTGCGTGTACGTCGTCCGGTGGCTGCGCTCGCACCAGTCCCGTCTTCGCCACAACGGCTGGTACGTCGAGCCAAACGCCCCAGGAGAGCACGAGCCACTGCGTGAGCCACGGATCATCAAGATCCATGCCGCTGGCCATGAACTCATCCGAAGCTCGCATCCGCTGGCGGACTTCGCGCGCGTCATCCGGGTCCAGCCGCTCATAGAGCAGCCGGGTAACCGGATTCCCGTCCACCGCGAGCGGGGCGGGCCCTATCGTGCGCTGGAAAGCATCGCCATCCGCTGGCCGCGCTGATTCGTCAGAGCCGGCGTGTTTCTCCAGCCTCTGGCGCGCGAAGCGCTTCAGCCTGTGTGGGTTGACGCGGGGGACGATCACGCGGAGGCGAGCATAGTCAGTGCCGCAGTCGAGGAGGTCCTCGCGCGCTCCGATTCGCTGAGGGGTGGCATCCGTCAGGTCAAACCGCGACGGCGAGCCGCCCGACGGGGGTGAGTGACGAAACGGTCCGGCAAGCTCGACCCGCACCGTCACCAGCGAAGCCCTCCGCACGCCGGCTGTCGAGGCCGGTCAGTCAGGCTGAGCTGATCAGTTCGATCCAGTTCGCATCGACTGAGCACACTGATCGCCAGCGTCTCACCGGTAGGACCACGATCTGGCGCGAGGCGCCGATCGCCGACAGACCAACGGCATCAATTTCAGCCTGCGTGTTGCCGTTACCCGGACTCGCGTTGCGGGGGGGGACAACGACCCCCAGGACATGGGAGCCCGACGCAGCTGCGACCACGCCGCCGCTCAGCCACCCTCCCGGTGTGTTGGTGCCCTCGACCGAGCCCACCGGGCGGCCGTCGAGCGTCACCGACACGGTGCGGGGAAAGTCACCCTGCACCCAGATGCGGTACCTACCGCCTCGCGGCAGGTGGATGACGCCCTCGGCCCGTCCCGGCTTGTAGGTCGACACGCCGGGGGGAGCGGCGGCTTTCACCCTCCAGTCGGATGACCGCATCCGCGCATTCGCCAGCTGGTAGCCGTAGACCGGCGGGAGCGACGCCACCGCCAACCGCACGCCGGCCCCTGCTCCCCGCACCATCGCCTGTAGCGCGCGGCAAGACGGCGTGTGGTTCGGATCGAGTCCGTCTCCGCCGAGCGGTAGGTGCGCATATACACGCGGGCGAGACTGGCGGGCCCACAGCTCATAGAACGTGTTGCTGAAGAGCAGCCGATAGTTCGCCGGCGGCCGGCTGCCCACCGGCGATCGTCGCGTAAGAACGTACGGAAACGCCTCGATGAAGCTCAACGTCTCTTGGTTGAGGTCGAATGAGTGGCCGTATTCTGGAGCCGGCGTGCGCAGCGAGAGTGGCACCGGGGTCGGAGCATCGGGACCGACGATCACAGATGCCGGCTGCATGAAGTACTTGGCGAATTGCTCAAATTCGCTGTCCAGCACCGGCCCGCGCCGACCGAGCCGGTGCCCGATCTGCTCAAGCGCCAGCAGCCGGTTGACGGGCGCCACCGGGAAGTTCCGGTAGGCGAGACCGTCGGAAGCCAGAACAGCCCCCGAGATCACCAGCGCAACCAGCGCTGCGGCGAGCTTTGTGACGCGCGTAGTCATCCCGCTCAGCCCCTGAAGCCCCACCAACACCACGAACGGGCTCGCGATCATCAGGAGCTTGGCCTGCGCGTACGGGACGACGCGGGGGTACACCACGAGGAGCACCAGCGCCACGACCGCCAATCCAGCCAGCGGACCCGGCTCGCGCTCTCTCCATGTGCGCCAAATGCCCCGGACCACCAGCATGAAGACGATGACGGTGACGATCGTCGTCGCTACGGCGGCAGAGCTCGGCACGACCGGGTAGCGGTAATCCCCGTAGAGCCAGATCCCGCTGATCTCGCTCAGCGGGAGCGGGCGGACAAGCGGCCCCAGCGCGGGCGCCGTCGGTTTTGACGCGCTGAAGCCGCTGTGCGCCGCATGGAAGAAGGTTTTGACGGTCAACAGCACCGGTATCGAGAGCACGCCGAGGAGCAGAAGCCCGCCCACCGCGGGTAGCAGCCATTCCCGCCGCGGCCACTGGCGACGGATGAGCAGCAGCGCCGCGAATCCGCACCCGAGCAACGCGAGAACGTAAGGAACCCCCGCGGCGCTGTAGGTGGCCAGAATCGCGGCCAGGGGGAATGCGACGACAGCGACAGCGCGGGCGCCGGCGCCGGCGATGATCGCGTACCGCCCAACTGCGAGCGCGCACAGAACTGCCACCCCGACAGCGACCTCCTTGATCGCCCCCTGGAGCGCGTACTGGTAAAAGAGCGCGCTGGCGACGGCCACAAACGCTGCTGCGGCCGCAAGGCGGGGCGCCAGCGTTCGACCGCAGAGCGTTGACGCGGCGAGCGTCCCAACCGCCGCCATGGCGCTGATGAAACCCTGCCACAGCGCGACCGCCCGAACGCCGAGCAGGCCGCTCAGCACGCCAAGGAGGGACTGACTCCCGAGCGGGTAGCCGATCCTGAGGTAGCTGACGAGGGCCGTGTTGGCCGTACTCACCGGCCCGGTCACGGCCGCCGTGCCGTGCATCTGGAGGTGCGAGATCAGAACGAGCTCGGAGGCGGAATCGTTCTCCAGGTTGTAGCCCGTCCAGGTCCAGTGACCGCTGGCGAGGACGCTGAGATCGAAGAGGACGTAAGTTGCGAGCGCTGCCAGCAGCGGCCAGCCGGAGTCGAATCTCGCCGGTAATCCGCGCCAGCCGACCGCGAACCCGAGCACAGCCGGAACGGCCACCATCGGAACGACGAGCGCATCGCCGTGGCGAGTCTCAAAACCGGCGAGGGAGACGACAATGCTCGCGCAGAAGCCCGTCGCGACCAGCACCGCGAGTGGTAGCCGTAGGCGAGTCAGACGCTCGATGAGAAGGCCGTAGCCGAGCGCCAGTACGACCAGCACCAGTGGGACGACCGCGAGGCCCGCGACGTTTTGCCACAGGCTGGTCATCGTGCCATCAGCCCCTCAAGACAGTCACGCGGGGCGCTACGCGCGTTCCAGGACGTGCACATCCTGGTCGAGCGACTCGGCGATCAGCGGCTCCGCTTCGGCAAGCTCCTCCGGCCCGAGACTGGCGTGCAGCAACCCGCTGAGCGGGTGTTCCCGACCGCCCGGCTGACCAGCCATAACCTCGCGGGACAACTTGCGGAGTGGGATGCCAGGCGCCCCTGCCGGACCCCGGTCGCGGGCGTGCGCCCGCCTCAGGCGCCGGGCAAGGCCTGGTCGCCGAAGCGCCAGGCGCTTAGTCACTCGGGCCATCGCGCGCAACCTACCAAGTCGTCATGGACCGCTGGACGTGGCCGAGCCCACCGGCGCCGGGGCAGGGGCCCCCTGCAGCTCGATATAGAGCGCGGTCAGCCTCCCCAGCGCGGGCTCGAGCGGCTGGATCAGCTGCTCACGACGGGCAACCGCGCGCTCCCCCAGCTCCCGCACGCGCTCGGGATGCTCGATGGCGGCGATCACCAGGTCAGCGAGCTCATCCGCGCTGCAACTGCGGTTCAGCCATCCCGTCTCCCCCGGCCGGACGTACTCGGGAATCGCGCCGATGGCGTTGCCGATCACCGGGATCCCCTTGGCCAGGAACTCGAGCCCGACGTAGCCGTAGACCTCCTCCCACGCCGACGGCAGGAGACCGACGTCGGCCGCGTCGAGCAGGCCGTCGAGCTGCTCAGGGGAGTACTCGCCGCAGAGCTCGACGCCCGGGTGCCGGCGTAGCGCCGCCTCGACCTCCGGCGTGACCGGGCCGTGGATCGAGAGGCGAAAGCGCCCGTCGAACCCCCGCTCGCTCAGGCGCGAGACGGCACCGAGCACCAGCTGCGCCCCTTTCTGGGTGCTGCTGCAGGCGTTCAGCACGACGAGCCGCAGCGGGTCCCCGACCGCTTCCCAGGCCCGGGGGCGCAGGCGCTCGAGGTGGGCAGGGGTGATCGGAATCACCGCGATTCGCGGCTCAGCCACCCCCAGCCGGCGGAAGATCTCGCCCGAGCGCCCGGAGCTGGCGACGAGCGCATCCACCCGGTTTAGCCGCTCGACGTTGACCTCTCGCCGGCGCTGGTAGGCGCTTGCCGGAGCGTGCGGCCGCCCCACCCGCGCCCGCCGGCCGGGCGCCCCCGGCGGCCGCGCGCCACCCGCGCCACCGACCCCCAGCACCCGCATCCCCGCCAGCCCCAGCCGGCGCAGCCGCGGCCGTCCGCGTGCGGCCTCGAGCCCCGAGACCGCCGCCGCCAGCCGGCGACCGGCGTGCAGGAGCGTCCGCTCGAGCTCCTCACGGTTGTCGACCGGCGCGCCGGCGCAGCAGACGGCGCACATCTCCCCCGGCTCGCGGGTCAGGCAGATGCGATCGTGCGCGTCGTAGAGCTTCACGGTCGGGCACAGCAGGTGGTAGTCGTGGATCGTCACCACCACGGGGACGCGCTCGCCGCGGGACAGCTCGAGGATCGACGACGGCAGGCCTCCGAGGTCGTGGACGTGGACCACCTGCGGGCGAAACCGGCGCAACACCCCGAGGAACGCCGTCTCACTGGGCGGATGCGACAGCTCCGCGTCGGGATCCGCCGTCCCGCGATGGCGGCCGACCACCAGCCCGGAGTTCACCAATTCGAACATCTCCACCCCGCCGCGCCGCCAGCGGTGCAGGAAGGGACGCCGGAACACCGGGAGCTGCCGGCCGGTGAAGAAGTAGCCGATCTCGTGGCCCTCGGCCGCCTGCCCGTCCATCACCGCCTGGCTGTGGATCGTCAGGCCGTTGACGATCCAGGGGCTAAAGCCAAAGCCGACATGGAGGATGCGCACGGGACAAGTGAACTGCACTACCGTCTGGCGCCGTGCCCACCCCGGAGGTCTGCGCCGTGGTCCATGCCGATCAGCCCGGCCGCGCGGTGGACGAGGTGCGGGCCGCGGTGGGGGCGCAGAGCCTGCCCCCGCGGGAGGTGCTGGTCGTGGCGGGGCTGGCCGCGGCGGTCAGGGCAGTCCGAGCCTCGGGCGCACGCTGGGGGTGGCTGCTCGACGGCCGCGCGGTGCCGAGGCCGGACGCGCTCGAGGCGCTGCTGGCCGCGCATGCCGCGGCCGGGCCGCCCTCGCCGCTGCTGCTCGCCAGCAAGGTGATCGACGCCGGCGGGCGGCTTCACCCGGGCGCGGCTCCGCGCCACGAGATCTTCGAAAAGCAGCACTCGGTCGACGCCGCCGAGCGCCACCTGGTCCAGCTCCGCGCCGCCGCCCCCGGCTCGGTGCTGGTCGACCGGGAGGCGCTCGAGCGCTTCGGACCCCCGCGCTCGGACCTCCCGGCGGGGCTCGACCTGCACGAATGGTCGGCCCGGATCCTGCGCGACTGGGACGACGTC
>DAIQND010000001.1:0-42804 GCA_036788555.1 Solirubrobacteraceae bacterium | reverse complement strand
CAAACCGCTTCCAACGGACCGGGCGCGAGGTGGGAGCCGCGCTGACCCCGCTGCTCGAGTTCACCCGCGGCCATCCCCAACGGAGCATGATGCTCGCCCACTACCTGTGGGAACGAACCGGCCGCGGGGAACCGGCCGACGAGGATGCATGGATATCGGCGCTTGATCAGGCCGCCGCCGATTCGGCTCCGCTGATGCGCGCGATCTGGAGGGCGCTCACCCTCAACGAACGACGCGTCGCCCGCGCGCTCGCGGTGGTATCGACTCCCCTCTACAGCGAGGAGACGGCGGCGGCGGTCGGGATCCGGCGCACCAGCATCGGCAAGGCGCTCGAGAGCCTGCTCGCCAAGGCGGACGTCATCCACGAAGCCGGTCACCCACGTCTTACGGATCCGGTGTTCGAGCTCTGGCTGCAGCGCCGCGGCCTTACCCCCGCCGCAGGGCAGGACGATGACGATCTCGACTAGCCAGCGAGCTCGCAGGTGGATGTCGGGCGTCGACCGACGTACGCGGACCTCCCGGAGCGGGGAGGATCAGGCTGAGAAAATGCTGCCTGGGGGGCGCGCCGGTCCGGGCTTGGGACATCGACTTGGCCTTGCCAAATCGGCTTTCATACCCACCGGAGACAGACCTTACTGCGAGAGGGAAGCGAATGAGCATCTATGCCGTAACCGACCCGGCCACCGGCGAGACGGTCAAGGAATACCCGACGATCACCGACGAGGAGCTGCGGGCGGCGATCGGGCGGGCCGATCAGGCCCACCAGCAGTGGTCGAAGTCTTCAAGCGTTGCCGAGCGTGCGGCGCTCGTCCGCCGGGTTGGCGAGCTCCATGCCGAGCAGCGCGAGCGTCTGGCGGACATCATCGTCCGGGAGATGGGCAAGCCGGTTGAGCAGGCGCTCGGTGAGCTCGACTTCGTGGCCGCGATCTACGAGTACTACGCCGACAACGCGGAGGAGCTGATGGCCGACGAGCCGATCAAGCTGCTCGACGGCGACGGCAGCGCCGTCATACGCCGCAGCTCGCTGGGCGTGCTGCTCGGGATCATGCCCTGGAACTTCCCCTACTACCAGGTCGCCCGGTTCGCCGCACCGAACCACGTGATCGGCAACACGATCCTCCTGAAGCATGCTCCGCAGTGCCCGGAGTCAGCCGAGGCGATGCAGGGGATCTTCAAAGAGGCCGGCTATCCCGATGGCGCGTACGTGAACATCCGCGCGTCGAACGAGCAGATCGAGTGGGTGATTGCCGATCCGCGGGTGCGCGGCGTGTCGGTGACCGGATCAGAGCGCGCCGGCGCGGCAGTCGCCGAGATCGCCGGGCGCAACCTGAAGAAGGTGGTGCTCGAGCTCGGCGGCTCGGACCCGTTCATCGTGCTGGGAACCGACGATCTCGACAAGACGGTGCAGGACGCGGTCGCCGCCCGGCTCGATAACACCGGCCAGTCCTGCAATGCCGCCAAGCGCTTCATCGTCGTCGACGAGCTCTACGAGCCCTTCCTGAAAAAGTTCACCGACGCGCTGGTGCAGGTCGAACCGGCGGATCCGCACTCGCCCGACGCTGCGATCGGCCCGCTCTCGTCAAAGACGGCGGCCGACCGTCTCGAGGACCAGGTCAAGCGTGCGGTGGCTCAGGGCGCAAAGCTCGTCGCCGGCGGCAAGCGGGAGGGCAACTTCTTTCACCCGGCGGTCCTGACGGACATCACGCCGGACAACGACGCCTACCGGGAGGAGCTGTTCGGCCCGGTTGCGCAGGTGTACAGGGTCTCCTCCGAGGAGGAGGCGGTGCGGCTGGCGAATGACACGCCCTTCGGCCTCGGGTCATACGTCATGACGAATGACCCTGAGCAGGCAGAGCGGGTGGCCAACCAAATCGACGCCGGCATGGTCTACGTCAACCTGGTCGGCGCCGACGGGGCCGAGCTGCCATTCGGCGGTACGAAGCGATCCGGCTTCGGACGCGAGCTGGGGCGCCTGGGCGCTGAGGAGTTCGTCAACAAGAAGCTGATCAGGGTGGCCGGCTGACGCCGGCGGCGGGCTACCCCGTCGCAACCTTCAGCCGCCCCGAGCGCGCCTGCTTGCGCCGGGCGGTCGCGTCCAGCACCACCTTGCGCAGCCTCATCGCGTGCGGCGTGACCTCAGCACACTCGTCCGCGCGCAGGAACTCCAGAGCCTGGTCCAACGACAGCTCCCGCTTCGGCACCAGCCGCACGAGCTCGTCGGCGGTGGAGGAGCGCATGTTGGTCAGGTGCTTCTCCTTGGTCGCGTTGACGTCCAGATCCTCGGCGCGGGAGCTCTCGCCGACGATCATCCCCTCGTAGACCTCATCGCCGGGCCCGACGAACAGGGTTCCCCGCTCCTGGAGCTTGAACAGCGCGAACGCCGCGACCGTGCCGCGCCGGTCGGCGACCAGCGAACCGGTAACGCGGGTGCGAAGCTCGCCCTGCCATGGCTCCCAGCGGCTGAACACGTGGTGAACCAGACCGGCGCCGCGGGTCTCGGTGAGGAACTCGGTGCGAAACCCGATCAGCCCGCGCGCGGGCACCAGGTACTCCATGCGCACCCAGCCGGTGCCGTGGTTGACCATCTGCTCCATCCGGCCCTTGCGCATCGCGAGCATCTGCGTGACCACGCCGATGTACTCCTCGGGCACGTCGACGCTCATCCGTTCGATCGGCTCGCACAGCTTCCCGTCGAGCTCGCGCGTCACCACCTGCGGCTTGCCGACGGTGAGCTCGAAGCCCTCCCGGCGCATCAGCTCCACGAGCACCGACAGCGCCAGCTCGCCTCGGCCCTGAACCTCCCACACGTCCGGTCGCTCGGTCTCGAGCACCCGCAGCGAGACGTTCCCGACCAGCTCCCGATCGAGGCGGCCCCTGAGCTGGCTGGCGGTCAGCTTGTCGCCATCCTGGCCGGCCAGCGGCGAGGTGTTGATCCCGATCGTGATCGCCAGCGACGGCTCATCGACCGTGATCACCGGCAGCGGCCGGGGGTCATCGGGGTCGGCCAGGGTCTCGCCGATCATGATCTCCGGAATCCCCGCGACCCAGGCGATCTCGCCGGCGGGCGCCTCCGCCGCGTCGACGAGATCCAGGGCCTCCGTCACGTACAGCTCGCTCACCCTCACGTGCTCAACCTCGCCGCTCGCGCGGCACCACGCGACGGTCTCCCCGCGGCGGAGCGTCCCCTGCCGCACCCGGCAGATCGCCAGCCGCCCGACGTACTGAGAAGCATCGAGGTTCGTGACGTGGGCCTGGAGCGGCTCCGAGGGGTCGTATTCGGGGGCGGGGATGTCGGAGAGCAGCAACTCGAACAGCGGCGCCAGGTCGACTCCCGGTACGGCCGGATCGAGCGAGGCCTGACCGGCCTTGGCGTTGGTGTAGACGATCGGAAACTCGATCTGCGACTCGTCGGCGTCCAGGTCCAGGAACAGCTCGTAGACCTCGTCGACGACCTCGGCGATGCGGGCGTCGGGGCGGTCGATCTTGTTGACGACCAGGATCACCGGCAGCCGGGCCTCGAGCGCCTTGCGGAGCACGAACCGGGTTTGGGGCAGCGGGCCCTCGCTGGCGTCGACCAGCAGCAGCACCCCGTCGACCATCGTCAGACCCCGCTCCACCTCGCCGCCGAAGTCGGCGTGCCCGGGGGTGTCGACGATGTTCAGCTTGACCGCGCCGTAGTGAACGGCGGTGTTCTTGGCCAGGATCGTGATCCCCTTCTCTCGCTCGAGGTCCATCGAGTCAAGGACGCGGTCGGCCACCTCCTGGCCGGAGCGGAAAGCGCCGGACTGCCAGAGCAGGGCGTCGACGAGGGTGGTCTTGCCGTGGTCGACGTGGGCGACGATCCCGATGTTGCGGATGTCATTGCGGGTGGCCATCGGTCGGTGACGATAGACACAGGCGGATCGCCGGCATGTGACCGCGGGCGCCGGATCGGGTAAATAAGGGCATCGCCACCACGACCGCCTCAGCTCCCGGCAGGCGCCGGAGGCCCAACCTGGCTGACCTTCAGCCCACGGCGCAGGAGATCCATCTCCACGGCCACCGCGTCTGCTACCGCACGGCCGGCAGCGGTGGACCCGTGGTCCTGCTGATCCACGGGATCGTGGGGTGCGCCGCCCAGTGGGACCAGGTGGTTCCGCTGCTGGCCGAGCGCTACACGGTGATCGCGCCCGATCTGCTTGGGCACGGCCAGTCGGCCAAGCCCCGGGGTGACTACTCGCTGGGGGCCTATGCGGCCAGCGTCCGGGACCTGCTCGTCGCGCTCGGCCACCGGCGGGCCACCGTCGTCGGGCATTCGCTCGGCGGGGGTGTGGCGATGCAGTTCGCCTACGAGTACCCGCCGTTCGCCGAACGGCTGGTCCTGGTCTCAAGCGGCGGGCTTGGACGCGAGGTCCATCCGATGCTCCGGGCGGCCACGTTGCCCGGGTCGGAGATCGTGCTGCCGCTGATCGCGCATGCGCGCGTTCACGGCATCGGTGGCACCGTCGGCCGGGTGCTCGGGCGGCTGGGGTTGCGGGCCGGCACCGATCTGGCGGAAATGGCGCGCGGCTACGCGTCGCTGGCCGACGCCGGTGCCCGGATGGCGTTCATTCACACGCTCCGAGCGGTGCTCGACATCGGCGGCCAGCGCGTCAGCGCGACCGACCGCCTGTACCTGGCCGACCTGCTTCCCTCGCTGGTCATCTGGGGCGGCCACGATCCGCTGATCCCGGTCGAGCACGCGAGGGTCGCGCAGCGTGGGCTCCCCAACAGCCGCCTTGAGATCTTCGAGGACGCCGGCCATTTTCCGCAGCTGCACGAGCCAGTGCGGTTCGCCCACACGCTGATCGACTTCATCGAATCGACCGAGCCGACGCAGCTCGAGACAAACGATGCCGACCTCGAGCGTCTGCGCGAGCTGCTGCTGCGCGGGAAGGCCGGGCGCCCGCGCACCGGGCAACGAGCCGCGGCGGCCAGGCCGCGCCGCCGCTCTGCGGCAGGGTAGGCCGGCGAACCCCTCTGGTGCGGATCGCCTACGGCGACCGCGCCACTTGCGCCAGCACCTGCTCGCCGTAGCGCTCCAGGAACGAGGGCCCGATCCCCCGGATCCTCGCCAGCTCGTCAAGCGACCGCGGCCGGAGCGTGGCGATCGATTCAAGCGTGCTGTTGTGGGCCACGGTGTAGGCGGGCTTGCCGTCGCTGGCTCGCAGGCGCCACTCGCGCAGCGACTCAAGCAGTGCCAGATCCGCCGGGCCGAGCTCGACCGAAGCCTGCGGCCGCGGGAGCTTGGTGCGCGCCGGGCGCAGCGTTGACGGGTCGGGCAAGCCGATCGTGTCGGGGTCGCACACGTCACAGCAGCGCCCCGATGGCGCCCCCGGGCGACGGTCGCCGAAGTGGTCAAGCAGCGTCCGGCGCCGGCACTCGCCGGAGGCCGAGCTGAACGACTCGGCGGCCCGATAAGCCTGCCAGGCGCGATCGCGCGCCGCCCGGCAGATCAAAGCCACCTCGCGACCGGGGCCCGGCGAGGCGGCGAACGCGACGTGGAGCCGCCCACCCGGGGCGGGCTCGAGCCTGCATAGCCCCGCGCGCTCGGCGATGCCGAGGCTGACCCGGTCGCGATCCGAGCGCGGCGGGTCCATCACCGCCGTCTGGCTGCCGCAGGCCTGCTTCAGCCGCTGGACGTAGGCCAGCACGTCGTCGGCCTCGACCGCGTCACCCCGGATGAAGTTGATCAGGCGGCCGAGGTCGGCACGGCTGGCCAGCAGGATCGCGCGGGCCGGCTCGCCGTCACGGCCACCCCGCCCGACCTCCTGGTAGTAGGCCTCGACACTCTTGGGAATCGCCCAGTGCACGACCGCGCGCACGTCGGCCTTGTCGACGCCCATCCCGAAGGCGTTGGTGGCGACCACCACCTCGGCGTCGCCATTCATGAAGCGGTGCTGGGCCGAGGCGCGCTCGTCGGGCTGCATCCCGGCGTGGTAGCCGACCGCCAGCAGTCCCTGGCCGCGCAGCTGCTCGGTGACCTCCTCCACATCCCGGCGGGTGCCGCAGTAGACGATCGCCGGCCGGTTGGCTGGATCCGACAGCGCCAGCGCGAGCAGCATCTGCTTGCGCGCCTTCGACCCGGCGCCTTCGAACTGGATCACGTCGAAGGACAGGTTGGGCCGGTCAAAGCCGGCCCGCATCACGTGTGGGTCGCGCAGCCCGAGGCGGGCGCTGATCTCCTCGGCCACCTGCTCGGTCGCCGTCGCCGTGCAGGCCATCACGGGTGGTGAGCCGAGGCGGTCGATCACGCCCCGCAGGCGCAGGTAGTCGGGGCGAAAGTCGTGCCCCCACTCCGAGACGCAGTGGGCCTCGTCGACCGCGAACAGGTCGATCCGGCGCTCAGCCAGCGCGGCCAGGAACGACGACGAGGCGAACCTCTCGGGTGAGCAGAGGACGATTCGGGCGCGGCCGCCACGCACGTCGGACAGAGCGCGGGCCGCCTGCGGGGCGTCCATGCCGGACGCGATCATCGCCGCCGGGTGGCCGCCCAGGACGAGCCGGCGGTACTGGTCGGCCATCAGCGCGATCAGCGGCGAGACGACCACCGTCAGCGCCTCGGAGGCGATTCCCGGCAGCTGGTAGCAGAGGCTCTTGCCGCCGCCGGTGGGCATCACCACGAGGCTGTCACGGCCGGCCAGGGCGGCGGCCACGGCCTCCCGCTGCCCCGGCCGGAACTCGTCCAGGCCGAAGTGGCCCAGCAGAGCGTCGGGGTCGCGCGGGCCGTCGTAGGGGCGCTCGGGCGGTGCGTCGAGCTCGATCCGGTCAAGGCCGCTGAGCGCGAGCTGAGCGGCGGCCTGGTCATCGACCGCCGCCGCCTGCGGGCGCGGGGCCGGCCCGGTCAGACGACCCGCGCCCGCCTGCGCGGCGGCCAGGGCGCGGGCCGCATCCGCGGCCGCGTCGCGTTCGAGCCCCGGCAGCGACCGCCACGCCGTCCGCAGCTCGTCGAGCTCCTGGAGTACCTGGGGGTCCGCCGGATCGGTTTCGATCCGGTGCGCCAGCGACCGGGCGCGGGTGATGAAGTCGGTCATCGACCGCCAGCGTAGGCGTTGGGAAGGACGGCTCGACCGCCCAAAACGACCTCGGCACAGATCGGATGAGGTAGGTTCGTCAGCCGTCGAGTCGATCCGCAGGCTCACCGCAACGAGAGGGATGCAGCATGACTCAGCTGGATTGGCGCAACCGCAAGACCCTGATCCTCAGCAGGACGGACATGATGGGGCTCCTCACGCCGGCCGAGTACGTCGACTGCTGCGAGCAGGCCTACCGGATGCACGGGGAAGGGCGGTTCTTCATGGAGCCCAAGGGTCACATCGTCCTCGACAAGTATCCGGGCGAATGGGAGGCGATGCCCTCCTACATCGAGGAGCCTGAGGCTGCGGCGTGCAAGTGGGTCTCGATCCGCGAACAGAACCGCGAGCGGTTCGGCCTACCAACGGTGTTCTCGATCCTGATCTACACGCACCCGGAGACCGGGTTTCCACTGGCGATCTGCGACGGCAGCCACCATACGGTGATGCGCACCGGCGCCGCCGCGGCGGTTTCGGCGCGGTGGCTCGCGCGGCCGGACTCGCGGGTGCTCGCGATTGTTGGCGCCGGCCACATGGCCGAGGGAGCGCTCGCCACCTGCAACGAGGTGTTCGAATGGCAAGAGGCTCGGATCTGGAGCAGGTCGCAAGCCACCCTGTCGGGGTTTGTCTGCGCGCAACAGCCCAAATATTCGTTCCCGCTCAAGGCATCGCTCGATCTCGAATACGTCGTTCGCGGGGCCGATGTCGTTGTCACGGTTACGCCCGCGCGTGGTCCCATCGTCCAGGAGTCCTGGATCACCCCCGGAATGCACATCGCGGCAGTCGGGGCGGACAAGGGTGGCGACCAGGAGCTTGATGCGGCGATCCTCGAACGGGCACGTGTCTTCGTCGACGACATACGTCAGTGTCGTACCGATGGTGAGATCAACGTGCCGCTTTCCCAGGGTGCCATCAGCGAGGAGGACATCGCCGGAGAAATCGGTGAGGTGGTCGCGGGCAAGAAGGGCGGCCGGACGTCTGACGATGACATCACCGTGTTTGATTCGACCGGGATCGCGCTTCAGGACTCCGCCACCGTGCCGCTCGAGTATGAGCGTGCCGTGGCCGCGGGTGTAGGGATCGAGAAGAAGATGATCTCGACCTAGCGGCGGGTGTCGCTACGGGATGCTCGGAGCCGCAGGGCCCCGGGTGATGCCGAGCAGCGCCATCGCGTTGCGCTCGAGGATCGCCTCGGCATCGTCGGGGTCGATCGAGCCGTCCTTGATGTAATCGATCGCGCGCACGAACACGTCACCCGCCTCGTAGGGGAAATCGGTTCCGAGCACGAGTCGCCCCGCCCCGAGCGAGTCGATCGCGCAGCGCAGCGCTGGGACGTGGCATTGGCCGACGGTGTCGTACCA
The DNA here is from genome assembly GCA_036788555.1 of Solirubrobacteraceae bacterium. GTDB lineage: Bacteria > Actinomycetota > Thermoleophilia > Solirubrobacterales > Solirubrobacteraceae > Palsa-465. The sequence continues at coordinate 34,352 of DAIQND010000001.1, read as the reverse complement.
CATCCGGCGGGCAGCGACGCTGGGCAGCTCCGGAGTGCCGGGCACCTCCCACTGGTAGTTATCGGCGCGCTGCAGCAGCATCGGAAGGGCGCCGCCGAGGTGCGGGTTGATGATCTTGAGCTTCGGATACCTGCTCGGGATCCCATGCGTGATCAGGTGCATCACGCAGATCGTGTCCTCCACCGGAGCGCCGACCATCCAGGTCAAGCCGAAGTCGCCGATCAGCGGCGAGCACGCGTTGTTGCCCGCCGGGTGAAGGAACAGGACGGCGCCCCTGCGGTCCAGCTCGGCAAAGATCGGCTCGAAGTCAGGTTCGACCAGCGCGCGCCCGAGAACCGTGGTGTTCAGGGTGACACCGACCATCCCCAGGTCATCCAGCGCCCGCCCCATCTCCGCAATCGACTCATCGATGTGTGGCATCGGCATAGCCGCGAACGCGCGAAACCGGTCTGGATGACGTTCGACCAGCGCCGCGTATTGGTCGTTGACGAATCTGGCGGCCGCCATCGACTTGTGCCGGTCATGGCCGTGGGGCAGCTGCGGCGAGGCGGACAGCACCTGCATCTCGACCCCCGCCCGGTCCATCAGCCGCAGCCGCGCATCGAGCTCCGCACCGGCGCCAGCACCCATCCCGCGCTGCGTACCCGTGTCGCCCTTGCCGAGTTCGACGAGCCGGTCGAGATAGTCATCGGTCCAGTAATGCGCGTGCACGTCGATTCGCATCGTGCCCTCGGTTTGTGTTGCGCGGCCGAGCTCGGCCGGCGTCACCACGCGATGTATCCGCCGTCCATGACCAGCATCGAGCCAGTCATGAAGGATGATTCGTCCGAGGCGAGGAACACCGTCGCGTGGGCGATCTCCTCCGGGCGCCCGAGCCGCCCCACCGGGTGGAGCTTGGCCAGGTCCTCAAGCGTCCCCTGCGGGCCGAGCGAGTCCTCGAACTGGCGGCGAAGCAGGGGCGTGTCCACAGCTCCCGGACACAGGGCATTGACACGGATGCCGTCCTTTGCATGGTCGAGCGACATCGCCCGCGTGAGATTGATGACCCCGCCCTTGGAGGCGGTGTAGGCGGCGAAGTTCTGTGCGCCGACGAAGGCGAGCTGCGAGGCGACATTGATGATCACTCCACATCGCCGCTCGATCATGTGGGGAAGCGCCTCCCGGGACAGCAGGTAAACCGCCTTGAGGTTGGTGTCGAGGACCCGATCCCACCACTCCTCGGAGGTGTCGAGGACGTTGGCGACGAGCTCCTGCCCAGCACAGTTCACCAGGACGTCGAGCTGGCCGAACTCGCTCAAAGTCTCGCGAACCATGCGAGCGGCATCCTCGGCGACGCCAACGTCGCCGGGGATCGCCGTGGCCTGACCGCCGCGATCACGGATGGCGGCCACCGCCTCCTCGAGCGGCTCGGGCCGGCGCCCGGCTACCGCGATGCGGGCGCCCTGCGCAGCACATGCCTCCGCGCTCGCGCGTCCGATTCCGGTCCCGCCTCCGGTGATCAGGACGACCTTGTCCTTGAGACGAGTGCCCCTGACCGGACCGTCGTGCTGCGCAGTTTCCGCCATCGACTCGCGGCATCGTACACAAGGCCGAAAGATGCTCGGATACAGTGCCCAGCCGAGAGAGGAAGGGGAGACATGACGGCGCTGCCGAGCCACAACCGATTCCAGTACTCGCCGATCACCGAGCGCGCGGACTTCAGCTGGCCAGACGGACGGCGGCTGGCCGTGTACGTCGCCGTCTGCATCGAGCACTTCCCCTACAACACCGGCGGCCTCGGCCTGTCCTACTCCCCCGGCCTGGGCCATCCGAACACCTACAACTGGGCGTGGCGCGAGTACGGCAACCGGGTCGGTGGCTTTCGGGTGCTCGACCTGCTGAGCAGCTTCGAAATCCCGCCGACGGCGCTCGTCAACGGCGCCTGCTATGAGCATTGCCCGCAGCTGATCGCGGCGTATCGCAGTGCGGGAGCCGAGTTCGTCGCCCACGGGATGACGAACGCACAGCCACCCAACGGCCTCTCCGAACAGCAGGAGCGTGAGCTGATCGGTGCCGTCAAGCGCATCCTCGAGGAAGGTGACGGTGTGGCGCCACGCGGCTGGATGAGCCCCGCTGCCAACCCCAGTGAGCTGACCGAAGACATCCTCGGCGAGCTCGGGTTCAAGTACACCCTCGACTGGCCCGTGGACGACCAGCCGGTTTGGCTTACGACGCGCGGCGGCCCGATCCTGGCCGTCCCCTATCCGCACGATGTAAACGACGTACCGGCGATCGTCCTCCACGACCTTCCGATGCGCGACTTCGCCGAGATGGCGATGGACGCCGTGGCCGAGATGCTCGAGCAGTCAGAACGTCAGCCGCTGGCGTGCGGGATCACGATCCACAGCTTCATCGTCGGCCAGCCGTACCGCCTGCGGCGCTTCCGTGAAGCGCTCAGGACGATCACGAGCGCGAACGACCGGATCTGGTTCACCACAGCGGGCGAGATTGCCGACCACTTCGCGCGGGAGGTTCAGAGTCCGCCGCGGCAGGACACCGCCCACGCGGCGGTGTGAGCAGCCGACCGAGGATGCGCGATCGCGATGTCAGCCGGATCGGCCTCGCCGGGTTCGGCGCCGTGGGCCAGGAGGTGGCCCGGCACGTTGCGAAGGGCATCCCCGGCGTCCAGCTGTCGGCGGTTTCGGCCGCGGACGTCGAGAAGGCCGAGCGCAACCTGGCGCGGCTCGAAATCGTCGTGCCGGTTGTGCCGCTTGAGGAGCTTGAGCCAGTGTCAGACCTCGTCGTCGAATCTGCCCCTGCCGAACTCCTGCCCCGGATCGCCGAGCCGATGCTCCGCGCGGGCAAGGAGGTCGTGGTGCTGAGCGCAGGCGCTCTGCTGCAGCGCCCGGAGCTGGTCGAGATGGCCGAGGCGCACGGCGGGCGGATCAGCGTTCCGACCGGCGCCCTGCTCGGCCTCGACGCGGTTAGCGCGGCGGCGGAGGGAGGCATTCACTCGGTCAGGATGATCAGCCGCAAGCCCCCGCGCGGGCTCGCCGGCGCGCCGCATCTCACGCAATCGAAGCTCGACCCGGAGTCGATCACTGAGCCGCAGATCGTCTTCTCGGGCTCGGCACGGGATGCCGCGGCGGGTTTTCCGGCGAACCTGAACGTCGCCGCTGCGCTGGCGCTCGCCGGCGCTGGCGCAGACCGGACGCACGTTGAGGTGTGGATCGATCCCACCGTGACTCGCAACACCCACGACATCGAAGTCACGGCTGAGGTAGCAGACTTCCGCATGCACATCGAGAACGTCCCCTCCGAGAATCCCCGCACCGGGCGTATCACCGCCTTATCCGTGGTCAGCCTCCTGCGCAAGCGCCACGCGCCCCTGGTCGTGGGCACGTAAGGTGTCACGACGGCGATGAACCTCGGGCTGGAGAACAAGACCGCCCTGGTCCTCGGTGCCGGAAGCGGCCTCGGTGCCGCGGTTGCGCGTGCACTGTCAGGCGAAGGAGCGCAGATCGCCGTCGCGGGGCGGACGCTCGAGCCTCTTCGAGGCACCGTGGAGACGATCGAGCGGGAGGGAGGGAGGGCCGAAGCATTCGCGCTCGACCTGGCGGACCTCGAGTCGTTTCCGGATGCCCTGGACCGCGTCCGGAATGTGTTCGGCGAAATCGCGATCCTGTTCAACAACAGCGGCGGTCCCCCACCGACGAGGGCAAGCGATGTCGAGACCGACCTGTGGTCACAGCAGTTCCGTTCGATGGTCCTCGGCGTGATCCACCTCACCGACCTGGTGATCCCAGGGATGCGCACGCTCGGGTGGGGGCGGATCATCACCAACACCTCCTCAGGGATCGCCGCGCCGATCCCGAACCTGGCTATCTCCAATTCGCTTCGCGCGGCGCTGCTCGGATGGAGTAAGACACTGTCGGTTGAGCTGGCGCCACACGGGATCACCGTCAACGTCGTCCTCCCCGGCCGGGTGGCCACGCGACGGGTGCGCGAACTCGACGCAGCCCGCGCCCAGCGGGAGGGCATCAGCGTCGAGGAGGCCGAACGGGCCAGCGCGGCGACGATCCCGGTCGGTCGCTACGGCCGCCCCGAGGAGTACGGCGCCGCCGTCGCGTTTTTGGCCAGCGAGGCCGCGTCCTACATCACCGGGTCGACGCTGCGCGTCGACGGAGGCCTGATACCCGCGGTGTGAGCGGGGACGAGCGAACGCGGGACGAGGAGCCATGCCTGAAGCCGCTGGGAGAACGGCGATCCGCGAACGCTTTCTCGCCGTCGAGACAGCCAACGCCGCCGACGTACTCGACAGCCTCGGCCTGCCCGACCAGGGTCTACACCCGAGCTTCGCGACGCGGCCCGCGGGCGGCGGAAAGCTCGCCGGCTGGGCGTACACGATCCGGGGCCAGATGCTCCCCTACGGCCACGACGGTGGCGACCCGGAGAAGATGGCGGCATGCGCGGAGCTCGGGCCAGGCTGCGTGTCGGTGTGGGCGGGGGGCGGGGAGGGAGTCGCATTCTTCGGCGAGCTGATCGCGATCGGCATGAAGGAGCGGGGGTGCGTCGGGGCGTTGGTCGATGGCGGGGTGCGCGATCTTCCGTGGCTGCGGGATCTTGGGTTTCCTGTCTACGCCCGGTACCGCTCGCCGATCCAGTCGATCGGACGCTGGAAGGTGACGGCGCGGAACGTTCCGGTATCGATGCCGGGCGCCACGACGCGCCAGGTCGATGTCAATCCGGGTGATTTCCTGCTGGGTGACGAGGACGGTGCGGTCGTGATTCCTGCTGCCGTGAGCGCGGAGGTGCTTGAGAAGGCCGAGGCGATCGGGGGCAGGGAGCGCGAGATCCGGCGCGAGCTGCGCTCGGGGCTGTCGCTGTCGGAGGCGCTCGCGAAGTTCGGGCACGTCTAGCATTCACTGGCCGCGGGTGGCAGCTGGAACGGTGCACAACCGGTGACCGATCGAGGAGGTGTAGCGATGAACTTGCTCAAGACGAGAACAGCGATCGGGGCCTGCGGCGCCCTGCTGGCGGCTGCGGCGCTGTCAGTCCCGGCGGCCAGCTCCGCGTCGCAGACCGCCGGCTGCGCGACGAGGAGCCTGAGGCTCGACAAGATCGGCGAGAACGACTTCACTAGCCACCGAGGGTGGGACTTCGCTCTGCGCAACGTCGGAACGGTGAGCTGCCGGCTGAAGGGCTACCCGGCGGCTCGACTGCTGGGCAGCGCCGCGCAGCCGATGGCGACCCGGGAAAGCCACTTCGGCGGCCCGGCGCGGGCGGTCGTCCTGGCGCCGTGGCACCGAGCGTTCTTCAGCATCACCTTTGCCGTGAGCGGCCCGTGCCCGGCGGCGGTGTTCGCCTACGGAATGCGCATCGTGCCGCCGGCCACCTCGTCCGGATTGGTGTGGTACGCCGGTCGGTTCGACCTCTGCGGTCCCGGACCAGCGCGGCTCAGCGTCTCGCCGGTCGCATTCCCACGCCAGTTCTGAGGCAACGCATGAGCCGCGCGACGGAGGCGATTGCGCACGTCATCGCGCGCATGGCGGAGGTGGACGCGTCGCTGCCGCGCAAGGACGGCGTCGCCTATTTCAACCGCCTCTATCTCGCCGTCACCCGGGCGGTGCTCGCGGCCAGCGAGAACACCGTATTCGAGAACCCGCGGTTCCTCGATCGGCTCGATGTCGTGTTCGCTGGCATCTACTTCCAAGCGGAGGCGACCATCGCAACCGGCGCGCCCTCTCCGGCCGCCTGGAGGCCGCTGATCGAGCAGCGCTCGAGCGCCCACGCGCCGGTCCAGTTCGCACTCGCGGGCATGAACGCTCACATCAACCACGATCTGCCGCTGGCGATCGTCCAGACCTGCCAGGAGCTCGGCCTCGCCCCTGCGGATGGAACCTCGCAACACGCAGACTACGAGCAGGTCAACTCGATCCTCAACGCCGTCGAAGGCCGGGTGGCCGGATGGTTCAAGAGCGGCCTGATCGCCGACATAGAGGACGTCGTGCCCGCCGAGGTGGACAATGCCCTGGCGATGTGGTCGATCGTCGCGGCGCGCGAGCTGGCGTGGGCGCATGCCCAGGTGATCTGGAAGCTGCGGCGCCTGCCGGAGCTGGAGCGGGGCTACGAGGACGTGCTGGCGCGCACGACCGAGCTGTCAGGACGCGCGATGCTCGTCTAGCGCCCGGAGCCGGCGAGCGACGCGTGGCCAGGCCCCCGGAGGGGTAGAACAAGCTCACATCAGATCAGAGCCGAAGGGAGTAGCCGTGGGTGATCGTGCTCAGAGGATCAAAGGAAAGGTCGAGGAGCTCAAAGGGCGCGGTAAGCGCGAGGCCGGCGCCGCGGCGGGCCGCCCGGGCACCGAGGCGCGCGGAGCGGGCGAAGAGCTGAAGGGCAAGGCCAAGAACACCGTGGGCCGCGTCCGCAGCGCCGCCAAGAAGTCGACCCGCTGACCGGGCGCGGCGGGAGCCGCGAATCAGCGCGACCCGCCCATGATCCTGAGGATCGGGCCGGCCAGCACCGGCGCTACGAACCGCGACCAGGCGGGGGTCATGTGCGAGTCGTCCCGGTACACCATCAGGTTGGCGACGATCACCGGGCAGCGGGTGGAGGTGCAGAACCACGACGTCGGGTCGATCGTCGGGATGTGCTCGCGGTGAGCTAGCTGAAGCTCTTCCTGCTTGACGGCGGGTAGACGCACGGCGGCGCTGCGGCTCGTCGTGCATGCGAAGACGTCGGAGGGGTGGGCGGCGACGCACGGGGGAGCCTGCTGGTCGAGCGTCGGCGTATCGGATATGAAGATCACCCGGCCGGCTGAGCGATCGAGGAATCCGAAGATCGCCGCCACACCATCCGCCCAGGCGGTGCCGCGGCCGCCGGGGACCCCGGGGAGCGGTCGTGCCTCAGGCGCTTCGATCCACCGTGCCCAGGTGACGATCACCAGGGCGGGATGGATCGCCGCGATCTGGGCCTGCGCGTTGCGCCTCCACTGGTTGCAGTACGGATAGGCGGCGACGTTGTGCAGCCGGATGTTGACCTCGGCGGGCGAGCAGCCAGCCTTGGTGAGATCGATCAGGCGCCAGTGCTGCTGCTTGCTGATCAGCGCCAAGGCGGGAAACCACGCGGCGGCATGGGAGTCGCCGAACACCACCACCGACGTGGTGGACCGTCGGTCACCGTACACGCACGGCCGGCTCCGCACCCCCAGAAGCTGAAGGTGGCAGTGGTTTCGCGCGATCGCCGGGATCGCGGTGGCTGCGGTCTGGAGGGGCGGGTTCAGATCCGCCGGCACGCGGGTCGTCCTCCCCCCGGCCGCCAGGTATCCGCTGAGGCGGCCTGGGGTCAGGCGAGACGCCGCCGCCGACGGCGAGCCCCCCGCCAGCAGCGAGAGTCCGGCGGTCGCGGCGGCCAGCGCCCCGCAGGCACCGCGGAGGGCGCGAACCCTGAACCGCTCGCCCAGCACCCCCCGTATGTTCGCGCAGACTCCGGCACCGCGCGGGCAGCGGATCGCTCCAGGCTGGGACCCGACGCCACACGAGTGGACGACCTCAGCCCGGGCGCGTGCCGCTCGCCACCCGGTTCAGCTGCGGACAGCCCGTGCCACATTTCCCCGATGGCCGTCGTGCTCGCCCTGCTGTCCGCGCTCTCCTACGGCGCGGGTGACTTCACCGCCGGACTCGCCAGCCGCCGGATCGAGGCTCGCTTGGTGACCGGGGTCGCTCAGACAGTGGGCTTGGCCGCGGCGCTGGTGGCGATCGCGCTGTTTCCCGGCGTCGGGCCGCGCGGCCCGGCGCTGGCCTGGGGCGCCCTCAGCGGGGTCGGCAGCGCGCTCGGCACCCTCGCCCTCTACCGCGGGCTCGCCGTCGCCCGGATGACGGTCGTGGCGACGCTTTCGGGCGTTCTCACGGCGATGATCCCCGTGATCGTCGGCGTCGCGCTCGGCAACCGCCTGAGCGCCGAAGCCGCCGCCGGGATCGTGATCGCGGTGCCGGCGATCCTGCTCGTCTCGCGGCAGCCAGAAAGCCGGCGCGGCGTAGGCGACGCCGGCGGAGGGCTCTTCGGCGTGGTGGCGGGGCTGGGGTTCGGGCTGCTGTTCGTCGCCCTTGACCGGGCGGGCACCCGCTCGGGCGCGTGGCCGCTGGTGGCCGGACAGACCGTCTCGGTGCTGGCGCTCGCTCCGTTCGCCCTCACCGTCCTCAGAGGGCGGTCGGCCGCACCGGGCGCCAGCGCGCTGCTGCTGGCCGTCGTGACCGGCGTGCTCAGCGGTCTGGCCAACCTCCTGTTCCTCGCCGCCACCGGGCGCGGCGAGCTGGCGATCGTCGCGGTGCTGAGCGCGCTCTATCCGGCGGCGACGGTGCTGCTGGCCCGGGCGCTGCTGGGCGAGCGCTGGACACGGACCCAGGTAATGGGGCTGGCCGGCGCGGTCATCGCCGTGGTCCTGGTCAGCTCCGGCTAGGGCATCTCGAGCGTGGCCACATAGGGCAGGCTGCGGTAGCGCTCGTCGTAGTCGAGCCCGTAGCCGATCACGAACTCGTTGGGGATCTCGAAGCCGACGTATCTGACCGGCACGTCTACGACCCGCGCCTCGCGCTTTGAGAGGAGCGCGCAGACCTCCAGCGACTTGGGGTTGCGCCCGCGCAGGTTGCCCAGCAGGTAGCGCAGGGTGAGCCCCGAATCGATGATGTCCTCGACGATCAGCACGTGGCGCCCCTCGATCGGCCGGTCGAGGTCCTTGAGGATCCGCACCACGCCGGAGGACTTGGTCGCCGAGCCGTAGGAGGAGATCGCCATGAAGTCCACCTCGGCCGGGATCTCGAGCTCGCGCATCAAATCGGAGAGGAAGAACACCGCGCCCTTGAGGATCCCGAGCAGCAGCACGTCCTTGCCCTCGTAATCGCGCGAGACCTCGACCGCCAGCTCCGCGACCCGGCGGTTCAGGTCCTCGGAGCCGATGAGGATCTGTCCGATCGAGTCGTCCGTGGTCACGGCGGGCGGAAGTCTAGAGCCGACTGCGCAGCTCGGCCTTGAGCCGCTTCTCGCAGAACGCGGCGTCGATCGCGGTGCGGGTGATCTCGCGCAGCCCGGCCTCGCTGAACCCCAGCCGCTCGGCGCACACCTGGTACTCGCCGGCCACCGTGGCGCCGAAATACGGCGGATCGTCGGAGCCGAGCGTGAGCCTGACGCCGGCATCGCGCAGCCGGGGGAGCGGGTGCTCCTCATAGCTCGGGTAGACCCCGAGGACGACGTTGCTGGTCGGGCAGCACTCGAGCACGATGCCGCGGTCGGCCAGCTCGCCGACCAGGTCCGGGTCCTCCGCCGCCCGCACGCCGTGGGCGATCCGGGTGACAGGCAGCTCGAGCGCCGCCCGCACGCTGTCCGGTCCCTGCCACTCACCCGCGTGGATCGTGCAGCCAAGCCCGGCAGCGGAGGCGATGGCAAACGGCTCGGCGAAGTCGGCGGCGGGAAACCCGGCCTCGTCGCCGGCCATCGAGAAGCCGACCACGTAGGGATGGGGCTGCTCGGCGGCGTGCCGGGCGACCCGCAGCGCCTGCTCGACGCCGAAGTTGCGCACCGCGGAGATCAGGATCCGGCCCTCGATCCCGGTGTCGCGCCGGGCGTCATCGATGCCTCGGGCGATGCCGTCCAGGTGCTCCTCGTCGCTCAGGCCGACGAGCGCGGCGTGGTCGGGTGAGGCGGTGAGCTCGACGTAGATCGCGCCGCCCTGGGCGCACCGGCACAGGTACTCATAGGTGATGTCCCGGTAGTCCTCGGCGGTGCGGATCACGCTGGCGGCGAGGTCATAGGTGCGCAGGAAGTCGAGAAAGTCGGTGTAGCGGAAGCGCCCGTCGCCGCCGAGCAGCTCCTCGGGCAGCGCAAGCCCGTTGCGGGCGGCGATCCGGGCGACGAGCTCGGGCGGCGCCGTCCCCTCGAGGTGGACGTGAAGCTCGGCCTTGGGGAGGGTGGCCACGGCGGAGGGGGCGTCAGAGGCCTGCATTGGGGGCGGGAGGTTTAGCACGTCCCTCTGCTATGCCTGCGGCTGTGAGGATTCTTCTCACCGGCAGCTCGGGACACCTTGGAGAGGCGCTCGCCCGGGTCCTGGGTGGAGACGGCCACGAGATCGTCGGCCTGGACGTACTGCAATCTCCGTATACCAGCGTCGTCGGATCCGTCGCCGATCGCGCGTGCGTCCGGCGCTGCCTGGCCGGCGTGGAGGCGGTAATCCACTGCGCGACGTTGCACAAGCCCCACGTCGGCTCGCACGGGCGCGAAGCGTTCATCGAGACCAACGTGACTGCCACGCTGAAGCTGCTTGAGGAGGCGGTGAAGGCGCGGGTCGGCCGGTTCGTCTTCACCAGCACGACCAGCGTGTTCGGCCGCGCCCTCACCCCCGCCGAGGGCCTCCCTGCGGCCTGGATCACCGAGGAGCTCACGCCCCGGCCGCGGAACATCTACGGCGTGACCAAGACAGCCGCCGAGGACGTGTGCGAGCTGATCGCGCGCGATCACGGCCTGCCGTGCCTGATCCTGCGCACCTCGCGCTTCTTCCCCGAGCCCGACGACCGCGACGAGGTGCGCGGCGCCTACGAGGACCTCAACATCAAGGTCAACGAGCTCCTCTACCGGCGGGTCGACATCGAGGACGTGGTGAGCGCCCACCGGTTGGCGCTCGAGCGGGCGCCGGAGCTCGGCTTCGGCCGCTACATCATCAGCGCCACCACCCCGTTCGCGCCCGGCGACATGCAGGCGGTCCGCGACGACCTGCCGGCGGTGGTGCGCCGGCTGTTTGCCGACTGCGAGGAGCTCTACCGCCAGCGTGCCTGGCGGATGTTTCCCTCGATCGAGCGGGTGTACGTCAACGCGCGGGCGCGCCGCGAGCTCGGCTGGTCCCCGCGCTACGACTTCCGCCACGCGCTCGACCGCCTGGCCGAGGGCGCCGACCCGCGCAGCCCGCTGGCCCGCGAGATCGGCGCCAAGGGCTATCACGCGGTCTCGACCGGCGTCTATACCGTCCGCTGAGACTCGATCACCGGCCCCGGCACCCCGGGCGGGGCATCACCCAGCGTGTAGGCGCGGCGGACCTCCTCGCGGGCGCGGGTGAAGCCGTCCTCATCGCGCGCGTGCACGATCGCCAGGGGCCGGCCGTCCGGCTCGACGCGCTCGCCGAGCGCTGCGACTTCGGTCAGGCCGACGGCGTGGTCGACGGCGTCGTGCTCGCGGGCCCGGCCGCCGCCGAGGCCGATCACCGCCAGCCCGAGGGCGCGGACGTCGATCGCGGTCACGATCCCCGCCTCCTGGGGCTCCACCGCCCGGGTCACGGCCGCGGCCGGCAGGAAACGATCGGGATCGCTGAGCAGCCGGGCCGGGCCACCGAGCGCCCTGACCATCGCCTCGAAACGCTCGGCTGCCGCACCGCTGCCAAGCGCGCCTTCGGCGGCCGCTCGAGCGCTGTCGAGGTCGTCGTGAAGCTCTCCCATCACGAGCAGCTCCGCCGTCAGCGCGAGGGTGACCTCGCCCAGCCGCGGGTCGCTGGCGGTGCCGGTCAGGTGGTCGATGGCTTCGCGCACCTCGACCGCATTGCCGGCGCTGCGGCCGAGCACCTGGTTCATGTCGGTCAGCAGCGCGTGGGTCGGCATCCCGTTGCCGTGCGCCACCTCGATCAGCGCCTGGGCGAGCTCGCGGGCGTCCTGCACGTCGCGAAACTGGGCGCCCGAGCCGACCTTCACGTCCATCACCAGCGCGTCGAGCCCGGCGGCGAGCTTCTTGGACAGGATCGACCCGACGATCAGCGGGATCGAGTCGACGGTCCCGGTGGCGTCGCGGATCGCGTAGAGCCGCCGGTCGGCCGGGGCCAGGCGCGCGGTCTGGCCGATGATCGCGCACCCGACGCTGCGCACCACCTCCCGCAGGCGGTCGGTGTCCGGGGTGACGTCGTAGCCGGGGATCGACTCGAGCTTGTCGAGCGTTCCGCCGGTGTGGCCGAGGCCGCGGCCGGAGATCATCGGGACAAAGCCGCCGCAGGAGGCGACGATCGGGGCCAGCAGCAGGCTCACCTTGTCGCCCACGCCGCCGGTTGAATGCTTGTCGAGGACGGGTCCGTCGAGGCCGGCTGCGCTCCAGTGAAGGACGTCGCCGGAACGGGTCATCGCGCCGGTCAGCGCGACCCGCTCGGCGGCGCTCATCCCGCGCAGGAAGATCGCCATCGCCAGCGCGCCCACCTGGGCGTCGGTCACGCTCTGATCGGTGATGCCGCGCACGAGCTCGGTGATCTCCCCGGCCGAGAGCTCGCCGCCGTCACGCTTTCGGCGGATGAGCTCAGCGACGAGCATCGGTCAGGCGCGGGATGAACGCGAGCAGCAGGCGCGCCAGCTCGGCGGCGGCGGTGCGCGCGGCGCCCAGCGTCTGCTCGTGGGTGAGTGGCTCCTCGCTCAGGCCCTCGGCGAGGTTGGTGATCACCGACACGGCCGCGACCCGCAGGCCGCAGTGGCGGGCGAGGATCGCCTCCTGCACGGTGGACATGCCCACGGCGTCGGCGCCGAGCGCCCGGTAGGCGCGGATCTCGGCCGGCGTTTCGAAGCTGGGACCGCTGACGCCGAGGTAGACGCCCTCTGTGAGTGGGATCCCGAGCTCGGCCGCCGCTGCATGCAGCTCGGCCCGGAGGACAGGGTCGTAGGCGTCGCGCAGCGAGGGAAACCGCGGGCCAAGCGCGTCTTCGTTTGGCCCGATCAGCAGGTTGGCGCCGGTCAGGTTGATGTGGTCGGTGATGGCCATCAGGCTGCCCGCTCCGACCTCGGGGCGCAGCGACCCGGCGGCGTTCGTCAGCACCAGGATCTCGGCCCCGGCGGCGCGGAGCGCCCGCACCGGTGCCCGCAGCGCGTCGGGGTCCCCGCCCTCGTAGAGGTGCGCGCGGCCCTGGAGCACCGCCACCGGTACGCCTGAGAGAAAGCCCAGCACCGCCCGCCCCGCGTGTCCGGCGACGCTCGGCCGGGGAAACCCGGGAAGCTCGTCATAGGCGACCACCACCGGCTCCTCGACCGCCTCGGCCACCGCACCGAGTCCCGAGCCGAGCACCACCCCGATCCGTGGCGGCGCGAGGCCGCGGGCGGCCAGCACCGAGGCGGCGTCGCTCACCCCGCGAGCGCCTCGGGCCCGAACGACTCCGGAAGCAGCTCCGCGAGCGTGAGCGTCTGCGGTGCGCTGCCCGGGCGCCCCAGGTGAACCGGGGTGTCGGCACTGCCGAATTCCGCCAGCCGCTGGCGGCAGCCGCCGCACGGGGGGCAGTGCTCCATACGCTCGGCCACGACGGCGACCGCGGTGATCGTCGACTCGCCGGCCGCGACCAGCGCCCCGATCGCCGAGGCCTCGGCGCATTGGCTCTGCGGGTAGGCGACGTTCTCCACGTTGGCGGCGGCGTAGACCGCGCCGCCGGCGGCCCGCAGCGCGGCTCCGACCTTGAAGCCCGAGTAGGGCGCGTAGGCGTTGCGCATCGCGGCGTCGGCGGCGCGCAGCAGCACCTGGGGGGCGTCGAGCAGCAGGTCCGAGTAACCCCCCTCGACGAGCGCCTCGTCCCGGACCCCGAGCTCGGCGCGCAGCCGCGCCAGCTTCTCGTGGGCCTCGGCGATCGCCGTCTCGCCGGCGCCGGATTCGACCACCGCCTCGAACTCGAGGAACGTGCCCAGGTCATCGACCTCGTCGAGATGGATCCGCACGCCGTCCCACATGAAAAGCCGCCGCCGCTTGGACACCACCACGACGGGCGGACCGAGCGCGTAGTCGAGCGCCTCGGCCATCGGCCCGGCCTCGGAGATAGGGGCCAGGACGTACGTGCTCTCGGTCGGCTCGAACTCGTCCGCGCGCCCGTAGGCGATCAGGTCGCCGCCGCGCTCGTGCTCCTCGCGGAGCTTCAGGCGTCCGCGCCGGACCGCGAAGTAGGTGTCCCGCTGGGTGAGGATCCCCATGTCCTGCGCCCCCAGCGCCACGCACCGGGCGGCGGTCTCGTCGGGTCGAGGGTCGCGCGCCTTGAGCTCGACGTTGACAAGCGCCATCGGCGGGCGAGCTTATCCACTCGCGCCCCCGCGCAGGATCAGCCGCGGTGCTCGAGCGTCTCACGCCGCGCCCGCGCTGCTCGCCGCGCTATAGAGTCGCGTCAGTGGCGCAAACGCTGAACCTGGTCGAGCACTCGGTGCTCGCCGATCGTCTGTCGGTGCTGCGTGAGCGGGGCACGTCGCACGGCGCGTTCCGCCAAGCGCTGTTCGAGGCCGCCGCGATCATGGCGGTCGAGGTGGCGCGGGAGCTCCCGCTCAGAGACGTGGAGATTCAGACGCCGCTTGAGACCACGCAGGGGCGGCGGCTGCGTGAGGAGGTGACCGTCGTCCCGGTCCTGCGGGCGGGACTGGGAATGGTCGAGGGATTCCTGCGCCTGCTGCCCGAAGCCCGCGTCGGCCACGTCGGCATCTATCGCGACGAGGAGGAGCACGTGCCAATCCACTACTACGAGCGGCTGCCTCCGGGGATTCCCGAAAGCCGCGTGTACGTGCTCGATCCGATGCTCGCCACCGGCGGGAGCGCGGTCCGCGCGCTGCACCACCTCAAGGGCGCGGGGGCCCGTCAGCTCGAGCTCGTGTGCCTGGTTGCCGCGCCCGAGGGGATCGAGGCCGTCGGCGCCGAGCACCCCGAGGTCGTGATCTGGACCGCCGCAGTCGACCGCGAGCTCGACGGGAACGCTTACATCCGTCCGGGCTTGGGCGATGCCGGTGACCGGGTGTTCGGCACCGTCTGATCGCCGCGGTCAAGCCATTTGTCAAGCCGTCTGGGCTGGTGGCTGGCCAGCCGGTCGAGCAGCAACGCGGGGCTTTCCTCCAACAGCAGCGTCTCCAGATGCTCCTCGCGCAGGAAGCGCTCGTCAACCGCGTGGTGAAGGAACGCCAGCAGCGGCCGCCAGTACCCGGCGACATCGAGCAGGCCGATCGGCTTGTCGTGCAGCCCGAGCTGGCTCCAGGTGAAGAGCTCGAACAGCTCATCGAGCGTCCCGGTTCCGCCGGGGAGCGCGACCACCGCGTCAGACAGCTCGCTCATCAGCGCCTTGCGCTCGTGCATCGTCTCGGTGATGTGCAGCTTGGTGAGGCCGGCGTGCGCGATCTCGGACTCGAGCAGCCGCCGGGGAATCACGCCGATCACCTTGCCCCCGGCGGCCAGCGCCCCGTCGGCGACCGCCGCCATCACCCCGATGCTGGCGCCGCCGTAGACGGTCTCGAGACCGCGCTGCGCGATCAGCCCCCCGAGCTCGCGGCCGCGCTCGGTGTACTCGGGGAGGCGGCCCGGGCTGGAGCCGCAGAAGACGAGCACGCGTTTCACCGCTGCTGAGGGTAATCGGCCGCGGGCGCGTAGTAGCCTCGCCTCGTGATCCGGCGCCTGCCGCATGTGGACCGAGTGGGGGTGCAGGAGCGCGCGGCGCAGCTCGGCAAGCGCTCGATCAAGACGACGGCCAAGCAGCGGGGGATCCGGCTGGCCGTCTCGATGCTCGACCTGACGACACTCGAGGGCGCCGATACCGCCGGCAAGGTCAAGCACCTGTGCGCCAAGGCGGTGTGCCCGGCGCCGGCGATGCCGGAGATCCCCTCGGTAGCCGCCGTGTGCGTGTACCCGTCGCTGGTCGCGGTGGCGCGCGAGGCTTTGCAGGGCACCGGCGTCCGGGTGGCCTCGGTGGCCACCGGGTTCCCGGCGGGACAGGTGTCGCCGGAGGCCAAGCTGCGCGACACCGAGGACGCAGTCGCGGCGGGGGCGGACGAGATCGACATGGTGATCTCCCGCGAGGCGTTCCTGGCCGGCGACGACACGCGGGTGATGGGGGAGATCGTCGCCGTCAGGGAGCGCTGCGGCGGTGCGCGCCTGAAGGTGATCCTCGAGACGGCCGAGCTCGGCTCCTACGACCACGTCCGCCACGCCTCGATGCTGGCGATGGAGGCCGGCGCGGACTTCATCAAGACGTCAACCGGCAAGGCGGCCAGCGGCGCCACGCCCGGCGTGTGCCTGGTGATGCTCGAGGCGATCCGCGACTACGCCGAGCGCACCGGGCGGATCGTCGGCTTCAAGGCCGCCGGCGGGGTGTCGAGCAGCAGGGCGGCGCTGCACCGGCTGGTGCTGGTCAAGGAGACGCTGGGGGACGGGTGGCTGACTCCCGAACGGCTGCGGATCGGGGCTTCGTCCGTGCTCAATGATCTCCTTATGCAGTACGCCAAGACGCAGACCGGCCGCTACGGCCGCTCCGAGGACTTCTCCAGGGAATGACCACCGAAACCCGCACCAGCATCGTCTGGGACTACGCCCCGGCGCCCGAGTCCGCCGATCACCTGCGGCTGCGCGAGCGCTACGGGCTGTTCCTCGACGGCGAGTTCCGCGAGCCGGCGCAGGCGCGCTACGTGGCCACGATCAACCCGGCCACCGAGGAGCAGATCGCCGAGGTGGCATGGGCCGGGCCGGCGGACGTCGAGCGCGCGGTCCAGCGCGCGCGGGCAGCCCAGCCGGCATGGGCGGCGCTGCCCGGCTTGGAGCGCGGCAAGTACCTGTTCCGGATCGCGCGGCTGATCCAGGAGCGCGCGCGGGAGCTGGCGGTGGCCGAGACGCTCGACGGCGGCAAGCCGCTGCGCGAGTCACGCGACCTCGACATCCCGCTGGCCGCAGCGCACTTCTTCCACTACGCGGGCTGGGCGGACAAGCTCCGCTATGGCGTGAACGCGCGCGAGGTCGAGCCCTACGGCGTCGTGGGTCAGATCGTGCCCTGGAACTTCCCGTTGCTGATGGCGGCCTGGAAGCTCGCGCCGGCGCTGGCCTGCGGTAACGCCGCGATCCTCAAGCCCGCCGAGACCACGCCGCTGACCGCGCTGCTGCTGGCCGAGATCTGCCAGGAGGCCGAGCTCCCGGCGGGCGTGGTGTCGATCCTTCCGGGCGATGGGAGCGCCGGCGCCGCGCTGGTGCGCACGCGCGGGATCGACAAGATCGCCTTCACCGGCTCCACCGCGGTCGGCCGGGAGATCCAGGCCGCGCTGGCCGGGCGCCAGGTGGGGCTGACGCTCGAGCTCGGCGGCAAGTCGGCCAACATCGTCTTCGAGGACGCCGCGCTCGACCAGGCCGTCGAGGGGATCGTCAACGGGATCTTCTTCAACCAGGGACATGTGTGCTGCGCCGGGTCGCGGCTGCTGATCCAGGAGAGCGTGCGCGAGGAGGTGGTGGCCCGGCTCTGGCGGCGGATGGGCCGGCTGCGGGTCGGCGATCCGCTGGATAAGAACACCGACGTGGGCGCGATCAACTCCGCCGAGCAGCTCCAGCGGATCGAGTCGCTGGTCGCCGCCGGCGAGGACGAGGGGGCGCTGCGACGGACGATCGCCTGCGAGCTCCCCGACCGCGGCTTCTGGTTTGCCCCGACGCTGTTCACCGACGTCTCGCCGGCGCACCGGATCGCCGTCGAGGAGATCTTCGGGCCGGTCGTCTCGGTGCTCACATTCCGCACGCAGGCTGAGGCGATCGAGAAGGCCAACAACTCGCGCTACGGGCTGGCGGCCGGGATCTGGACCGACAAGGGCGCCAAGGCGTTCGAGGTGGCGAGTGCGCTCCGGGCCGGCGTGGTGTGGCAGAACACGTATAACCACTTCGACCCGACCGCGGCCTTCGGCGGCTACAAGGAGTCCGGCTTCGGGCGCGAGGGGGGTCCGGCCGGGCTGAGGCCATATCTGAGGGTGGTGCGGTGAGTCGCGCGAGGGTCGTGCGGTGACGTCCGGCCGCCTCGAGGTCCGCAAGACCTACAAGCTGTGGATCGGCGGCGCGTTCGTGCGCTCGGAGGCCGGCCGCTATGACCGCGCCACCGCCCCGAACGGGCGCACGGTTAACATCCCGCGCGCGTCTCGCAAGGACGTGCGGGACGCGATGGGCGCCGCCCGGAAGGCCGCGGCGCCCTGGGCCGCCCGCACCGCTTACAACCGCGGGCAGATCCTCTACCGCGCGGCCGAGGCGCTGGAGACGCGGGGGGAGCGCTTGGGGGCGGGCCCGGATGAGGTCGCGGCATCGGTCGACGTGCTGCTGCACTACGCGGGCTGGACCGACAAGCTCCAGCCCGTGCTCGGCGGGATCAACCCGGTGGCCGCGCCGTTTCTGTCCTTCTCGGTGCCCGAGCCGACGGGCGTGGTGGGGGTGGTGGCACCGGACCGGCCGGCGCTTCTGGGCCTGGTCGCCGAGCTGGCGCCGGTGCTCGCGGCGGGGAACGTGGCGGTGGCGATCCTGTCGGAGGCCGACCCGCTCCCGGGGCTCGATCTCGGCGAGGTGCTGGGCGTCTCGGATATTCCGGGCGGCGTGGTCAACCTGCTGTGCGGGCGCCGCGGCGAATTGGCCGGCGCGCTCGGCGCCCATCGTGACCTGAACGCGATCGTCGACGCCGCCGGCGAAGCCGAGCTCTCAGCCGAGCTCGACCGCCTGGCCGCCGAGACGATCAAGCGGGTGCGCCACGCCTCGGCGGCGACGAGCTACGGGGACGCCGTGGCCGATTCACTCCTGCGCCTCGACGCGGTGAGCGAGCTCAAGACGGCCTGGCACCCGGTGGGGGCCTAGCAGCGCGAGCTCACCCCATCTCACGGAGCCGGTCGGTGTGCCGGCGGCCGACCTCGAGCGTCGCGCGGAGGAAGTCGATGATCCGCTCGAGCTCCTGGATCGAGAACTGCTTGGCGAGCGTGGCGTGCCAGTCCGCCGCCACCGGGCCCCAGATGCGCTCGGCGGCCGCGTAGAAAGCCGGCGTGACCTCGACTGTCACGCGCCGGCGATCGTCGGGGTCGCGGACGCGCCGGGCATACCCGGCTCTCTCCAGCCGATCGATCACCCCGGTGATGGCGCCGGGCGTGAGTCCTGACTGTCTGGCCAGATCCCCGGCGCTGAGCCCGCGGGCGTTCTCGACGATGTTCAGGCAGTGCAGGTCGGTTTCGCTGACCCCCAGACGTTCGGCCGCCAGGGTGTCAAACGCCTGGTCCTGGTTGCCGGTTGCCCTGAACTCGCGGATCAGCTCGGCGAGGAGATCGCTCTTCGATTTCCGTGTGGACAAATGATCGTTTAGGTACTAAAATATTTAGATACTATACGGATGACAGGTTAGCCACCTGCCGAAAGGAGGTCCGAGATGGGAAGCGAAATGCGGCTCGAGCTGATTCAGGTGCCGGTATCGGACATCGACCGGGCGAAGGTGTTCTACGTCGAGAAGGTGGGCTTCCGCGACGATGTCGACCACCGGGTCTCAGACGCGCTCCGGTTCGTCCAGCTCACCCCGCCTGGATCCGCCTGCTCGATCGCGCTCACCTCAGGCGCGCACCAGATGACCCCCGGCTCGCTGGATGGCCTGCAGATGGTCGTCGAGGATGCCGAGGCGAGCCGCGCGGAGCTCGCTGAGCGGGGGGTGGACGTCAGTGACGTCCAGGTCTTCCCGTGGGGAAGCTTCGTGTTCTTCAAGGATCCCGACGGTAACGGCTGGGCGCTGCAGGCGATGACCCATCGCGGGGCCGCGGCGTGAGGGTCCGCCGTCGGGACGGGGCGTGAGGGTCCGTCGCTTGGCCGGCGCGATCAAGCCGCCGATCGCCGCCGCGCCAGCAGCGCCGCGCCGCTGAGACCCGCGGCGGCCAACGCGGCGATCGCGGCTTTGGCCTCACGCCCATTGCCGTTGGCGTGCGGCGGCGCCGAGTAGCGCTTCTCCGGAAGGGCTGCACTCGGTCCGTTCGGCCCGTCGCGCAGGGCCATCTGGATCACCTGCGCCAGGTGGAGCGCGCCGCGATCCGACAGCTGCTCGATCTGCGAGGCGCAGCTGAAGCCATCGGTGATGATCAGCGTGTGCGGCGAGGCCTCGCGCACCGCCGGCAGCAGCTTCTGCTCGGCCGCTTTGACCGACACCTCGTAGCGCTCGCCCGCCTCATAGCCAAACGACCCGGCCATCCCGCAGCATCCGTCGTCAAGGACCTCGTAATCGAGCCCCAGCCGGTCGAGCACCCGCCGATCGCAGTCGGTGTCACTGGTCGCGCGCTGATGGCAGTGGAAGTGCACCACCGCGCTGCGGTCCAGCTGGGGCATCTCCCATTCGCCGCCGTGCTGCGCCAGGAACTCGCCCAGGGTGAACGTCTGCCGGGCCAGCCGCTTGGCGTCCTCATCGTCGGGGAGCATGTTGAGTAGCTCGTTGCGGAACACCGCGCCGCAGCTCGGCTCGAGGGTGACCACCGGCGTCCCGGACTGAATCTCCGCGCGCAGCCCGTCAAGCACGTCGTGAAGCAGGCGACGCGCGAGCGTGAGCATCCCGTAGTCGTAGAGCGGGCGCCCGCAGCACATCGGCCGCTCGGGTACGACCACCTCAAACCCCGCCGCCTCCAGCACCTCGAGGCCCGCGATCGCCACCTCGGGATGGAAGTGGTCGTTGAACGTATCCGCCCACAGCACGACCCGACGTGGTTGCGAGCCGTTGCCGCCGGCCGCGCCAGCGGCCCGCTGGCCGAACCAGGACCTGAACGTGCGCGGCGCAAACGCCGGCATCGTCCGTTGGGGAGCGATTCCCGCCAGGCGCTTTCCGAGCGCGGCAAACGGCTGGCGCTGCGTGAGCAGGTTCGCCAGGGCCGGCGCACGCGACGCCAGGCGCGCCTCCCAGCGGATCAGGCCGAGCGCGTAGGCCTGGCGTGGCCTCACCCGCCCGCGGTAGTAGTGCGAGAGGAACTCGGCCTTGTAGCTGGCCATGTCGACCCGGACGGGGCACTCGTGCAGGCAGCCCTTGCACGCCAGGCACAGATCCAGCGCCTCCTTGACCTCCTCGTTGCGCCACCCATCCTCGATCGAGTCCGAGCGCATCATCTCGAACAGCAGCCGAGCCCTCCCCCGGGTGGAATGCTGCTCCTCGAGCGTGACCTGATAGCTCGGGCACATGACGCCCTCCTGGCTGCGGCACGCGCCCACCCCGAAGCAGCGCTCGGCGGCGGCGGCGAAGCTCCCGTTGTCGCCGGGGAAGCGAAACTCGGTGCTGAGCTGGCGGGTCCGGTAGGTCGGATCCATCTGCAGGTTGGTGTCGAGCGGAAACGGGTCGACGACCTTGCCCGGGTTCATCTTCCAGTCCGGGTCCCAGATCGCCTTGAATTCGCGGAAGGCCTGGATCAGCTCAGGACCACCGAACATCTTCGGCAGCAACTCGGCGCGCGCCTGGCCGTCGCCGTGCTCGCCGGAGAGCGATCCGTGGTAGCTCGCGATCAGATCCCCGGCGTCCTCCATGAACGCGCGATAGTTGCGAAGGCCCTCGGCCGTGAGGAAGTCCCAGTCGATCCGGGTGTGCACGCAGCCGTGGCCGATATGGCCGAAATAGCAGGAGATCCTGCGACCGTGCTTGTCGCACAGCCGCTCGAGGTCGCGCAGGTAGTTGCCACAATCCTCGGGGGCGACGGCGGCGTCCTCCCAGGAGGGCCAGCCCGGATGCTCGCCGGGGACCTTGCTGTTGCCCACGCCCCCCTCCCGGATCTCCCAGACCTGGGCGATCTGGTCGGGGTCCTCGTAGACCTTCAAGCCGAGATGGCTGCCCACCTTGCCCGCCCGCACCGCGTCGGCGAAGCGCTCGGCCTGCTCGGCCGCCTCCTCGGCGCTGTCGGCGCCGAACTCCACCAGCAGCCACCCGCCGCCGCCGGGCAGCAGCTCCGGATGGCGCTTGAAGCCCTTGCGCAGCTCGTTGTTGAGGAGCTGGCGGTCGAACGTCTCCAGGCCGATCGGGCCGAACTCCATCACCGCCGGCACCTGGTCGGCTGCCGCGGGGCAGTCCTCGTATCCGGCGAGCACCAGCGAGCGGTGCTGGGGGCTGGGAATCAGCTTGCACTGGGCCTCGAGCACGAGCCCGCAGGTGCCCTCGGTCCCGACCAGCGCCGCCGCCAGGTTGAAGCCGCCCTCGGGTAGCAGGCGGTCGAGGTTATAGCCGGAGATCCGGCGCGGGATCCGGGGGTAGCGCTCGCGGATCAGCTCCGAGTAGCGGTCGCGCAGGTCACGCAGCCGGGAGTAGATCTCGCCCACGCGCCCGCCGGCGGCGATCGTGCGCTCGAGCTCCTCCTCGGACACCGCGCAGGGAAGGGTGAGGCGGGTGCCGTCGTACAGGAGCACGTCGAGCGACTCGATGTTGTCGGCGGTGACGCCGGCGATGATCGAGTGGGTGCCGCACGAGTTGTTGCCGATCATGCCCCCCAGCGTGCAGCGGGTGTGGGTGGCGGGGTCGGGACCGAAGGTCAGCTGGTGCTCCTCGGCGCGCTCGCGCAGGCGGTCGAGCACGACTCCGGGCTGCACCCGGGCAAACCGGCGCTCGTGGTCGAGCTCGACGATCTGGTTCATGTACTTGGAGAAGTCGAGCATCACCACCTCGTTGACCGTCTGTCCGGCCAGGCCGGTCCCGCAACCGCGGGCTCCGAGCGGGGCGTTCCGGCCTCGGCAGATCTCCACCGCCGTGACCACGTCGGCGGCGTCGCGAGGGATCACCACGCCGATGGGGACCTGCCGATGAACCGAGGCGTCATTGGCGTACAGCGCGCGGCTGCCGGCCGAGAACCGGACCTCGCCGCGGACCTCGCGCGCGAGCTCGCGGGCCAGCGCGCGCCCGTCGATCTCCTCGACGCCGGCCGGGCGCCGCGTGAGGCGCGTCTGTTCCAGGACTGCCATTGCCGCCGCCCGTCAGTCGCCGTCGGACGGGTGGCCGTCGCCGCCCGAATGGCCGTTGCCGCCGACGATTCGCTCCTTGGCCCGGGTCAGCACGCCGGCCGGACTGGTCTCGTAGCTCATCTCCCGGGCCAGCACACGCGACATCGTGAGCGCGATCCGCTCGCGGTTGGGCTCGCCGCGGGCCAGGCCCCAGGCGATCCCCTTGGCGTGCTCGATGTTGATCGTCGGGGTCATCGGCATCATGTTCGGGTCGACGATCGCCTCGATCAGCGCTGGACCCGGTGCACTCAGCGCCTCCGCGAGCTGGTCGCCGACCCGCGCGGGATCCTCGATCCGTACGCCGCGAATCCCGCACGCCTCTCCCACCTTGGCGAAGTCGACCGGCGAGAGCTGCACGCCGTACTGGGGGTTGCCGAGGAAGGCCATCTGCTCCCACTTGATCAGCCCCAGCACGTCGTTGCGCATGACCAGCACCTTGACCGGCAGGTTGTACTGGGCGAGCGTCGCCAGCTCGCCCATCATCATGGTCAGCGAGCCGTCACCGGTCAGCGCCACCACCGGACGGTCGGGGTAGGCGACCTGGGCCCCGATCGCGTACGGGAGCGCGGCCATCATCGAGCACATCGTGCCGCTGAAGGAGAACATCTGGCCGCGGCGCAGCTCGGTGCGTGCCGCCCAGGTGGTGACCGTCCCCGAGTCGCCGCAGAGAATCGCGCGCTCGGGCAGGTGCCGGCCCAGGTGGTAGGGGATGGCGTCGGGAATGATCGGGCCGCCGGGCTCGCTGTCGTTGGCGCGCTGCTCCTGGAGCGCTCGCCAGTCGCGCATCTCCGCCTGCGCCTTCTCCAGGAAGGAGCGGTCGGAGTGATGTTCGAGACGCGGCAGCAGCTCCTGGAGGGTGAGCTTGGCGTCGCCGGCCAGCCCCACCTCGGCCGGGTAGCGCAGCCCGATCCGCTCGGGGCGGTCGTCGATCTGCACGCCGCGGGCGGAGCCGGGCTCGGGGAGGAACTCGATGTAGGGGCTCGAGCTGCCGATGATCAGGATCGCGTCGCAGCTCTTGAGCGCATTCTGGGCGGGGCGCGTCCCGACCATCGCGTAGCCGCCGACGCAGTACGGGCTGTCGTCGGGAACCGCGTCCTTGCCGAGCATCGCCTTGGCGATCGGCGCCCCCAGCCTCTCGGCCACCTGCTCCACCTCCTCGCCGGCGCCCCGGGCGCCGGCGCCGAGGAAGATCATCGGCCTCGAGGCGGCGTTGAGGATCTCCGCCGACTGCTCCAGGCGCTCCCGCGGCGGGATCCGCCGGCCGTCGATCGAGGTCACGGTTGCGTGGCCCTCGACGTTCTTGATCGAGCGATCCCCTGATACCGCCTCGCCGGACTGGATGTCGATCGGGATCGCGATCGCCGCCGGCGCGCGGCCGGAGATCGCCGAGCGGACCGCCATGTCGACGACCGGCAGGACGTGAGCCTCGCCCATGATCCGCTGGCTGTACACGCACGGGTCGCGGTGCACGGCATCGTGGTTGATGTCCTGCAGGTAGTGGGTGCCGATCACGTCGTGGTAGGTCATGCCGGTGATGGCGATCACCGGAGCCTGGTCGATGCGCGCGTCGTAGAGCCCGTTCATCAGGTGGATTGCGCCCGGAGCGGCGGTGGCCAGGCACGCCGCCGGACGGCCGGTGAACTTCCCGTAGGCGCAGGCGGCGAGCGCGGCCGTCTCCTCGTGGCGCACGTGGATGAACCGGATCTGGTCCTGGTGGGTGCGCAACGCCTCCATCACCCCGTTGATCCCGTCTCCGGGAAGGCCAAAGACGGTGTCGATCCCCCATTCCACCAAGCGCTCGACTAACTGGTCAGATGCAGTCCGGCTGCGGGCCATATGTCACTCCTCGTGCCTTGGGATTCGCCAGAGGGCTTACCCGCAGCTCACGCCCCCCGGCCACCCCCAGTAAGCGCTAGTACAAGCTCGGCTCACCCGTTAGGTCTCTGACCGGGCCCGTCTGAGTGACCGATTGGTAGGTAACCCTCCCGATTGTCGTCAGCCCCTCCAGCTAGGTGAGGTGAGAAATGAGCACGCTGGCTGAGCCACAAGCGGCCCACGCGCCGGACCCAGACGCCGTTCGGACCTCGATCTTCCTCCAGCCGATCGCCGCCCCGACGGTCCTCGGGCATTTCGCCGGAGCGACCGGTTTCCTGCTTTTCGGCGTGTGGTTCGCGGGCGAGCTGGGCGCGGCCAAGGGCGCGGCCGTAATCTTCCCCTTCCTGCTGCTGTTCTCGGGCTTTGGGCAGCTCGCCGCCGCAATGTGGAGCTATCGGGCGCGCGATGCGGTTGGTGCGTCGATCTTCGGAGTGTGGGGCGGGTTCTGGATCGCCTACGGCTTCCTGTGGCTGATGGACGTCGCGCACGTGTTCACCTTGGCTCTCTTCGCGCATGGCTTTGAGCCGATCGGCCAGTGGTTTATCTACATGGCGGTGATCACGTGGACGACCGCGTTCGCGGCGCTGGCGCGGAGCCCGGCCCAGTTCATCAGCCAGGGCATTGCGGGCGCAGCGGCCACGATCGCCTCGGCGGGATTGATCGCCGGATCGGCCGGATGGCAACACGCCGCCGGGTGGATCTTCGTGGCCGCGGCGGCACTGTTCATTTACCACGGAGCCGCGTTCATGCTCGATGCGCTGTATGGGCGCGTGGTGTTGCCGCACCTCAGCTGGCGAGCTGAGGAAAACCGATTCGGCGCCACACCGCTGACGCCGATCGAGCACCCGCAGGGCGAGCCGGGCGTCAAGGCCGGGCAATAGCGTGAAGGAGGTTCGATCATGAAAACCAGCAGCACCGGCCATCCCAATGGAGCGTCGAACTCGCAGAGTTCCGCCGCCCGCGCGCCGCTCACCGTGTTCCTGCAGCCGATCGCGCCGCCGGTCACCCTCGGACTGTGGGGGTTCTTCGGCTCGACGATGGTGCTCTCCACCTGGATCCTGCACTGGTGGGGTAACCCCCACAGCCCCGTCTACTTCTTCGTGTTCAACGGGGTGTTGGGCGGCTTGGTCCAGTTCGCGGCGGGGATCTGGTCGTTCAAAGCCCGTGACTACGTCGCATCCTCACTGCTCACCATGTGGGGCACCTACTGGATGGCGTGGGCGATCATTCAGGCACTCGGCGCCACCGGAGCGATCACGATCGCGCCGCTGTCCACAGCACAACCGGCGTTTGCGATCTGGTTCATCCCGCTGGGGCTGTTCACCACCTTCGGCGCGATCGCCGCCCTCTCCCGCAAGCATGGAAACTTCCCGCTTCTGCTCCTCCTGTTCACGGTTGGCATCGGGTCGTTGATCCTGTGCGTCGGGCTGTGGAGCGGAGACATCACCTGGACCGACGTCGCCGCATGGTTCTTCATCGTCGGCGCCTGCGCCGCCTGGTACGTCGGCGCGATGACGATGCTTCTCTCGGCCTGGCGACGCGTGATCCTGCCGCTGGGCAAGTACAGCGATCGCGGCGCCAGCATCCCCGGGCGGCGGCTCGAGTTCCCCACCGAGTACCGCGGCGGGCAGCCGGGGGTGCGCCAGGGGGCGATCTAGTCCTCGCCGCCCTCGTACAGCACGCCCTCGAGGTGCAGGATCCGCCGGAGGATGGCGAGCGAGGAGGCGTAGGTGGAGTCCATCCCGTAGTAGCTGAGACCCTGGGCGCCCAGGGTGCGGGCCTGCGTGTAGGGAGTATCCGAGGCGTAGTGGATGATCCCCAGGTCGATCGGGAGCTTTGAGAAGTTGACCGCTTCGCCGACCGGATGCCGGTCGGCGTCGGCGATCTCGTAGACCGCGGCGCAGTAAGGGCCGGCCTCCATCTCCACGACGGTGAACGCCTCGCGGTAATAGAACTCGAGGTAGGAGCGGTTCTGCAGGAACGTGCTCTTGACCGTCACCGCGCGCTGGTTGTCAAGGCCGGTTCCGAAGCGCAGGTCGGCGGCTAGGTCGTCGACGCTGAAGGCGTTGTCGAGCCAGTAGGTGGTGCGGGTGTGCTCGTCGTGAACGACGCTCGAGATCATCACGTCGCCGACGTCGGCGTTGAGCGTGGCCGCTTTGCCGAGGACGTAGACGCCGCGCAGCGTCGAGCGGTCGACCGCCACCTCGCGCAGGATGTTGTACGCGGCGACGCCGAGCGGGTAGTCGATGT
The DNA here is from genome assembly GCA_036788555.1 of Solirubrobacteraceae bacterium. Lineage (GTDB taxonomy): Bacteria > Actinomycetota > Thermoleophilia > Solirubrobacterales > Solirubrobacteraceae > Palsa-465. The sequence goes on along the minus strand of DAIQND010000001.1, from coordinate 7,520 downwards.
TGACGATCACCGCGCCACTGTGGGCGAGCGCGTCGGCGTCGACCTCGCCCACCCGCGGGTCGATCGCCTGCGCGTCGAGGGCCGACAGCGGGAGCACCTGGGCGGGCACCCGGAGTGCGGTCTGGCTGCGCAGGTGGGTGACGCCCTTCGCCTGCTCGGCGGCGCGCCGCTCGGCTGCGCCCGCCTCACCGCGCGCGCTGAAGTAGAGCCGCGCGACGAAGTACAGGAAGTTCTCCCAGGACCCCTCGGTGTGCCCCTGGCGAAAGCGCGCGAGCTCCTGGCGGAGGATGTCCTGTTCGTCCATCTGCTCGACGAACGCCACCAGCTCGGGGCCTCGGTCGCGGGCGATCCCGGTGACGATGTTGACCAGGCTGTGGGTGTTGGAGGAGACGAAGTACAGGGGCCGCTCGGCTAGCCCTTCGAACGCCAGCTCGGCGCTCACCGGGGCCCACCAGCGGCGGGTGAGCCGGGCGTAGCCGGTGTGGGTTCCGCCCAGCATCCGGATCCGCAGCGCCATGCGCTGCTCGGCGATCAGCTCCATCCGCTCGGCGAACCTCTCGCCCCAGGCGTTGCGCAGCCGCGCCCAGTCCTCGGCGCTGCCGCCGAGCTCACGGGCGCATTCCTCCGCTGGCACGTCACCGCCCTTCGGCCAGCCCGCAGCCCGCTGCCGCACGCGGATCTTGTTCCACTCGATCTGAAGCGCGACGAGCGTCGGCACGAGGTCGTCGACATCGGAGGCGCTGGCCATCAGCACCGCCAGCGTGCCGCTGCGGCTGTCATACCAGCGCCGGCGCCGGGCCGGTGCCTCTGCCTCCGTCCAGGACTCGACCGGGATGCCGCTGGCGGTCAGCGCGCCGACGTCCTGGCCCATGATCACCAGGTGGGCGCCGATGATCCCGTCGGGCAGCCGGCGCACGGCATACAGGAACGCGCCCAGATCGAGCTCCTCGCTGGCCGCCAGCGGATGCAGGCTCGACCCCATCGCCCGGTGAGAGGGCTCGAGCACGCGCAGCTGGGTCTCGCCGCTCGAGCGCAGCAGCGTCGTGTAGGTGCGCTGGTAGAGCTCGACCTCATCGCTCAGGCGCACCTCGCCGTCGACGAGGCTGGTCAGGGCCAGGCGGGCGACGGCCATCGGTTCGCCTACCCCCTCACGTACGGAATGCCGCCTGCCGCCGGCGCCCGCGAGCGGCCGACAAACCCCGCGACCGCGACCAGGGTGAGAACGTAGGGCAGCGCCTCGAACAGCGTCCCGAGCGTTGGATTCACGCTGGACACCCGGTCCGACAGGGCGTTCCCGAGCCCAAACAGAAGCGTCGCCCACAGGGCGCCCCATGGCTTCCACTTGCCGAAGATCACCGCGGCCAGCGCGATGAAGCCGCGGCCGTTGGTCATGTCGTTGCTGAACGACCCGACGAAGCCGACCGAGAGGTAGGCGCCGCCGAGCGCCGCGAGCATGCCGGAGGCGACCACGGCCAGGTAGCGAATTCGCAGCACGGGGAGCCCCACCGTGTCCGCGGCTCGCGGCATCTCGCCCACCGACCGCAGCCGCAGGCCGCCGCGAGTCCGAAACAGCAAGAAGGTGAGCGTCGGCACAAGCGCCAGCCCGATCCAGGTCATGAGGTTCGCGTCACCAAACGCCGTTCCGAAGAATCCAACGTGTCGGAGGAACGCGAGGTGGACGTTGGGGACCATCGAGATGTTCAGCGGCGTGCCATTGGGCCCGTAGTGGTACTCCAGGAAGTAGCCGGTGATCCCGAGGGCCAGGAAGTTGATTCCCGTGCCGCTGATGATCTGGTTGGCGCGCAGGTGGATGGAGAAGACCGCGTGAATCAGCGCCAGCACACCCCCCGACACCATCGCCACGAGCAGGCCCCAGACCCAGGAGTGCAGCAGGTCCGCCCCGTAGATGCCCCAGAAGCAGCCCATCAGCATCATGCCCTCGAGTCCGATGTTGAACACTCCGCTGCGCTCGGAGATCAGTCCGCCAAGCGCCGCGAACAACAGCGGCGTCGCATACCGCAGCGTGGCCGCCACCAGCGCCGACCAGGTGAACACGGACCTGAGCGTCGCGACCCCCGAATGCGCTGACGCAGCAGCGCCGGCCACGGCGAGCAGCGCGATCAGGATCGCCTCGATTCCGAGTTTGCGCTCGCGCCCGGCGATCGCCCACGCACCGGCCAACACGGCCACTGCGGCAAGCACGATCGACGGCACCATCCCGCGGACCCCAAACGGCGGAATCGTGATCACCCAGGCAATCGCGCCGAGGACCATGCCCGCGATCCCGACATGCTTCGGCGACAGGCCCCGCACGGGCGCCACGGCGATCGTCCCCACGCTCATCGGTCTCGCTCCTGGCCCGCGCCGGAACCCCCGGAAGACCTGCGCCCGAGCGCGACTGCGATCCGCCGCCCACCTTTGAGCAGCCGCAGCGTGATCACGTCGGTCGAGACGAGCACGATGATGATGCCCTCGATCATGAACGTCAGGTACTGGACCAGCGTCGGGTCGATGCTCAAGTTGATGTTGCGATTCGAGGTGCCGGTCAACAGTGCCCCGAACAGCACCGCGGCTGCGACGGTACCGCCGGCCGTATTGCGGCCGAGCAGTGCCACCGCGATCCCGTAGAAGCCGATCTGCGAGATCTGGATGTCGTTCGTGAACAGGTTGAACTTCCAGCCGAGGATGTCCAGCGACGCCGCCACGCCGGCAAAAGCGCCAGAGATCAGCATCACGCGGATCCAGGTGGCGCCGACGTTCATCCCGGCATAACGCGCCGCTTCCGGGTTGAAGCCGACGGTGCGGGCCTCGTAGCCGAGCCGTGTTCGGTTGATCAACAGGGCGAACAGGACCGCGAGCGCGAGCGCGATGAAGATCCCGACGTCGAGGCCCTGGAGCGAGGCGCTGCCCCAGAAGACCGGCAGCTTCGCGCCGGCGACGACATTGTTCGACACCGGCGTCGAGGGCATCGAGTGGTTGTGCAGCGGTCCGCCAAGCTGGAAGCAATACACCCCGAGCCAGATGGCGATCCAGTTGAGCATGATCGTCGAGATCACCTCGTTGGCGCCGGTGGCCGCCTTCAGGACACCGGCGATCCCGGCCCACGCACCGCCCACCGCGGCTGCGGCGAGGATCGCGAAGATGATGTGGAGCACCGGCGGCATCCCGGCGAACGAGGAGCCGACCCACACCGCGACGATCCCTCCGACCGTGTACTGGCCCTGGCCGCCGATGTTGAACATGCCGGCGCGGAACGCGAACGCCACCGCGAGGCCCGCCAGGATCAGCGGCGTGGCCTGCAGAAGCGTCTGCTGGAGGTTCCCGGCCGCGGTCGCGCGTTCGGACCCGCTGACCCATGGGAACAGCCAGTTGAGGCCGGTCCCGTTGAAGATCGAGGAGTAGGTCGAAATCGGGTTGTGGCCGGTCGCCAGCACGATCAGCCCGCCGGCGATGAACGCGATCACCGTCGTGAGGATCGGGACGGCCACGCCGCCGAAACCGCGCCGGAACGCAGTCAGCGCCGCGGGCGAGCGGGCCGCTGCGCCCTTGGCCTCGTCGGCCTCGGCCTGGAGCTCCTCTTCGAGGAGGCTCACCGCGGCTCCTGAGCAGTCTGCGTCCTGCCCCCGGTCATCGCTATCCCCAGCTCCTCCTCGCTTGCGTCAGGCGGGAACTCGCCCACGATCTTACCCTCGTAGATCACGAGGATCCGGTCGGCCAGCGACCTAACCTCCTCATACTCGAGCGACACCAGCAGCACGGCGCGGCCCTTGTCGCGCTCCTCGATCAGCCGGCGGTGCACGAACTCGATCGCGCCGACATCCAGGCCGCGCGTCGGCTGGTGGGCCACCAGCAGCTTGGGATCGGACGCGATCTCGCGGGCCACCGCGACCTTCTGCTGATTGCCGCCCGAGAGCGCCGCCGCGTACGTCTCGACTCCGCCGCCGCGAACGTCGAACTCGGCCAGCAGCTCCCTGGCGCGCTCCTTCATGTGACCCAGGCGCAGCCACCCGTGGGGGCTGAGCTCCGGCGATCGGTACTGCCGGAGCGCGAGGTTCTCCGCCAGCGTGAACGGGAGCACCAGGCCGCGGACGTGGCGGTCCTCGGCGATGTGGGCCACGCCGGCCTCGGTTGCCGCTCGCACCCCCCGCCCGGCGATGTCCCGACCGTCGATCACCACCGCGCCGGACTCCGGCGCGCGCATCCCGGTGATCGCATCGACCAGCTCCTGCTGCCCGTTGCCGTCAACCCCGGCGAGCGCCACGATCTCGCCCGCGCGGACCGAAAGGGAGAGTCCGGAGACCTTCTCGAGGTCCCGGTCGTCGCGCACGTGGAGGTCACGCACCTCGAGCAGCGGAGCGGCGGGCTGGGACGGGGTCTTGTCGAGCGCGAGCATCACGTCGCGGCCCACAACCAGGCGCGCCAGGCTTCGCTCGGTCGCCCCTTGGCGCGGGACCGTATCCACCTTCCGGCCGCGCCTGAGCACCGTGATCCGATCCGCGACCTCGAGCACCTCGCCGAGCTTGTGAGAGATGAACACGATCGCGGCTCCGTCCTGCTTGAGGCGGGCGAGCACGCCGGTGAGCTCTCGGACCTCCTGCGCGGTCAGGACGGCCGTCGGCTCGTCGAGCACGAGGATCCGAGCGTTTCGGTACAGCGCCTTGAGGATCTCCACCCGCTGCTCGGCCCCGACGGTTATGTCCTCGATTCGCGCGTCGGGGTCAACCTGCAGGCCGTAGCGCTCGGAGAGCTCGCGGACCCGCGCCCGGGCCGCCTTCAGGTCGAGCATCCCCCGGCGGCTCGGCTCCTGTCCGAGCACGATGTTCTCGGCCACCGTCATCACGCGAACCAGCATGAAGTGCTGGTGGACCATTCCGATCCCGAGTTCGATCGCGGCCGATGGCGAGCCGATCTCCACCGGCCGGCCGTCGATCAGGATCTCGCCCGCATCGGGCTTGTACAGCCCGTAGAGGACCGACATGAGGGTCGACTTGCCCGCCCCGTTCTCACCGAGCAGCGCGTGGACCTCACCTGGCACCACGTCGAAGTCGACTCGGTCGTTGGCGAGGACCGAGCCGAACCTCTTCGTGATTCCCCTCAGCTCGAGGGCCGGGGGATTTGACTGCGGCACGGCGGGTGGCGTCTGACTACTTGACCAGGAGGGTGGTGGGGGGATTGATCTTTCCGGCCTTCATCTGCGAGATCACGTTGTTGATCTGGGATTGATACGGCGCGCCGGCGGCATCGATCTTGCCGATCCCCACTCCGCCGTTGGAGATGTTCTCCTGCAGATTGCTCGAGAACTGGCCGGCCTGCAGGTCCTTGATCGCCGTGAACACGCCGGTGTTGACCATCTTCTCCGCCGAGGTCAGGACGAGGGTCGGAGCCAGGTATGCCTGGTCGGCGTCGACACCGATCACCTGGGTATGGGTCTGGACGCCGGCCGAGATCACGCCGAGCCCGCAGGCCCCGGCGACCTGGAAGACCACCTTGGAGCCGGCGTTGATCTGATTGAGCGCGAGCTCCTTGCACGAGGACTCATCGGTGAAGTTCTGCGAGTAGGCGTTGAGCAGCTTCGCCGACGGGTCCGCCGCCTTGACGCCCGCCTGGAAACCTGCGATGTACAGGTTCACCGGCGGGATGCTCTGGCCGCCGACCGTGGAGGCGGTCGTGTAGTTGTGCGCCTTCAGGTAGAGCCCGGTCAGGTACCCGGCCGGGTAGCCCGCCTGCTGCTCTGCGAAGTCGATCCCCTCGATGTTCTTGGCGGTATCCGGAGCCGTGCCGCCCGGGCTGTCGATGATCGCAAAGTGCGTGTTCGGGTACTTCTGCGCGACCTGCTGGAGCGGCTGGGCCATCAGGAACCCGACCGCGATCACCAGCTTGTTGCCGGCGGCGGCCAGCCTGCTCAGGTTCGGGATGTAGTCAGCCCCCGAGTTGGACTGCAGAACCGTACCCTGGACGCCGAGCTGAGACTCGGCCTGGAGCAACCCCTCATAGGACAGGTGGTTGAAGCCGTGGTCGTTGAGGCCGCCGATGTCGGTGACCAGGCCGACCTTGAACTTGCCGGCGCTCGATGAGCTCGACGAGCTCGTGCTGGTGGAGCTGCTGCCGCCACCGACCGAGCTGCTGCTGCTGCTGCTGCTCCCGCACGCGGCCACCACGAGCCCGAGCACGACAATCGCCAGAACACCGAGGCCGCGTAATCTCGTACGCCTCCCAGTCACAGCTTCTCCTTTCGTCCCAGTACGGATCGCGGAACCTTAGACAGGGGGAGGGACATCGAGCAACAAGCCCTAACGTGGTCTTCATCAATGGCGGCGATCGTTCGGGCGCAAACCCAGAGCCGTGCGTAGGGCGATCGTGGTCGTCATGGATGCCTGCGGCATCGGCGAGCTCCCGGACGCGGCCGTATACGGTGACGCCGGATCGAACACGCTCGTGCACCTGGCAGAGCAGGTCGGCGGGCTGAGATTGCCGACGCTCGAGCGTCTGGGCCTCGGGTCGATCGAGCCGATCCGGGGGGTGCAGCCGGCCTCGCGGCCGGCGGTGCACGGGCGGCTGCGGCCGCTGGGCCCCGGTAAGGAGTCGACCACCGGCCACTGGGAGCTCATGGGGGTGGTGCCGGCCGACCCGCTGCCCACCTACCCGAACGGCTTCCCGCCTGAGGTGATCAGCGCCCTGGAGCAGGCCACCGGCCTTCGCTTCTGCTGTAACCGCCCGTTCAGCGGCACCGAGGTGATCGAGGCCTTCGGCGCCCACCATCTGCAGAGCGGGGAGGCGATCCTCTACACCTCGGCCGACTCGGTGGCGCAGATAGCGGCGCATGTCGATGTCATGCCGGAGCAGGAGCTGCAGGCGGCGTGCGCGGCCGCGCGGCGGGTGATGAGGGGCGAGCACGCGGTGGGCCGGGTGATCGCGCGGCCGTTCGAGGGTGCGCCGGGGTCGTTCCGGCGCACCGAGGGCCGGCGGGACTACTCGGTGCTGCCACCGGCCCGCTCCTACCTCGAGGAGCTCCAGGATGCCGGGGTGGTCGTCCACGGCGTGGGCAAGATCCACGATCTGTTCGCGGGCGTCGGAGTCGACGTCAAGCACCCCGGCGCGACCAATGCCGCGGGGATCGCCCAGACCACGCGGCTGCTGCGCGAGGCCGAATCGGGGCTGATCTTCGTCAACCTGGTCGAGACCGATCAGGTCTACGGGCACCGCCACGACGTCGAGGGCTTCCATGAGGCGCTGATCGAGATCGATACCGCGGTTGGCGAATGGCTGACGCTGCTGGACGAGGGCGACCTGCTGGTGCTGACCGCCGACCATGGGGTGGACCCGACCGCGCCGCACACCGACCACACGCGCGAGTACGCGCCGCTCCTTGCCGTGTGGCCGGGGTGCGAGGGGGGCCGACACGACGGGCTCCTGGCCGACGTAGGGGCGAGCGTGCTGCGGTGGGTGGCGGGGCAGGAGGCCGCGGGGCTGCCGGGCGAGGCGTTTGTGTGAGGCTGTGCCCGGGCGCCCGGGTCGCCGGC